>SCQP01000002.1 GCA_004299485.1 Acidobacteriota bacterium
TTGGCCCCAGCGGCGACGCTGCTGCCGCAGGTGTTGGTCTGGGTGAAGTCGCCCGAGGCGGTGATGCTGGTGATGGCGAGTGCCGAGCCGCCAGAGTTGGTCAGCGTAACAGTCTGCGCTATGCCGGCCTGTCCGACCGTTTGCCTGGCGAAGGTCAGCGATGCTGGCGACAGCGTGACCGCCGGGGTGGCAGATTTGCCCGTGCCGGCGAGGGAAATCGATTGTGGTGAATCAGCAGCATTATCGGCGACGGTAAGCGAGCCAGCTCGATTGCCTGTCGTCGTGGGCTTGAAGGTGACCGAGATTATGCAAGCGCCCCCACCTACGACGCTGCTGCCGCAGTAGTTGGTCTCGAAGAAGTCGCCCGAAGCGGAAATGCTGGTAATGGCCAGAGCGCTCGCACCGCCGTTGCTGAGGACGATCACATGCGCGGGGCTGACCGAGCCGACAACTTGGCTCGCGAAGGTGAGCGATGTGGGCGAGAACGTAGCTACCGGATTTACCTGCAGGCCCGGGCCAAAGAGAGGGACTGCTTGCGGTGAATCGGAGGCATTGTCGGTGAAGGTGAGCGTGCCGAAGCGGTTGCCCCCTGCCGTGGGTTTGAAGGTGACGGAGATTGTGCAGTTGGCTGCGGCCGCTACGCTGCTGCCGCAGGTGTTGGTTTCGGCGAAGTCGCCCGCTGTGGCAATACCGGTGATGATGAGCGCCGAACCGCCGGAGTTGGTCAGCGTAATGGCCTGAGCCGCGCTGACCTGTTCGATCTCTTGACTAGAGAAGTTCAGCGACACGGGCGATAACGAGGCTGCGGGAGGGGCAGGCGTGCCGGTGCCGGAGAGGGCAACCGACTGTGGCGAGCCGGCAGAATTGTCGGTGATGGCGAGCGCGCCGGTTCGATTACCTGTGGCCGTGGGTTTGAAGGTAATGAAGATCACGCAGTTAGCGCCGCCTGCCACGCTACTGCCGCAGGCGTTCGCCTCGGAGAAGTCGCCCGAAGTTGTAACGCTTGTAATGACAAGATCGTTCTGGCCCGAGTTGGTGAGGGTTACCTCCCGCATGGTGCTGTCCGTGCCGACCGCTTGGCTCGCAAAAGTGAGCGAAGTGGCCGAGAGCGTAGCTACGGGATTTAGCGACAAGCCCTTGCCCAAAAGAGAGACCACCTGCGGCGAATTGGGAGCATTGTCGGTAAAGGTGAGCGTGCCGGTTCTATTCCCTGTGGCCGTGGGTTCGAAGGTGATCGATACTGTGCAGTTAGCTGAGGCCACCACGCTGCTGCCGCAGGTGTTGGTCTCGGCGAAGTCGCCCGAGGCGGCAATGCTGGCAATAGTGAGTGTCAGGTCACCGGAGTTGGTCAGCGTAACGGTCTGTGCCATGCTTGCTTGTCCGACCACCTGAGCGGCGAAGCTCAGGGAAGCCGGCGAAAGCGTGGCTGCAGAAGCAAGCGTTCCCGTACCCGAGAGCGATACCGACTGTGGCGAATCGGCGGCATTGTCAGTGAAGGTGAGCGTGCCGGTCCGGCTGCCCGAAGCTGTCGGCATAAAGCTGACCGTGATGGCACAGGTGGCCCCACCAGCCACGCTGCTACCGCAGGTGTTGGTCTGGGAGAAGTCGCCGGAAGTGGTGACGTTTGTGATGGCAAGAGCGTGGGCACCGCTGTTGGTGAGCGTAACCGTTTGCGTTGGGCCAGAGGAGCCAATATACTCGCTGGCGAAGGTGAGCGAGGTGGTTGAGAGTGTCGCCACAGGATTAATCGACAAGCCCATGCCCGATAGCGCCACGGTCTGGGCCGGGATCGCCGCGGTGTCGGCCACTGTGAGCGCGCCTTTGCGAAGGCCCATTGCGGTAGGCGTAAAGGTGACGGAAATGGAGCAAGTAGCGCCGACGGCAAGACTGGTGCCGCAGTTGTTGGTTTGAGAGAAGTCCCCGGAGGTAGTGATGCCGGCGAGGGTGAGTGCAGCGCCACCGACATTTCTCAACGTTACCGACTGTGCTGTGCCGGATGCGGCAATCGCCTGCGGCTTGAAAACTAGCCCAGAGGTCGAGACGACGGCTTCCGCCGTGTCTAGCGTGGCGGCGGGAATGCTCCAGGCTCCGCGGCCATGCGTACCCGCCAGCAAAATGGGATTAGCGTTTGCGTCGACCGCGAACGCGAGGCTGAGCACAGCAGCAGCAGGGAGATTGTCACCGACGCTCAGCCATTGTTCGTTGGCTGTTCCGCCATCCGTCGCCAGAAAAACGCCCACGTCGGTGGCAACGTATATGTTCTCCGGTGCGTACGGGTCGATCAGGATGGCGTTGATTGGAACCCCGGGCAGATCACCAGCAATGTTGACCGCCGTTTTCCCCCCATCGGCGCTTTTGAACAGGTAGGCGCTCGCTCCCAGATATCCCAGGCCCCAGTAAACCGTTTGGGCGCTCCGCGGGCTGACGGCAACGGCCGAAACCGGCCCCAGCCCGTTATCGCCTGGCTGCATCTGCGTCCACACGGGCTGGGTGGAAGTGGCATCGGCATCGCTGCTGACGGTCAGCGAGCCGTCGGAGGCCCCCACATAGACCACGCCGGCGGCGTTGGGGGCTGCTGCCAGCGCATTCAGATAAACAGGCGAGGCAACCAGGTCAGCGCTGATAGCCGCCCAACCCGCGCCGGTCGATGGAGGTACAGCCGGTCCTCTCCAGACGGTGTCGCTGGTGAGCAGGTAAATGTTGCTTGAATCTGCTGGGTTCAGAACGTAGGGGACATAAAACTGAGTGCCTTCGGTGATGGTGGTATCGGTCACAACCGGCTGCCAATTGGCGCCGCCGTCGTCGGAACGCTGCAGAGACACGTCGTAGTTTTCGGTGAAAAGCTGGCTGGGATCGGCTGGGTTCGCCGCCGTGTAGCCGCCGTCACCACCCCAGACCTCGCTCCACGTCGTGCCGCTGCTTGCGGTCGCCAGCGCCGTGCCGTTGTCCTGCGAGCCGCCAAAGACGGAACCCGGCGCGCCTGGAACCGTGCTGATGCTCTCGAACTGAATCGTTCCCAGTGTGGCGTTGAGGTTCGCCCAATCGGTGCCAGCATCGGTCGTGCTCCATGCGCCGCCGTCATTGGCGATGATCCAGGACTGTGGCGACAGGCACCAGACGGCGTGCTGGTCCGGATGCACAGAACCGGTTGTGTAGGAGTTGGTGAGGTTGGTCCAGGTGAGGGTGTTCCCCGAAGAGGCGGTACCCACCCACACGTCGATGCCACCCACGATGAGCTCCGTGGTGCCGGCCGGCGCCGCAATGTACTGGTCATACCAACCCTGGTGCCCTGCGCCGTTGTAGAACAACCCGTCCGGGAGATTGAGCGAGGTCCAGGTCTGGCCCTCGTCGCCGGACTCCATGAGTCCGGTGCAGCCGGCGCAATCACTCGCACTCAGCGGCTTGCCATCGGAATCGGCAACCAGTGCGAACAGCGTCGTGCCGCGAACCGCCAGCGAGGTGCGGCCTGCGTAGGTGTCCGGTGCGTACGGATCCGGCAAATCCGCCCACGTCTGGCCCCGGTCGGTCGAACGCTCGAATTGTCCATCGAGCGTTGCGGCATAGTAGTCCTGATCGGCTGGGTCGTAGATCACATCGGATACCCAGAAGGCGCTGTACACCTGTAACCAGGTCGCGCCGCCATCGTCCGATCGCACGATACCAAGAATTGGGCTGGAAGCAGTGGCATCCCTGGTGGCTGCGCCACTATAACCGATGCCCGCAATCAGGACCTGCGGATTGGTGGGATCGACCAGCAGGCTCGATACGGCACTCCCCAGAAAGTCCACGCCCGAGCCCGTCATCCACGTCTGGCCGCCATCGGTGGACTTAAAAACCCCGTCACCGTAGTAGCTGTCTCCGCTATAGTTGGCCTCGCCCGTGCCCACATAGATCGTTGTTGGGGTGGTTGAATCGTCGAGGGCGATGCTGCCGATCGATAGGCTGGGCAGGCTGTCACCGATCGGCGTGAATGTAGGGTTGGCACCGAGCGCGTTGGTCGACAACCATAAGCCTCCGTCGGCCCCGCCGAGGTAGACCGTATTGCCGGATGAATCCTTGCCCAGATCAACGGCGATGGCCGTCAGCCGCCCGGCGACGTTGCCCCAAAATGGATCTGTCTCCGGGCGCGGGCCCAATTCCGTCCAGTCACTGCCCAGTCCTGGCAGGCCATAGGCCCCCATGGTCGCCCCTGCCACAGGACTGCGCAGCCGGGGTCGCAGCACTGGCAGGCGCCGGGCTTCCGCTACGGCTTCGTAACGGTGCGCCGCCGGCGAAATAGCGTCGCGTGAGCGCCGCGTCCGCATGAACCATTGTGCCCGCTCGGAAGGGCGATCTCCGCCTGGATACGGATTGCGCTTCGGCGTCTGTGCCATCACTGTCGCCGCCAAAAGTGACAGTACAAAGGCAACCGCTAAACCGACCTGTCCCCAATTTTCGTTCATGCGAGTGAACTATCTCCGCTTCGGCGACATGCGCCCGCCCGCGCCGCTGGCGGCCCCACCACTTTGGGCAGCGCGAGGAGGGCCGTCAACTAAGGAATTGCTTATCTGTGTATAAGGCGCGAAGAGCTGCAGAATCAGCGATTTGCGTTACTATATGAGGTCGTGCCGGCGAGGTCCCGTGCCGCACTCAGTGCGGTCGCAGCGGGATGGCTTCGATCTGCAGTTCCAGGCGCGCCTGGCTGAGCAGGGGCAGGTTGCCGGGCGCCAGACCGAACCAATCGAAGGGCTGTACGAAGCCGGGTGCTGGGTCGGCCTCGCTCGCCACCACGTGGGGGCTGCCGCCGTTGACCGCGATCCGCTCGACGGCGACTGCTTGCGCTCCGAGTGTGACGAAAAACAGGCTCCGGCTGTCGGCCGCCCACGCCAGGAAGTCGCCCACCGGGTGCGGCCAGAACGTCTGCCAGCCACGCCCTGGGTGGTCGAGATCGTAGAGCATGACCGCGGAACCAAACCCCTGCAGCGCGGCGATCCAGCGTCCGTCGGGCGACACGCGCGCGGTGCGCATCCCTGCGGATCCTGGCAGCATGGTGTCTCGCTGGCTGGTGAGATCAAGGCGGTGTACGCCGCAGGTTGTGGCCTGCGTGCACGCCACGTTGGCGTAAATCAGGCTGCGGTTGTTCGGCAGCCATGTCGGTGCCCCCTGGCCGTTCCAGGGGTTGGGACTGGGTAGCGGCTCTGGCTTTGCCTGGCCGCGGGTTGCGGCCACGTACAACCGCCAGTTGCCCTTCGGCGGCAGCGCGGAAAAAGCCAGGCGCGTACCGTCCGGCGACCAGCGCGGCAGCATCGTCTGCTCCGGTGGGCCCGCGATCGCGCGCGCCTGGCTCCCGTCCGCGCGCGCGATCCAGAGCGATCCGTCGGCGGCCCGCACATAAGCGATCTGCGTGTGGTCCGGGCTGTAATCGAGTTCACGCACGCCCGGCAACGAGCGGGTGAATCGGTGGTGTGCCGGCTGCCAGCGCAGCAGTGATGTTGCGGACGCTTCCGCGTCCCCGATTAAAAGCCGCCCCTGGTCGTCCAGCGCAGGGCCGCTTGATTCTCCATAGTTGCTGCCTGTCCACAGCACTTGCGGTGCGGCTGGTTTGCCCCCTTGCGGAGGGAGCGTCACTGCCGTCACCGACTTCATCGAGGTACTCCGGTTACCGGTTCCGAGCAGCAAACGATGTCCGCCCGGCAGCCAGGTCAGGCCCCAGGGCGATGACTGATCTTGCAACGTTACAAGGTGGCGCGGCGGGCCACCGGCGGTTGTCTCCAGCCAAATATCGACACTGGCGGCGACAAGATTCTGCGTAGCGACCGCAAGGGTGCGTCCATGCGGTGACCATGCGAGGGCTTCCGCGTCGACTCGTGGGAACTTCGCCAGCGCGTGGGCGTGCTTTCCCTGTCCGTCCGCCAGCATGAGCATGTTTTGTTTGAGGAACGCAACAGAGTGTCCGTCCGGGCTCCATGCTACCGCGCCGCCGCACACCTCGCCGAACGGTTTCAGCTTTCCACCGCTGGCGGGCAGCAGCCAGTCCGGCGAGGGGACACCGGTATACTGGGTCTGGCCGATCGCCAGCGTGCTCCCGTCGGGCGATACCGCCAGCGCCTCCGGCTCATTCAGTCCCGACAGAAGCGGTTGAGGCGACCCGCCACCTTCGGCCACACGGAACAGTGTCTCGCGCCCCGCCAGACCTGCCGCCGTGTAGTAGAGGTACCCGTGAGCGTAGATCAGTCCCAGTATCTCGCCCCGTGTGACGAGCAGCGTGATTGCCGCGCCGACTCCGATCGAGGGTAGCGTGCTGGGTTGCCGCCCCCGCCGGAATAGAACAACACTCGTCAGAAGCATGGCTACTCCCACCAGCACGAGCGGCAACGCCCATTTTTGCCTGTGCACCGGCGCCACCACAGCGGAGGCATCAAGGCGGGGCGCGACAAAGCAGTAGCCCTTGCCGCGTACCGTCTTGATGAAGCGCGGATTTTCGGCGCTGTCGCCCAGCGCGTCGCGGATTTGCGCGATACAGTAATTGATACGCGCTCCAAACTCACCCGATACTTCGTCCGGCCAGATGTTACGGCGGATTTCCTCGCGCCCGATCACTTCCTGCGGGTACGAGGACAAAAGGTAGAGCAGTTGGCAGGGCTGCTGCTGCAGTTTGATCAGCATCCCTTCGCGCCGCAGCTCCCAGCGCGCCGGATCCAGCTCGTACAGTCCGAAACTGACGATGGGTGAAGATGGGGAAGCAGCTGCCATACAACGTGACCGGTAACGACCGCGGGGACCCGGACGGCCACATTGTAACACTACACTGACTCAGAAGCCTTGGCTCAGTAGTAAATCGACAGGTGCTGGCCGCCCAGGCTCATGCCAGTGAGATCAGGCGCCTTGGGCAGCGAGGCGTAAAACGCAATCTGCCCACCGCCCGTCGGATCCGTGGTGACTCCGGAAGCTGACGGCCGACGCCCAGGGCAAGCCGGCGAGCACCAACATTGGCAAGGTCGTCGAAGGCTCACTCGGCGGCAACGGCACGCCGGGCACGACGGCGGCGGAAATCACAGGTCTCGCGGGTGATATATTGCAAGGCGAGCTGGATTGCGATACCTGCCTGAATCATGCGCTGAATGTCGTTGTTCCAGGCTCCATGGACAGCCATCAACTCGGGCAGCAGGCGGTCGCGGTGGGAAGCGACGGAAACGCGCCGGGCGGACTTTTCCGCGAAGGCGTCAAGCTGCATGTCACGTGTGATGCTGCTGCTGTTCAGGCTCGCCTTAAAGCGCACCGGCAAGCCTGATTTTGTGTTCGCGTTTCACGAGCAGGAAGAAATTGGGCCGCGCATGCTGGTGAGAATCGCAAAGGCTACAGGCCTCAGGCCAGAGGATCTTTGAGGTTGCCCAGGTAAAGTTGTGCCCATTGGACGAGGGTGAGATCTTCGGCACGGGCGCGCGGGGGGAGACCGGCGCGGGTGGGGTCGGTGAGGTAGGTGGCGAGCTGTTTGCGCTTGTGGGCGAAGCCGCGGCGGAGGAAGGCGAGGAAGGGTTCGGGCTCGACGCCGAGGGCGGCGGCCTGCGGCGCCATGGTCAGGCGGACGAGGGAGGAATGCACTTTGGGTGCGGGGCGGAAGGCGCCGGGAGGGATGTCGAAGAGGCGTTCGGCGCGGGCGTAGAACTGGGTGGTGGCGGAGAGCAGGCCGAAGGCTTTGCTGCCGGGCTGGGCGGTGAGGCGCTCGGCGACTTCGCGCTGGACCATTACGGCGGCGTCGGTGATGCGTTCGGCATAGCGGAACAGGTGCAGCAGAATGGGGCTGGTGATGTAGTAGGGCAGGTTGCCGGCGACGCGCAGCGGCTCTGGGTCGAATTGGGCCAGATCGAGTTGCAGGATGTCGGCCTCGATGACCTGGACGTGCGTTTGCGGGAGGCGCTGACGCAGAGCGGCGGCGAGCGAGGGATCGACTTCGACGACCCAGAGGCGGCGGGCTGTCTTGGCCAGCTCGACTGAGAGGCCACCGGGTCCGCCGCCAATTTCGAGCAGCGCGTCGCTGGGGCCGATGGCGGCGGCCACACGGCGCAGCCATTGCGGCTGATAGAGGAAGTTCTGGCCTCGGGGAGCCTTCATAGGTTTCCGGTACAATACTACTTGGAGGAGATTGCCATGGCCGCGAATGTCGCCACGTTTACCGATGCCAACTTTGAGACGGAAGTGCTGAAATCCGACATGCCGGTGCTGGTGGATTTCTGGGCAACGTGGTGCGGGCCGTGCCGCCAGTTGGCGCCGCACGTGGAGGCGGTCGCCGGGGAGCTGGCCGGCAAGCTCAAGGTGGGCAAGCTGGACGTGGATCAGAACGTCCGCACCGCGGGCGCCTATCAGGTGCAGGGGATTCCGACGCTGCTGCTGTTCCGCAACGGCAAGGTCGAGGAACAGATTGTGGGCTACGTCAGCAAAGACGTACTGCGGCGCACGCTCGACCGGCACTTGCAGCCCGCGCCGGTTCACTAAGACAAATGGAAACCTGCGCAGTGGTGGTCGTCGGCGCCCAATGGGGCGACGAAGGCAAAGGCAAAATTGTGGACCTGCTGTCGTGCCACTTCGGCTGGGTGGCGCGCAGCCAGGGCGGCCACAACGCCGGGCATACGGTGGTCATTGGCGAGCGCAAGTTCGTGCTGCAGTTGATCCCCTGCGGCATTCTGAGCGGCGCGAAGGCGGTGATCGGCAACGGGGTGGTGGTCGATCCGCAGGCGCTGGTGGACGAGATTGCGGCGCTGGAAGCCGCAGGCGTCGAAGTGAAGGGACGGCTGCAGGTTTCGCGGCGGGCGCACATTATTCTGCCGTATCACCGCATGATCGAGCTGGCGGCGGAGAACGCGCCGGGGCGGGTGAAGATCGGCACAACCTCGCGCGGCATCGGGCCGGCGTATGAAGACAAGATGGGGCGGCGGGGGCTGCGGCTGCAGGACCTGTACGACCGCGAGTTGCTGCGCAGCCACATTACAAACGCGCTGGCGGAAAAGAACGCCATCGCCAGGGCGCTGTACGGCTCGGAACCGCTCGATGCGGGCCAGATTTATGAGACCTATGTGGCGCTGAGCGAGCAGATCCGGCCTTATGTGGCCGACACGGCGTGGACGCTGAATCAGGCGGCAGAGCGGGGCGAGTCGATTCTGCTGGAAGGGGCGCAGGGCGCGCTGCTGGATATTGATCACGGCACGTACCCATTCGTCACCTCGAGCAGCACCACCGCGGGCGGGGCGTGCACGGGAACGGGGCTGGCACCGACGCGCATCGGCGCGGTGGTGGGCGTCAGCAAGGCGTACTGCACGCGCGTGGGCGGAGGGCCGTTTCCGACCGAGGCCGAGGGCGAGTGCGCCGACGGGCTGCGGCAGCGCGGCAATGAATTTGGCAGCGTGACCGGACGGCCGCGGCGGGTGGGCTGGTTTGACGTGCCACTGATGCGCTACGCCGCCATGGTTAATGGCTTCGAAACGCTGATCATTACCAAATTGGACGTGCTCGATCAGCTTGAGCGCATTCCGGTGTGCACCGGCTATCGCATGCAGGGCAAGGCGACGGTTTCGCCGCCCGCGGCGGCGCTCGCCTGGAACAAGCTGGAGCCGCAGTATGAGGAGCTGCCGGGCTGGCAGACTAGCACCGAGGGCATGACGCGGCCGGAGCAACTGCCCGCGGCGGCGCGCGCGTATCTGGCATTTCTGGGAAAGAAGACCGGCCTCGATATCGCGATGGTGTCGACAGGCCCGGAGCGCGACCAGACGATTTCCATGCCGGGCAGCCGGCTGCCGCACATTCTGGAGGGTGCCCGTGCCCGGATTGCCGCCAGTCGCTGAGCCGACGACGGCGGCGGAATGGGTAGCGGAAGCGCGCCGCCTGCACGCCGAGGAGCGCAACAGCAGCGCGCTGGCGGCGGTTGAGCGGGCGCTGGCGCTGGATGCAGCATACGCGCCGGCCTGGCTGGGCAAGGCGCTGGTGCTGGAGGACCTGGAACGGTTTGAACCGGCGCTGGCGGCGTACGACCGGCTGATTGCCTGCGCTGCCGGCAATCCGGCGCTGCTGACAGCTGCGTGGTCGAATCGTGCGGGATTGCTGCTGCGCGCCGAACAGTTCCCCGAGGCGCTCGACAGCCTGAACCGGGCGCTGGAGGCTGACCCTGGCAACCACCTGCTGATGCTGAATAAGGGATTGCTGCTGCTGCAGGGGTTTGAGAACCCGGCCGAGGCGCTGCCGTGGCTGGAGCGCGCTGCGGCGGCGGGACTGCCGGAAGCGGAGGAGCCGCTGGCGTTCTGCCGCGAGCGGATTGCGCAGCACTAAAGCAGGCGGCGGAACTCGTCTTCCGTGAGGCCGGCCTGCTTCAGGATGCGGGATTTGAGCAGGCTGGGTGGCACATCGCCGGCGTGCATGGGGATGGTTACGCGGAGTTCTGGGCGGTCGCGGTGCAGAAGACGGGCGTGGCTACCGGTTTGATGATGAATGTAAAATCCGGCACGCAAAAGTGCTGCGACAACTTCTTTGGCGCTCAGGACCGGAAGCCGAGGCATCTAGCGTGCGCGTTCACACGATGACCGCGATGCGTTCGGTGGTGAGCGCGCCGATATCGCGCGGAATGGGCTCGCCCGTCTCGAGGGCGCTCTCGAGGAAGCAACGGATCGCATCCTTGGCCATGGCACGAGCTGCGTCGAGCGTCGCGCCGAAGGTTGTGATTTCCGGTATTGCGGGGACGAGTACGCCGTAGCCGCCCTCGGGCAAGGGTTCGAATACGACAGTGTAACCGTACTCGGTGGTTGGCCGGCGTTCGCCGTTGGGTGGGGCAGACATGGCTTACCGCCATTCTACATCGCGGGCGCGCGGCGAGGGCGCTCGGGCAGCGACTGATAGGCCGAAACTTGAGGGGTTCTGTGATGGATAACCGGGAGCTTGTCGATGGCCTGCCTGGTGCGGAGCTGGTGACGGCGGGCCTGGCGGATTACGAGGCGGGACGGCGCACGGCCGCCGGTCTGTTGGTGGCCATGGCGGAAGGCCGCCTACGACGCGCCGGACTGCTGAGCGGGCCAAGCCAGGACTGGCCCGATCCCGAACTGGCGCTGTATCGGGAATTGCAGCAACAGGGCGGCGATGCCTACTCTCGCTACAATGCACTGCGCTGCGAACTCGACAGTTTTCTTGCCGGCCTGAGTCGGCGGCTGGCCCGTGCGTCGGCTCCTGGCCGGGAGTGAACGCGTGGCGCCGTCAGGCGGCGGCGCCGAGTTCTTTGAGGGCGGCGATGAATTTGACCAGGACGGCCTGGGCGTCGCCGTAGACCATGTTGGTGTTATCGGCGTAGAAGAGTTCGTTTTCGACGCCGGAGTAGCCTTTGCCCTGGCCGCGCTTGATGACGTAGACCTGATGGGCGTGGTCGGCGTTGAGGATGGGCATGCCGTAGATGGGCGAGGATTTGTCGGTGCGAGCGGCGGGGTTGACGACGTCGTTGGCGCCGATGACGAGGGCGACGTCGGTCGAGGCGAACTCGTCGTTGACCTCGTCGAGTTCCTTCATGAGGTCGTAGGGAACGCCGGCTTCGGCGAGGAGGACATCCATGTGACCGGGCATGCGGCCGGCGACGGGATGGACCGCGAAGGCGACTTCGACGCCGGCGGTCTGCAGCAGTTTGACGAATTCCCAGAGCTTGTACTGCGCTTGCGCAACCGCGAGGCCGTAGCCGGGGATGATGAGTACCTTGCCGGCGTAGCGCATGGCGATGGCGGCATCGCTGGGTTCGACCGGCTTCATGGTGCCTTTGATTTCGCCTGAGCCGGTGGCGGCGGCGGTGGCGCCGAAGCGGCTGAAGAGGACGTTCGAGATGGAGCGGTTCATGCCCTTGGCCATGGCCAGCGTGAGCAGCGTGCCGGCGGCGCCAACCACCACGCCAGCGATGATGAGCACAGGGTTCTGCAGGACGTAGCCTTCGATGGCTACGGCAATGCCGGTCATGGCGTTGTAGAGCGAAATCAACACCGGCATGTCGGCGCCGCCGATGGGGATGGTGGCGAGCACGCCGAAGGCCAAGGCGACAACAAAATAGAGAACGACGACGGCGGTATTGGCCTGGCCGTTGGCGGCGAGGATGACATAGAGGCCGAGGGCGACGGCGATGCCGAGGGCGGTGAAGTTGGTGGCTTGCTGGCCCGTCCAGTGCAAGGTCTTGTTCATTTTGCCGTCAAGCTTGGCCCAGGCGATGAGGGAGCCGGAGAGCGAGACGCAGCCGATGAGCGCGCCGATGAGGGCGGGAATCAACTTGCCGGTGGTCAGCGCTTCGTGGCCGCTCAACTCGACGGCGGCAATGCAGGCGGCGGCGCCGCCGCCCATGCCGTTGTAGAGCGCCACCATCTGCGGCATTTGCGTCATGGGGACGCGCTTGCCGGTGATCCAGGCCCAGAGGAAGCCCAATGCCAGGGCAATGATGATCAGCGCCAGGTTGAGGCCGAGGTGCGGCTGCGCCGCAGGGGTGACGCCAAACCAATAGAGGAAGCTGGCGAGGGTGGCGATGAGGACGCCCCAGCCAGCGACGACGATGCCGTTGCGCGCGGTCACGGGTGAGGACATGCGCTTGAGGCCGAGGATGAAGAGCAGCGCGGCGATGAAATCGGCGGCGTCGATGATGAGGCGGGGGGTGGGGTGCATCCGTTTCTTCCTGGGGGCTAGCTCTTGCTGGATTTGAACATCTCCAGCATCCTTTCCGTCGAGACGTAGCCGCCGGCGCAATTGCCGGCGCCGAGGAGCACGCCCACAAAGCCGATGATCTGCTGCGCGGGCGTTACGGCGTTGAACAGGGCGTACATGGCGCCGACCACGACGATGCCGTGGACGAAGTTGGAGCCCGACATCAGCGGAGTGTGCAGAATAGCGGGCACGCGGCCGATGATCTCAATGCCGGTGAAGGCCGCCAGCATGACGATATAGAGGGCGACAAAGCCGACCAGCGTGGTTTCCATAGCTTAGGTTCCCTGGCGGGGTGGCTCGCCACCCCTATTCGGGACGCTCGCTTCCGCTCGCTGTGCCGGAATTCGCTCCTCGGCACCGCACGCCCGCTGCCGCTCAGGGCGTGTCCAGGCTGCCGCGTCGGGCGCGGCTTCGAGGGCGGCGCGGACGGCGGGGTTCTTGATTTCGCCGGCGTGGGTGAGGGCGGTTTGGGCGACGACTTCATCGCTCCAGTCGAGGGCGAGGGAGCCCTCGTGGATCATGAGCTTGAGCAGGTTGAAGACGTTTTTGGCGTAGAGCTCGCTGGCGTTTTCGGCCAGGTGCGAGGTGATGTTCAGGGGCGCGAGAATGGTGACTTCGCCGCCACGGCCGGAGGCGTGCACAATTTCGCCGGGCTGGCTGAGGGCGCAGTTGCCGCCACCTTCGGCGCCCAGATCGACGATGACGGCGCCGGGCTTCATGCCGGCGACCTGCTCGGCGGTAATGAGGCGGGGAGCGCGGCGGCCGGGCACGGCGGCGGCAGTAACGATAAGGTCGGCTTTCTGAATATGGGTGGTGACAACGGCGGCGATTCTGTCGCGCTCTTCGGGCGTGAGCTCGCGGGCGTAGCCGCCTTCGCCGCGCGCATCGACGCCGGTGGAGACGAACTTGGCGCCGAGGGATTCGGCTTCTTCCTTGGTTTCGGGGCGCACGTCGTAGGCCTCAATCACCGCGCCGAGACGGCGGAGGGTGGCAATGGCCTGCAGGCCGGCGACGCCGAGGCCCATGACCAGCGCGGTGGCGGGGCGGATGACACCGGCGGCGGTGGTCATGCGCGGCAGCACACGCGGCAGATGGATCGCGCCCAGCAGGACGGCATAGTAGCCGGCGAGGGCGGCCTGACTGGAAAGGGCATCGAGGGGCTGGGCGCGCGAGATGCGCGGGACCAGCTCCATGGCGAAGGCGGTGATCCTGCGGTCGCGGAGCGTGGCGACGAGGTCGAGGTTTTGCTGGGCGTAAAGGAAGGAGATGAGGATGGCCTCGGGCCGCATGGCGGCGATAACAGCTTCGCTGGGGGGCTGGACGCCAAGGACAAGATCGGCGGCGGCAACCGCGGCGGGACCGGCTTGGCAGGTGATTTCGGCGCCGAGTTTTTCCAATTGCGTTGCGACTGCCGGCACCATGGCCGTGCGCGCTTCCCCTGCGCGGGTCTCCCGCAGCACCGCAACCTTAAAAGGCATAAGGAGACATTCTAGCGGATCAGGACCTATTTGTGTGTAGCGATGGTTTCGGGTTCCAGCGCATGAAGGGCCTGGCCGGAGTCCTCACGGACGTGATCGTGGAGGCTGTGGCCATGACTGTCCATGGTGACGACGGCGGGGAAGTTCTCGACCTCGAGCTCCCACATGGCCTCGGGCGTGCCGAATTCCAGCAGATGGACGGCGCGGACTTTCTTGATGGCGCGGCCATAATATTGCGCCGCTCCGCCGACGGCGTTGAGGTAGACGGCGCCACATTCCTGGAGAGCCGCGAGGGTTTTGGGTCCCATGCCGCCCTTGCCAATGATGACGCGCATGCCGAAGCGGCGGAGCAGGTCGGCCTCGTAGGGTTCTTCGCGGATGCTGGTGGTGGGACCGGCGGCGGTGATGGTCCAGGCGCCGGCAGCGTCTTTGCGGACGACCGGACCGCAGTGATAGAGCACGGCGTCGCGCAGATCGACGGGAGGGTCGTTGTGCATGAGGTAGCCGTGGACGGCGTCGCGGCCAGTGACCATGACGCCGGAAATCAGCACCATGTCGCCGACCTTGAGCTTGCGGATGTCGGCTTCGGCAACGGGCGCGCGCAGATGGATGCCTGCGGGGACCTCGACCGACTCTGGCGCTTTGGGTTCCTGACCGGCGAGGGGCGGATCGCCGTAGAGCCAGTGGCGCACGGCGCCCGAGGCAGCGTCGAGCACCAGGCCGCGGCGGCGATAGGCCCAGCAGTCGTAGGCGACGGAGACGAAAAAGCTGGCGGGAAGGCGATTCAGCGCGGTCGCCTTGCAGCCGATCAGCGACACGCCGCCGCCAAAGCCCATGGTTCCGATGCCCAGCGTATTGGCGCGGTCGAGGACGTAGGTTTCGAGTTCGGCGAGGCGCGAATCGGAGTTGGTGTCATCGAGCGGGCGCAGAAGCTGCTGCTTGGCGGCATCGTAGCCGGAGGTGCGGTCGCCGCCAATGGCCACGCCCAGCGCGCCGGGCGCACAGCCCTGGCCTTGCGCCTGCCAGACGGCGTGCAGAATGCATTTGCGGATGCCATCCATGTCGCGGCCGGCGCGGCCTAAGTGGTCCAGCGTGCAGGGAAGGGAGTACTGGATGTTTTTGTTTTCGCAGCCGCCGCCTTTGAGCAGCAGCTTGATTTCGACGTCACTGTCGTTTTCCCACTGCTCGAAGTGAATGACGGGCGTGCCGGGGCCGAGGTTGTTGCCGCTGTTTGTGCCGGTGAGCGAATCGACGCTGTTGGGGCGGAGTTTGCCGCGCCGGGTGGCTTCTTCGAGCGCGGCGAGAATTTCGCGGCGGAGCAGGATTTGATTGAAGCCGACGGGAGTGTGGATGAAGAACGTCGGCATGCCGGTGTCCTGACAGACCGGGCCTTCGTCGCCCGCGGCCATCTGGATGTTGGTGCCGATGATGTTCAGGGCCTGCGTCGCCTGATTTCCCTGCGGGTGCTCGGCCACTTCGCGGCCGGTGGCGCGCTGCATGGCGGCGCGGACGTCGGGCGGCAGGTCGGTCGAGGTGCGGGTAATCAGCGCAATCAGGTTTTCGCGGAAGCGCGGGTCCATTGACTGGCGCGGGGCCTGGCGTGGCTGTGCCACGCCACCAGCTTGACGCTCGGCCGGGCTGGGGGCCCCAGGATCCCCAGCCCGGCCCTCGCGTAATGTTTTCGGGGTCACAGACCAGTATATGCGGCTCACGCCGCCTTTACTGGGGCTGCGCCCCACGCCTTCCGTTGGTCGGCTCCCCCATTGCCGCTCCGACGGTTACAGGGAAACTTCAGGCGGCGCGGGGCTTGCGCGGTTTGGCGCGGGCGGGAGGCTTTTTGGCGGCCGGAGTCTTGGATTGCTGTTCGAGGCTGGCTTTGAGGGACTGCATGAGGTCGGCGACGGGCTGGAGGCGGCGGGCGGGGGCGTGCTTGGGTGCGGGCTGGCCTTCGAGGGCGGCGGCCACCAGTTGCTCGAGGTTTTTGCGATAGTGATCCTCGAAGCGAGTGGGATCGAAGGGCTGGGTCAGACCCTCGATGAGCTGCGCGGCGAGCTTCAATTCGGCAGGCTTGGGGTCGGCGGCGATGGAGCCAAAGCCGTCGGCGACGCGAATTTCGTCGAGGTAAAACAGGGTGTGCAGGAGCAATCCCCAGCGGTTGCGGCCAGGATGGCCGTCGGGCACGCCGGCGAGCGCGGAGGGGCGGACCAGGCTGAGATACTCGCGGTTGTGCATGCTCAACTGTGCGACGGCCCAGCGATCGGCGTCTCGCATGGCCTGTAGCAGCAGGGCATAGGGGCGCTGGCCGGCGGCTTCGGGCATGAGGTAGTAGGACGATTCAAACCAGACGGGATCGATCTCGTCCGCGCGGCAGAACTCGAGGATTTCCAACTGGCGTTCGGTGGGCGGGGCGGCGGCCTTGATCTCTTCTTCCGGGATGACAACATATTCACCCTTGGCGTACTCGTAGCCGCGCACGGTGTCTTTGCGTTCGACCACTTCGCCGTCGAGGGAGCAGAGCATCTGCTGCTTGAGGCGGGCATGATCTTTGTCATGGAGCATGTGGAAGCTGATCCGCTCGCCGCGCGCGCCGGAGAACAGACGTACCGGCAGCGTCACCAGCCCGAACGTAAGAAAGCCCGACCAGACGCTCGCCATACCTGTTTTGGATGCATCCTTAGGGTTAATGGCCCTCGGGAGCCAGTTGCGGACGTATCGACACAAGCGCGACTTCGCGTCCACTCCGGAGCCAGGCCCAAAGTTGGAGGTGGTGCCCCCGCCGGCGCACGCCGGCTGGCGCTTTTGCGTGCAGGAGCACCATGCATCGCGTTTGCACTACGATTTACGGCTGGAAATAGACGACGTTTTGAAATCGTGGGCGGTGCCCAAAGGGCCAAGCCTCGATCCGGACGTGCGGCGGTTGGCGATGGCGACAGAGGATCATCCGCTCGAATATCTGACGTTTGAGGGGACGATTCCGGAGGGCAATTACGGGGCGGGCGAGGTGATTGTTTGGGATTTGGGGGATTACGAAATTCTGGGCGATACGCCAGCATTGCGGCAGTGGGAGCGGGGGCACATTAAGTTCCGGCTGCAGGGCAAGAAGCTCAAGGGCGAGTTCGCGCTGACCTATATGCCGCCGCGGCCGAGCGCGCGGGCGGAGAGCAGCGCCAAGCCGGTCGAAAATGCCTGGCTGCTGACGAAAAAGCGGGACGATGCGGCACAGTTTGGGGATCGAGCGGAGGATCATCCGGGATCGGTGCTGCGGCGGCGCGGACGGCCGGCGCCGGCGCGAGCGAGCTTGCACCTGGTGGCGGCGCAGCATAACGATCCGCCGCTGCGGCCGATGCTGGCGACGCTGGCGACGAAGCCATTTCGCGACCCGCAATGGCTGTTTGAATTGAAGTGGGACGGGATACGAGCGTTTGCGCACTGCCAGAACGGACGGGTGCGGCTGATCTCACGCTCGAATCATGATTTGACGCGGCAGTATCCGGAGCTGAACAGCTTTCCGGAGCCGCTGGACGCGGTGCTGGATGGCGAAATCGTGGCGCTCGATGCCGACGGCAAGCCGAGCTTTCACCGGCTGCAGCGGCGGATGAACCTGACCGGTAAGGCGGAGATCGCGCGCATGGCGGAGCAGGTTCCGGTGGTGTATTACGGCTTCGATCTGCTGCGGCTGGGGAGCAAGGATTTGACGGCGCGGCCGCTGGTGGAGCGCAAAGAGGAACTGGCAGCGGTGGCGTGGTCGGGGCCGTGGCGATATTCGGATCACGTGGTGGGCAACGGCACGGGACTGTTCGAGCTGGCACGGCAGCGGGGGCTGGAGGGCATTGTGGCGAAGCGGGCGGATTCGCCTTACGAAGCCGGGCGCTCGAAGCTGTGGCTGAAATTCAAGCTGCAGCTCCGGCAGGATGTGGTGATTGTGGGTTATACCGATCCGCAGGGATCGCGCAGCAGTTTTGGGGCGCTGCTGCTGGCGGTATACGACGCCGCAGCGCGCCGATTTGAATATATCGGCAAGGTGGGAACGGGCTTTGACACGGCGACACGCGCGGAACTGTTGCAGCGCTTGCGGCCGGCGGAAAACGCCGAGGTTGCGGGATTGGAGGCGGCGCCGCGGCGGTTTCATGCGGTGATGCCGGAGGTGGTGGCGGAGGTCAAGTTCGCCGAATGGACGCCGGCAGGACATTTGCGGGCGCCGGTGTTTCTGGGAGTACGCGCCGATAAAGCGCCGGAGGAGTGTCTGCGGGAGGTGCCGCGTGCCTAGCCGGGCAGCGGCGCGCGCGCCCCAGCGCAACGGCGCGCTACGTTTGCCGGAACACGCGCAACAGGCGCTGGTGGTGGTGGACGACCAGCCGTTGAACTTGACGCACCTGGACAAGGCGTATTTCCCGGACGGCACCAGCAAGCGCGATCTTCTGGAATACAGTTTTGACGTAGCGCCATTTTTGCTGCCCTATCTGCGCGACCGGCCCTACACGATGAAGCGCTTTCCGAATGGCATTGAGGCGCCGGCGTTTTTTCAGAAAGACGCAGCCGGCAAAGTGCCGGCGTGGGTACGCACGGTTGCAATGCCGAGCGGGAATGAGCGCGGGGTGGTGCACTATGTGCTGTGCAATGACACCGCGACGTTGCTGTATCTGGTCAACCTGGGCTGCATTGACCACAACGTGGGGCTGAGCCGCGTAACGTTGACTGGCGCGGGACCCCACTCCGCTGCGCGGAGCGACCCCCGCACGACGCCGCTGGCGCCAGATTTTGTGCTGCTGGATCTGGATCCGGGGCCGAAAGCCGGGTTTGACCGGGTGGTGAAAGTGGCGCAGATTATTCGCGAGGTGCTCGATCAGTGCGAGATTGCGGGCTACCCGAAAACCTCCGGGGCCACCGGCATGCACATCTGGATTCCGATTGGGCCGGGGCATACCTTTGAGCAGACGCAACGGCTGGCGGCGCTGCTGCTGCGGCTGGCGAGCCTGCGGGCGCCGGAGCTGATGACCGAAGTCTGGCGGATTGCGGCGCGGCCGGCCGACCGCGTGTATCTGGATTTCCGGCAGAACGCCAACGGCAAGACGATTCCGCCGCCGTACTCGCCGCGTCCGCGGCCGGGCGCGCCGGTGTCGTGTCCGCTGCAGTGGAGTGAGGTGCGGGCGTCGCTCGATCCGGTACGGTTCAACATCCGCACCATGCGCCGGCGGCTGGACCGCTGGGGCGATTTGTTCGCGCCGACGCTGCCGGGACAGCGGCATGATTCGCTGCAGAACATGCTACGGCGGTTGGAAAAGTGCCACGCGGAGGCGGCGTAAAACCGTTATACCGTTTCGCGGTATATTTCTACCTATGGGGATGAATATTAAAAGCGCAGCGGCGCACGAGCTGGCGAAAAAGGTGGCGGCGGCGACGGGCGAGTCGCTGACAACGGCGGTGACGGTGGCGTTGCAGGAACGGTTGGATCGGCTGCGAAAGAAAGAGGGCCTGGCGGAACGGTTGATGGCTATTGGCGCCAGGACCGCAGCACGGCTGCAGGAGCCCTGGAAGAGTATGGATCACGGTGATCTGCTATATGACGAACGAGGATTGCCGAAGTGACCGTGGATTCGTCGGCTCTGGTGGCCATCCTGCGCCAGGAGCCGGAAGGAGCAGCATTTAGCGAAGTGATCGCCAAGGCGGAACGCTGCCGGATTTCAGCAGTGAACTGGGTGGAAACGGCGATAGTGATGGGCGGCGACAGGGACCCGCTGACGAGCCGCGACGTCGACGAGATGATGGCGGATGCTGGTATTGAAATCATGCCTGTTACCGTGGAGCAGGCGCAATTGGCGCGGGCGGCGTTCCGCGATTTTGGGAAGGGCAGCGGGCATCCGGCGCGGTTGAACTTTGGCGACTGTTTCGCCTATGCGCTGGCGCAGTGGCAGCGCGAGCCGCTGCTGTATAAGGGCGAGGATTTCGGGCATACCGACGTGCGCCCGGCGCTGCCCCGGCCTTGAGATTCTACCTTGGATGGTAGAATCGGGGCGTGGGGATGAATATCAAGAACCCGGAGGCGCATCTGCTGGCGCAGGAGCTGGCCGCGGCCACCGGCGAGAGCCTGACGACGGCGGTGACGGTGGCGCTGCGGGAGCGCTTGGAGCGGGTGCGCAAGCGGCGGCGGCAGCGGGCGACGGTAGAAGAGATACTAGCGATCGGCCGGCGCATGGCAGCCCGCGTCAAGGAGAAGCCTCTGGATCACGATACGCTGTTGTACGACGAATACGGTCTGCCAAAATGATCGTGGACACGTCGGCGGTGATTGCCATCGCATTCAACGAGCCGGAGGCGGAGTTGTTTTTGCAGGTGCTACTGGCTGCGGGCAGCGCGCGGCTAAGCGCACCCAATTACGTTGAAGCTTCCGTAGTGATTCGACGCTATCAAGGCGATGTTTCTCTTCCAGATCTGGACGAAACCCTGCGGTTGACGGGTATAGAGATTGCGGCATTTCTGGAGGAGCATGGGCGCCTCGCGCGGAAGGCGTATGCGCGCTATGGACGGGGCAGCGGACACCGCGCGCGACTCAACCTAGGCGACTGCTTCTCGTACGCGCTGGCGCGAGCGACCGGCGAGTCATTGCTGTATAAGGGCGAGGATTTTGCACATACGGATGTGCGGCCAGCGCTGGTGCGGCACTGAAAGAGCGTGGCGCTCGGGTAAAATCAAGACTTTCATGGAAATCCGACTTTACAACACGCTTACACGGGCGGTGGAGCCGTTTGTGCCGCAGCAGCCGGGCCGGGTGAAGATGTACACCTGCGGGCTGACGGTATACGACTACGGCCACATCGGCAATTTCCGGACCTTCATCGGTGTTGATATCCTGCAGCGGTTTCTGGCCAGCCAGGGGCTGGAGCTGGAGACGGTGATGAACATCACCGACGTGGACGACAAGATGATTGCGCGGGCACGGGAAGCGGGGCGCGAGCTGCGGGATTATGCAAGTTTTTACACGGCGGCGTTTCTGGAGGACATGGAGCGGCTGCGGGTGCGGCCGGCGCGGCACCTGGTGCGGGCGACGGATTGCATAGCGGACATGGTGACCTGGATCGAGCGGCTGATTGCGGGCGGATTTGCGTATGAGCGTGAGGGTTCGGTGTACTTCCGGCTGGCCAGTTTTCCGGCGTATGGACGGTTGTCGGGCAAGGACCTGGAGGGTCTGCAGCCGGGGGCGCGGGTGGATGTGGACGAGTACGAAAAGGAAGAGGCGCGCGACTTTGCGGTGTGGAAGGCGCAGCGCGAAGGCGAGCCCTCGTGGCCGAGTCCGTGGGGGCCGGGGCGGCCAGGCTGGCATATCGAGTGCTCGGTGATGGCGGAAAAATATCTTGGTCCCACGCTGGACATTCACGCCGGCGGCACTGATCTGGTGTTTCCGCACCATGAAAACGAGATTGCGCAGGTTGAGCCGTTGACGCGGGCGCCGTTCGCGCGCACCTGGGTGCATATGGAGTTTCTGCTGGTGAACGGGGAGAAGATGTCGAAGCGGCTGGGCAACTTCTATACCGTGCGCGATCTGATGGAGAAGGGCTATCACCCCAGCGCGATCCGCTATTTGCTGGCGTCGGTGCCCTATCGGCGGCAGTTGAACTTCACGCTGGAGGGTCTCGATCAGGCGGAGGCGGCCCTGCAGCGGCTGCGGCTGTTTCAGCAGCGGCTGCAGACGGCGCCGGCGGCGGAAGGAAGCAACGCGATTCTGGAGCAGGTTGCGGTCAACGCGCGCGAGCAGATGTGGGCGGCGCTGGCGAACAACCTGAATACCGCCGAGGCGCTGGCGGCGATTTTCGAGTTGGTGCGGGAAGGGAATACGGCGCTCGATCAGGGCAGCTTCCGCGCCGGCGACCGGGCGGCGTTTTTGGATACGCTGGGGGCGTTTGACACGATTTTTGCAGTGCTGACGCCGGATACGCCAGCGGCGGCGCGGCTGGCCGAGACCGACGTGGAAGCACTCGTGGTGGAGCGGCGGGCGGCGCGGCAGCGGAGGGATTTTGCGCGCTCCGATGCTATCCGCGCGCAACTGGACGAAGCGGGCGTGTTGGTGGAAGATATAAAGGGAGGGGGAGACCGATGGCGCTGGAAATGAATGCGAAGCTTACAGCTTACAGTTCACAGCTTACAGCCGTCGCGGTCTGCCCGTCGTCGGCGCGGCCGAGCTTATTTGGCTCTGATTGAACTCCGGCTTGCCCTGCTCACGCGGCGGCAGTGACCTGCTGCGGCCGCAAAGCCGCTAGATGCAAGCTTCCCCAAGGAGTTCAAAATGCCTAAGACTGCTAGTTCGCTCGCTCCCGAGCTGCGCACGGCGCTGCCCGGACCCAATGCCCAGCGCATCGTCGCTGCGGATCAAAAAGATATATCGCCGTCGTATACGCGTTCCTATCCGTTTGTGGCCCGCAAGGGCAGCGGCATGTACGTCGAGGACGTGGATGGCAACCGCTTTCTCGACTTCACCGCCGGCATCGCGGTCTGCTCGACCGGGCATTGCCATCCCGAGGTAGTGGCCGCGATTCAGAAACAAGCGGCGGAGTTGATTCACATGTCGGGCACGGATTTTTACTACGAGCAGATGGTGCGCGTGGCCGAGATGATTTCAGCGACCGCGCCCATGCCGGGGCCGCACAAGTTCTTTTACGGCAACTCGGGCACAGAGGCGATTGAGGCGGCACTGAAGCTGGCCCGCTATCACACGCGGCGGCCGTCTTTCATCGGCTTCTACAACTCGTTTCATGGCCGCACGTTTGGTGCGATGTCGATGACCAGCAGCAAGCAAACGCAGCGGGCGGGATTCGCTCCGCTGCTGCCGGGATTTTTCCATATCACGTATCCGAATCCGTATCACCCCATCCATGGCACGCGGGACGTGGTCGCGGCGAGTTTGGAGGAGCTGGACCGGTTGTTTCATACCACCACGCCGCCGGAGGAAGTGGCGGCGGTGTTGATTGAGGCGGTACAGGGCGAAGGCGGGTATGTCGTGCCGCCCTCGGCGTTCGTGCAGGAGCTGCGGCGGGTGTGCGACCGGCACGGCATTCTACTGATTGCCGATGAGGTGCAGTGCGGTTCGGGGCGGACAGGGAAAATGTGGGCGATCGAGCACCATGGCGTGCAGCCGGACATCGTCTGCTCGGCGAAAGGTATCGCCAGTGGAATGCCGCTGGGGGTGATGTTCGCGCGGGCGGGGATTATGGATTGGAAACCGGGCGCGCACGCCTCGACGTTTGGCGGCAATCCGGTTTGTCTGGCGGCGGCGGAAGCCACTTTGAAACTGCTGCAAGGCGGTCTGATTCGGAACTCGGCGGAGATGGGCGGCTACATGATGGAGCGGCTGCGGGAGTGGCCGAAGCGGCATCCTACGGTAGGGGAAGTGCGGGGGTTAGGGTTAATGATCGGGATTGAAATCGTTTCCGACCAGGCCAAGCACACGCCGGATGCGGCGCGGCGCGACCGGCTGGTGGAGGCGGCGTTCCAGCGCGGCCTGTTGATTCTGGGCTGCGGACCCAATACGATCCGGTTGATGCCACCGCTGATCATTTCACGGGAACAGGCCGATGTGGGATTAGATATTCTGGATGAGGTGATTGCGGCCAGCAAGTGAACGGAAATGGCAGGACTGCGCTTAACGGGATCTGTAGTGCAATTAAAAAAGGGCTGGTGGCCTTTGCACTTCGGATCCCAGCGCAGGCCTGCGGCGCAGGGGGTGGGACAGCGTGGCGAGGAGTTGGCCGCTTGGTACTTGCGCCAGCAAGGGTATACAATCGTGGCGCACAACGTTCGCGCCGCGTCGCGCAAGATGGGCGGCGCGGGTGAAATTGATTTGGTTGCGTTTGAAGGTGCTCCAGCCACGATGGTGTTTGTCGAGGTGAAAACCAGGGCGCGGGAGGGGCGGTTTGCGGCCGAAAGTGCTGTCGACGCCGCGAAACGGCGCCACTTGATCCGCGCGGCTCACAGCTACTGCAATCGCCGCCACTACACAGAACCGATCCGGTTTGACGTGGTGGTGATTTACGGTCCGAATGACGAGCACCCGCGCGTGACGTTGCACCGGGATGCCTTTCGGGACGCAGCCTCAGGGAGAAACTGATCGGCATGCCTGAACTTCGCAAGGATCCTGTAACCGGGCGCTGGGTAATCATTGCGGGTGAGCGCGCCAAGCGGCCACACGATTTCCACCGGCCGCCGGTGCGACCCAGCGGGCAGGGGTTTTGCCCCTTTTGCTATGGCAATGAGAGCAAGACGCCGCCGGAGATTCTGGCCTACCGGCCGGAGGGCGCGCCCAATACGCCGGGCTGGACGGTGCGCGTGGTGCCGAACAAATTTCCGGCGCTAGGGATAGAAGGGGAACTGGGGCGGCAGGGCGAAGGCGTCTACGACAAGATGAACGGCATCGGCGCGCACGAAGTCATCATCGAAACGCCGCAGCACGAGCAGACGCTGGCGACGATTCCGACCAAGAGCATTGAAGACGTGCTGTGGGCATTCCGGGATCGGATGCTGGACCTGAAGAAAGACCCGCGCTTTCGCTACATTCTGGTGTTCAAGAATCATGGCGAGGATGCGGGGGCGTCGCTGGAGCACACGCACTCCCAGTTAATCGCACTGCCGATTGTGCCGGGATCGATCCGGGAACAGGTCAACGGCGCGCGGCAGTATTTCGAGTATAGGGAACGGTGTATTTACTGCGATATCGTGCGGCAGGAGCTGGAATCGAAGGTGCGAGTGGTGAGCGAGAACGAGGATTTTGTGACGCTGTCGCCGTTTGCGCCGCGCTTTCCGTTTGAAACCTGGATTTTTCCGAAGCAGCACGAGGCGTTTTTTGAGGACTCCTCGCCGCGGAATCTGGAGAATCTGGCCAAGGCGCTGAAGGACTTGCTGACGCGCTCGGATAACGTGCTGGATTGCCCTGCCTACAATCTGGTGCTGCAGAGCGCGCCGCTGCGGGAGTCGCGCTCAGAGAGCTTCCACTGGCACATCGAGTACATGCCGCGGCTGTCGCGCGTAGCGGGCTTTGAGTGGGGCACAGGGTTCTACATCAACCCGACGCCGCCGGAAGAGGCGGCCAAGTACCTGCGTGAAGCGGCGGTCGAAGCGCCGGTGACGGCTTAATTCCTCTTACTTTCCGCCGGCGATTACGTTCGGGACCTTTTTCGAGCGCAACTCAGTGTTGAACTGGGTCAGGTCGGTGGAGAGGATCTGATCGAGCTGCTGCTGGTGCGCGGCGACCTGCTTGGCCAGCATCGTATTCACCTCGACTTGCTGATCGGTGGGCTGGAAGTCGGAACTGGTGACTTCGCGCTCCAGATAGGTCAGCTTGTCAATGAGGGTGGGCGCCCAGCGCCATTGGTCCTCGCCCTTGCCGGTGGCCTTGGTGTTATACAGGCCGGCTTCGAGGGATTCGAGCTTAGAGCTGAGCGCGGCGGCGGATTTATGCAGGGCGGGAGCATCGGCGGCGGCGGGTCCGCCGGGATCGGCGGCGACGGCTTCGTCGAGGGAGACAAGCTGTCCGCGCACCAGCTCGATGCGATTGATCATGGCGGTGACCTGCTTGTACTCGGCGGCGATGGCGTCGGCGAGCTTCTGCTGTGCGGCGATATCGGCGAGGGTGCCGCTGGAGTGGGGGTCTTTGAGCAGGAGGAAGGGCTGCTTGCGGGTGGTGCCGGCGGCGGTGAGCTCGAGAGTGTAGGTGCCGGGCGGCTCCAACAGCGTCAGCGGGCGGTCGTTGGGCGCGGTGCGCCAGCCGTGGAGATTGAGGGTTTGGTCGGGGGCATAGGGCGACATGGTGCGCAGATGGACGACCGGCAGCGCCGAGGATTGCATTTTCCAGTAAACGCGGTTGAGGCCGGCAACGCCCGCGGCTTTGATGGTGTCGACGGTATGGCCCTCGGCGTTGACGACAGCGATGCGGACATTCTTGTCGGGCGCTTTGAGGTAGAAATTGATGACAGCACCGGGCGGAGGGTTCTGGCCCGCGCTGGGATCGGCGCCGGTTGAGATTTGGCGCACGGCGCCACGGAAGCGGTATGCGGGGCGCGGTGGGAACAGATAGGCGGCGCTGTCGGCGACCTGCTGGGAGTATTGCTCGAGGGGCTGGATGTCGCCCAGAATCCAGAAGCCGCGGCCATAGGTGCCGATCACGAGATCGTGGCGGCGGGGCTGGATGGTGAGCCAGTAGACGGGAGCGTGGGGCAGATTCATCTGCAGCGGCTGCCACTGGTCGCCGTTGTTGAAGGAGACGTAGACGCCGCCTTCGGTGCCGAGATAGAGCAGGCCTTTGCGGACGGGGTCCTCGATGACGCAGTGAGCGTAGCCGTTGGCGACGTGGGGCAGGCCGTTGGTGATCTTGGTCCAGGTGGCGCCGTAGTCACCGGTGCGGTAGACGTAGGGATCGCGGTTATCCACCTGATGAAAATCGACCGTGAGATAGGCGGCGCCGGCGGCGAACGGAGAAGGGAAGATGTTATCGACGGTGCCCCAGGGCGGCAGACCGGGAAGATTTTTGGTGAGGTTGGTCCAGTGCTTGCCGCCGTCACGGGTAAGCTGCACCTGGCCATCGTTGGTGCCCGCCCAGATGAGGCCCTCCTGCTTCGGCGACACCGCGAGGGCGTAAATGACGCCGGCGTATTCGACGCCAATGTTGTCGGGCGTGAGGCCGCCGGAAATGCCCATGCGGGCTTTGTCGTCGAGCGTCAGGTCGGGGCTGATGTCCTGCCAGCTTTGGCCGCCGTCGGTGGTCATGTGGACGACCTGGCTGGCGGTGTAGACGCGGTGGGAATCAAACGGTGAAATCACCAGCGGGAACTGCCAGTTGAAGCGGTACTTGACTTCACCGGCGGGCGTACCGGCGACGGTGACGGGCCAGACTTCGACGTTGCGCTCCTGGCCGTTTTTCTGGTTGTAAATATCGACGACGCCGCCGACGGCGCCTTCACCGGTGCCGCTGTTCCAGACGAGGTCGGGGTTGGAGGGATCGGGCAGGGCAAAACCTTCTTCGCCGCCACCGATGGTGTGCCAGTAGGAGGAGGCGATGGTGCCGCCGCGGCCGAAGAAGCCGCCGCCATTGGCGAGGCGGCTGGGGCCTTCGTAGCTGCCGGTATCCTGCTCGTTGCCGAGGACGTTGTAGGGAATGGCGTCGTCCACGGCGACATGGTACATCTGGCCATTGGCGAGGCGGACGTGGCGCCAGCTCTTGCCGCCGTCGGTGGTGATGGAGACACCGCCATCGTTGGCGACGGCCATGCTGCGGGAGTTGGTGGGGTCAATCCACATGTCGTGGTTGTCGCCGCCGGGGCTGGAGGGCATGCGGGTGAGGGTGTGACCGCCGTCGAGGGTGCGGGTGAAGGCGTTGCCCAGGAAATAGACTTCGTTGGGGTTGCTGCTGCTGACCTCGCCGCGCGTGTAATAGGCGGTGCGGCTGCGGATATCACGGTCGCTGCTGACCAGCGTCCAGGTTGCGCCGGCGTTGCTGGAAGCCCAGAGCTGGCCGATCTGGGTGGGCTTACCATTGTCGGGCACGCCATCGCCGGTCTCGATCAGGGCGTACACGCGGCTGGGATCGCTGGGTGCGACGGCGAGGCCGATTTTGCCGAGGGGCGAGTGGGGCAGGCCGTGGGCGGTGAGGCGCGTCCAGGTGGCGCCGCCGTCGAGGGATTTGAAAATGCCGCTGCCCGGGCCGCCGCTGGTGCGTCCCCAAGTGTGCAGGATGATCTGCCAGGTGGAGGCATAGACGATTTCAGGATTGGACATGTCCAGGGCGATGTCGCTGCAGCCGGTGTTGTCGTCCACGAAAAGGGTTTTGGTCCAGGTTTTGCCACCGTCGGTGGTGCGGTAGACGCCGCGTTCGGGCTGCGGACCGTAATCGTTGCCCTGCGCGCAGGCGAGCACCACGTCGGAGTTGCGGGGGTCGATGATGACGCGGCCGATGCGGCCGGTTTTGTCGAGTCCCATGTGCTGCCAGGTGGCGCCGCCGTTGGTGGATTTGTAGATGCCGTCACCGATGGAGATATCGCTGCGGATGAAGCTTTCGCCCGTGCCCGCCCAGACGATATTGGGGTTGCTGCGCGCCACGGCGAGCGCGCCGATGGATTGCACCGGCTCAGCGTCGAACATGGGCTGCCAGGTGGTGCCGCCGTCGGTGGTCTTGAAGACGCCGCCCGAGGCCGCGCCCACGTACCAGATGTTGGGATTGCCGGCGACACCGGCTACCGCGTCGGTGCGGTTGCCGGGAGGGCCGATATAGCGCCAGCGCATGTGGCTATAGGCGCTTGGCGGCATGGACTGAGTTTGAGCCCAGGCCATGGCTCCTAGCGCCACGGCAATCACAACAAAACGCAGAAGCTGCCGCATAGTGCAACCCTCCCTGCTACAGACTTATCAGGCGGAATATAGATCAGTCACTGCCGGAAGTCAAAGCGTAAATACCCACATGACAGTGAGGATCACAATCACTACGCTCGTACTCCAGGCGATGGCGTTGGCCCACCAGCCGTTGCGGTATTCGCCCATGACGTCTTCGCGGTTGATGAGCTTGAGCATGAAGACCAGCACCACGGGCAGCAGGATGCCATTGGCGACCTGGGAGTAGAGGATGACCTGCACCAGCGGCAGGCGGGGAATGAGCACCAGACCGGCGCCGGCGGCGATGAGGAAGGTATAGAGGCCATAAAACGCCGGAGCTTCGGAGAAGCGCTTGTCGATGCCGCGCTCGAAGCCGAGGCCTTCGCAGACGTTGTAGGCGGTGGCGAGGGGCAGAATGGCCGCGGAAAGCAGGGCGGCGTTCACCAAGCCAATAGCGAACAGCAGCGCGGCGTAGCGGCCGGCCAGCGGCGCCAGGGCTTGCGCCACCTGAGCGATATTGTTGACATCGCGATGGCCGTGGACGTAGAGGGTGGCGGCGCAGGCGACGATGATGAAGAAGGAGACGACTTCGGTGATGAAGCAGCCGCTGATGACGTCCCAGCGGCTCATGCCGTATTCCTTCTTGCCGATGCCTTTCTCGACTATCGAGGCTTGCAGGTAGAACTGCATCCAGGGGGTGATGGTGGTGCCGATGAGGCCGATCACCATGATTAGATAGGCCCCGTGGAATTGGATGCCGCTGGGCAAGACCATTTCGCGCAGGGCACGGGTCCAGTCCGGATGCGCCATCGCCGCCGAGAAGGCATAGGCGAAATAAATCATCGAGAAGGCGATGAGGATCATTTCGACTTTGCGGTAGCGGCCGCGCACCACCAGCAGCCAGATGAGGAGCGCGCCGACGGGCACGGAAATCCACTTGAGGACGTGGAAGAGGTCCATGCCCAGCGCGAGGCCGCTGAACTCGCTGACGATATTGCCGAAATCGGCAATCGAGAGGACGATCATGGCGAAGAAGGTGGCGCGGAAGCCAAACTCTTCGCGGATCAGGTCGCTCAGGCCCTTGCCGGTGACGGCGCCCATGCGGGCCGCCATTTCCTGAATGATGATCAGGGCGATCAGGGTGGGGATGAGGGTCCAGAGAAGCAGGTATCCGAACTGGGCGCCGGCCTGGGAGTAGGTGAGGATGCCGCCGGGGTCGTTATCGACGTTGGCGGTGATGAAGCCGGGGCCGAGGATGACGAGGAAAGGCAGGATGCGCGCCGCCCAGAGGGAGCGCGCGCGGCGACGGGAACGGGGCTTGGCGGGCGAGGCATCGGCGGGTGCACTGGCGCGCACGGCAGCAGTGGCAGAGTCGGGTTGAGGCCGGCGGAAAGGCAACGTCCTGCTCTCGAAACGGGCCGGGCGGACAGACTACGCCCGTCACGAGAGGAGGGGACTCAGCTAAATATCCGCGCCGCCTCGGGAGGGCCAGCTTGCGCCACCAGGATCCGATGGGGTTTCCATAAGCGTCTGTTCCACCGTAGCACACGAACCAAAGCCGCGAGCAAAAATTGGCACAATGAAGGCATGCCGTCCATCACTCTACGTCAGTTGCGCGACACCAGGCGGCTGAAGGCCTGGCTGTGTGCGGGTCAGACCGTCGAGCTGCGCGAGCGCGACCGGGTGCTGGCGCGGATCGTGCCGCAGCTTCAACCGCGCAAGGAGCGGAGGCCCGGCTTCCCCGATTTTGAGGCGCGGGCGAAGCGCATGTTTGGCGACCGGCAGTTCGACATCGTGGACTGGCTCATAAGGAATAAACGAATGAACGGCGTGTTCAATTCCCGCTGGAGTAGGGCGGAATAGACCGGCCCGGTTCATTTAGGCCGGCCCGGATCGCTACACCCACTCGCCGTGGCGGAAGACGGGCTCGGGGCCATGGGGGCCGAGGCCGTCGACGTCGATTTGGCCGGAGCCGATCATCCAGTCGACGTGGATGAGGCTTTCGTTGGCGCCGCGGGCGGCGAGTTCCTGGCGCGTGGCTTTGTCGCCGCCTTCGAGGCAGTGGCTGTAGGACTGGCCGAGGGCGATGTGGCAGGCGGCGTTTTCATCGAACAGGGTGTTGTTGAAGAGCAGACCGCTGGCGGCGATGGGTGAGGAATGAGGAACCAGCGAGACTTCGCCCAGGCGGCGGGCGCCGGCGTCGGTGCCGATCATTTGCTGCAGGACCTGCTCGCCTTTGCTGGCGTGGGCTTCGACTACGGCGCCGGCTGCAAAGCGCACCTTGATGCCTTCGATCATGGTGCCCTGGTAGGACAGCGGCTTGGTGCTGGTGACGGTGCCTTCGACGCGGTCTTTGTGGGGCGTGGTGAAGACCTCTTCGGTGGGCAGGTTGGGAATGCAGTAGACGCCGTTATTGGCGGTCATGCCACCGCCGCGCCAGACGTGGCCATCGGATAAGCCGACTTTGAGATCGGTGCCGGGGCCGCGGAAGTGGAGGGTCTGAAACTGTTTTTTGGTCATGCGGTCGGCCCATTCGTGCAGCTTGGCATCGTGGGCCTTCCAGGCGGCGACGGGGTCGGGCTGATCGACGCGGGTAGCTTTGAAAATGGCGTCCCAGAGGCGGTCGAGCGCCTCGGTTGCCGACCGACCGGGAAAGACGGCGGCGGCCCAGGCGGGCGTGGCGGCGGGGACGAGCGCCCAGTTGATGTGGTGGTTGGTGATCAGCTCCAGCGCCGGCTGATAGGCCTTGGACATGGCGCGGTTGGCGCGCGCGACCTTGGCTGGATCCTGCTGCGAGAGCAGCGCTGGGTTGCTGCCGACCACGCCGAGGCGCGCGGCGCCGGAACGGAAGGCGGCGGCCATGCCGTCGTAGAGCCATCCGGCGGCGGCATCGAAACTGGCATCGGGGCCGAACTGGTAGCGCAGCAGGGCCGAATTCTCGTCACTGAGCAGGGTCGTTACCAAGGTGGCGCCGGCGCGGTAGGCGTGTTCGGTAATGCGGCGCACCAGCGGGAGGGCGTCCACGCCTGCGGTCATGACCATCGCTTGCCCGGAGGCTAGGCCTAGGCCGGCATGTACCGCAACCTGAGCGAGGCGGTCCAACTTGTCTTCAAAACGCAATTCACTCATAGAACTATTATCGGCCGTAGGTAGATGAAAAAAGCCCCGGTCTGGGGAGACCGGGGCTTTTTGGTTGCGGAGGAAAAGGGAAGGTCAGCAGGTGCCGCTGCCGCAGCCGCCGGCGGCTTGCAGGACGGGCAGGGCTTTCTTGGCGGCGTCGCCGGCCACTTGCGTGGTCTGGCTGCCGTTGGGAATCTGCATGGTGGTGAGCTGGCGGTCGAAAGGCATCGAGTACTTCTTCTCGATCTTCTCGCGGTAGACCGGGCCCGAGTTGTAGGTGCAGAAGGGATAGATCAGACCGTTGGGCGCGGCGTAGTGAATGATGCAACGCTTCACGCGCTCGACGTCGTAGTTGTAGCTATCCATGAAGTGCATGCCGGCGACCATCAGGGTCTTGTAGACGAAGCCCTTTTCGGCTTCGGCGCCGCGACCGTAGCTCTTGTCGGTCATGCCCTGGAGGGTTTGCAGGAAGCGGGTGAAGGTCAGGCCTTCGGGAGCGCGCTCGGCGTGGAAATGCTTCTGCAGCGAGTTCCAGGTCTTCACCTTGCTGAAGAACTTGAAGCGGGCCTTTTCGGCGCTGCGGGCGAGGCTGTCAATATCCTGCAGCATGGCGCCAATATCGACGAAGCGGGTGACGGGAATCGCCTTCTTGGTCTTCTGATCGACGAACATGTAGGTGCCCATGGAGCAGTGGGGATGGCAGCTCAGGGAGGTGGTTTCCTCGCCGCGCAGGGCGCTGATCAGCTTGGAGAAAGGCGTGGTGCAGGCGAGCGGGAACCAGTCGTTGTAAGGATCGGCGAGGCCGGTCTGCTCGTTGACGGCGTGGGCCATATCGGCGAGGGTGAAGCGCTTAGCTTCGAGCTCTTTGCGCGAGATGCGGCCGGTGAAGGTGACGGGCTGGAAGCTGATGCCGCTGACGACGTCGATGTTTTCAAGCGCCAGCTTGATGATGTCGCCGATCTGATGATCATTCAGGCCCTTGACGATGGTGGGCACGAAGACGATCTTCATAATGCCGGCCTTGCGGACGTTGTCGATGCACTTCAGCTTCTTGTCGAACAGCGACTCGCCGCGGGTGCGCTTGTAAATGTCGTCGCAGACGCCGTCGAACTGCAGATAGAGGGTGTGCAGTCCGGCGTCGCGGGCCTTGATGCAGAAGTCGAGATCGTTCCACATGACGCCGTTGGTGGCTACCTGAATGTGGCTGAAGCCCATTTCCTTGGCGAGAGCGACGGCATCGTGGAAGCGCGGGTAAATCGTGGGTTCGCCGCCGGAGAACTGGACTACGCGGCCAGAGACTGGGCGCTCGTTGCGCAGCGCCTGGAGCATCTTGCGGACCTGATCGAAGCTGGGCTCGTAGAGGTAGCCAGCCGCGTTGGCGTTGGCGAAGCAGACCGGACAGGTGAGGTTGCAGCGGTTGGTCAGATCGACGTTGGCCAGGCCGGTGCCGCTGACGTGCATGGAGCACAGGCCGCACTGGTCGGGACAGCGGGTGGCGTTGGGGATGGCGGGGTTGGTGAGACCGCGGTTGTCACCGAACTGCCACTGCTCCATCTTTAAATAGAGCTTTACGTCGCCGTAAACTTTGTCGCGGAAATAACCGTGCGTGGGGCAGGTTTTTTCCATATAGACGGCGCCATTTTCCTCGAACTCGCGCGCCTCAATGACGCGGGTGCAGTCGGGGCAGAGGGACTGGGTGATTTTGGGCAGGCCCTTGTGGATGGCTTCGATACGGGAACCTGAGAGGGTTTTCTCCGGTTGCACGACGGCGAAGTCCGCGCGCTTCACTGCGGCAAACGGCTCGGGCGTAATTGTCTGGGTACTCATTCCGCTGGTCCTCCCTTGAACAGTTTGCGGGCGAGCCTAGGCAGATGCCCGGCAGATCCCCGCTCCATTGTGATGCTAGCCAGCCGGGGACAGGGGTCTCAAGGCCAATGCGGCGAATGGCGGTTTGGCGCACCCGAGCGGTTCGACGGGCTGGTTGAACGGCGGAAGGCCTTGCGGATCAACAGATTGGCTTTCAGCCATCAGCCATCAGCGTGGCTCGCCACTTTTTGCCCTGGTCGCTCCCGCTGGTCGCTCGGAGTGCGGGCTTCGATTCCCGGCAGGGTCCGCCCGCTGGCGCTCAGGGCTCCTCCAAGCTGCCGCCGGGGGCGGGGTGTCGGCGGCTCTCGATCGGGGTGGTTCGGCAGAGCTGAAAGCTGACTGCTGAACGTTGATCGCTGGTTCAGTCGGCGAGGGAGGCCCACTTGGCGCGGAGCTTGTCCCAGAAGGTGGGTTGCTGCTGCTGGCGGGCGACGAGGCGGTGGGCGTAGTAGCAGGCGCCGACGGAGAAGGTGTACTCGGGTTCGGCGAACGCGGAGGGCATGGCTTCGACTAAGGTGGGCGCGGCGTCGCGCACGGGCATCCCGGTGGCCTCGGCGAGCAAATCGCTGAAGCCGGGGAGACGGCTGGCGCCGCCGCAGAGGACGATGCCGGCACCCAGGCCGCCGGCCTTGGCCAGCTCGACTTGCAGAAGGCGGACCAGCTCGCGCGCGCGCGGCTCGATGCAATCGGAGATGCGGCGCAGGGGGACCTGGCGGGAGGATTGCTCGCCGATGTTGGGCACCTCAATGACGCTGGTCTCGCCGATATTGGCGCCCATGGCCACGCCAAAGCCGCACTTGATGCGTTCGGCTTCGGCGTGCGGCGTCGATAAGCCGATGGCGAGGTCGTTAGTGAAATGATCGCCGCCGATGGCGACGGAGCCGGCGTGGGTGATGCTGCCCTGGCTGTAACAGAGGACGGTAGTCGAGCCGGCGCCAGCATCGACGATGGCTACGCCTTCGTAGCGGTCTTCGGTGGCGAGACAGGCTTCGGCGTCGGCGAGGGGGGCGAAGATGAGTTCCTCAACTTCGAGACCGGCGTGGTTGGCGGCGAGCACCAGGTTGTCCTTGGCGCCGACGGCGACGGTGATGGCGTAGACGCGGACTTCAAGACGGGTCGCCAGCATGCCGGCCGGCTCATGGATGCCGCCCTGACGGTCGAGCACGAACTCCTGAGGCACGACGTGCAGGATCTGGCGGTCATCGGGCAGCGTCATGGTGCGAGCCAGGTCGAGGACATGGCGGGCGTCTTCGCGTGTGACCTCGCGGCTGCGGGAGGTGAGGGCGATGCCAGCCTGGCTGGCGAGGCCGCGCACCTGGGCGCCGGTGAGGCTGAGGAAGACGCGCTCCACCGGCGTTCCCGTCTGACGCTCGAGCGCGAGGGCGGCGGAGCGGATGCGGCCGGCGACCGCCTCCAGCGCCACCACGGCGCCTTTGCGCATGCCTGCGGTCGGGAGGGTGACGTGGCCAGCGTAGCGCATGTGGCCGCCGGCGACGCGGATCTGCAGCAGCGTGGTGCGGGCGGTGCCGAGATCGAGAATGTTGAAGGTTAGGGGCGGGACCGGGTTCACCGCTGCTCTCCGCGGGAAGGCTTGGTGCTGGCCGCGGGAGCGGGTGCTGCGGTGGGGCCGGGATCGACAATCGCCTGGCCATCGAAGTGGAGATCGACGGAAACCATGTTGGGGTATTTCTGACGCCAGGAGGCGATCTGGGAAAGGAAGAGCTGGAAGCGCGGTTCGAAGTTACGGTTGCCCAGATCCACCAGCACGGAACTGCCGGCGCCGAGGCTGACGCGGGCGCGCAGATCGCCGGGATTGCGCAGGTTGACTTCGGAAATGGCGAAGGCGGCGTGATGGCCCAGCGGCGCGACGGCTTGTTGCAGCGCGCTCCAGCGGGCGACTTGCGGCTGGCGCTGGTCCAGCCACTCGCTGGCGTTGGGGTTGACGGCGCTGATGCCGGCGAGGCCGGTGAGCACGGGGAAATCGAAATTGGCTTTGGCAGGCCGCTCCAGCAGCACGCCCTGGGCATCGATCAGGTCGAGATGGCTGCCGACGCGGGCGTAGGCCACGGGTGTGCGCTCCTGAATTTTGACTTCGAGGCGGGCGGGCCACAGGCGCAAGACCGCAGCCTGCCGCACCCAGGGGATGCGCTCGACGGCGCGGCGGCGCTGGGAGAGCGGGATAAAGAAGAGGTTGCGGCCCAGATCGGCGGAGAAGACGGCCAGCACCCGTTGCCCATCGGTCTGGTGGGCGCCGGTGATGGCGATCTGGCCGGAACCTTCGAGCAGGAACCAGGAGCTGCGGAAGACGAGGCTGTACAGCGCGAACGCCACCAGCAGGGCGAGAGCAGCGGCGAGGGAGGGCCGCCAGCCGCGGCGCAGCATTTGGGCCCAGTCGCGGCTGCGCTTGCGGCGCACGGGGACGGGGGCCCGGCGGCGGCGGTAGCTGGTTTCTTCTGCGTCCGGGGCCTCTGGCGGAGCTTCGGGGTCGAGGGCTTCGAGTTCGTCTTCGGCGCGGGGCGCGGGCGGCTCGGGACCGTCGCGTACGATGCGCACCTTTCGCGTGGCATTGCTCATGATGCGGGCGCCCTCACGCTATCGGCTTGCGCGGCTTGCAATGCACCGAGCAGCTTTGCGCCCAGGCTGGAGACGTTGCCGGCGCCCTGGGTCAGGATTAAATCGCCGGGCCGCGCGGCACGGGCGGCGGCGCAGATGGCCTCATCGGCGCTGGTTGCGTAGGTGACGAGGGCGCCGGTTGCGAGGGCCTGACGCGCCAGAGCCTCGCTCGAGACCCCGGGGATCGGGGCTTCGCCGGCGGGGTAAATATCCAGCAGCCAGGTCTGATCGGCGAGCGCGAGCACCTGGGCAAATTCGTGCTGCAAGTGCAGCGTGCGGGTGTAGCGATGGGGCTGAAAGATCATGAGCACGCGCCCGGGCGGGTTTCCCTGCGTGGGGTGATGCACGACCTCGCGGGCGGCGGCGAGGGTGGCGGCCAATTCGGTGGGGTGGTGGCCGTAGTCGTCGATGACACGCACGCCGCCGACTTCGCCCTTGAGCTGAAAGCGGCGATCGACGCCGCCGAAATCGGCGATGGCGGCGCGAATCAGTTCCAGGTCGCGGCCGAGGAGCAGGCCGACGGCTATCGCCGCGGTGGCATCGAGGACGTTGTGCAGGCCGGGGCGGCGAAGGCGGAATTCGCCCAGATCGCGGTTGGCGAGCTGCTCGCGGCCAAGCAAATGCGCCGCCGCCGTCGTGGGCTGCAGCGAGAAGCGTGCTTCCATGCCGTGCAGTTCCGGGCGCAGGACGCGCAGGTCGCAATCGTCGTGCAGTCCATAGCTGAGCGAGCGCCGGCGGATGCGCGGCAGGATGGCGCGGGTGGCTTCGTCGTCGGCGCCGACGATGACGGTGCCGTAGAACGGAACGCGGTTGGCGAAGGTCACGAAAGCGTCCTGAATGTCGCTCAGGTCGCGGTAGCAGTCCAGATGCTCGCGGTCGAGGTTGGTGATGATGGCCATGATGGGCGCCAGAGCGAGAAACGAGCGGTCGCTTTCGTCGGCTTCGGCGACGAGATAGTTGCTCGAGCCCAGGCGGGCGTTGGAGCCGATGGCGTCGAGGCGTCCGCCCACGACCACGGTGGGGTCGAGGCCGACGGCAGCGAGCACGGTGGCGATCATGGAGGTAGTGGTGGTTTTGCCGTGCATGCCGGCGACGGCGATGCCGAATTTGAGGCGCATCAGCTCGGCCAGCATTTCGGCGCGCGGGATGACGGGGATCTGTGCGGCGCGCGCGGCGGCGACCTCGGGGTTATCGGGCGCGACGGCGCTTGAGGTCACGACCACTTCGGCATCGCCGAGGTTGGCGGCGGCGTGGCCGATGTGGATGCGTGCGCCCATGGCCTGCAGGCGTTCGGTGATGGGCGAGGCGCGCAGATCGGAGCCGGAGACGGGCCAGCCCTGTACCAGCAAGACTTCGGCGATGCCGCTCATGCCGATGCCGCCAATGCCTACGAAATGAACACGAAAAATCCGGGAGAGCATGCCTTTGCTCCATCGTACCCGCGCCCGTGCTGCCCGGCTAGGTACTACTGAGTTGCGGGTCCGCCAGCGGCCTTTTGGAGCGCGGCGAGGTCGAATTTTTTCATCGTCAACATGGCCTGAAAGGCCTGCGGGTGCCGGATCAGCTCCATGATTTCCGACGGCACGATCTGCCAGGAGAGACCGAAGCGGTCGGTCAGCCAGCCGCATTGAATCTCCTGGCCGCCCTCGGTCAGGTGTGACCAGTAATAGTCAATTTCGGCTTGGTCCCGGCAGGTCACGAAAAAAGACACCGCGGGGTTGAACTGATATGCCGGACCGCCATTGAGGGCCACAAAGGGATGGCCGCTCAGCTCGAATTCGAGGGTCAAAATGGCGCCTTTAGGACCGGGCGCCCCCGCCGGGTTGCGCAGCTCGCGAAGGCGGCGCGAGTTCGGGAAGACGCTGAGATAAAAATCCACGGCGGCTTCGGCATTATCGTTGAACCACAAGAAGGGGGTGATCTGGGGTGGTTTCAAGGGCATAACCGTGCTCCTGCAGGTTTCGTTATAAGCTAAGTGGGCGATGCGACCGGCGATTTTCTTCGACCGTGATGGAACGCTGAACGAAGAGGTTGGCTACGCCGGCCGGCCCGAGCAATTTCATATTTTCCCATACGCGGCGGCGGCGGTGCGCGCGGTTAATGATGCCGGCTGGGCGGCGGTCTTGGTGACCAACCAGGCGGGGGTGGCGCGGGGCTACTATGCCGAAGCTGCCATTCACGAACTGCACGCTATCCTGCAGGATAACCTCGCTGCCGGAGGAGCGCACCTGGATGCGACTTACTACTGTCCCCATCATCCTGAAGGGGTGGTAGCTGGTTATGCGGGCGTGTGTGAGTGCCGCAAACCCGCGCCGGGGATGTTGCGCCAGGCTGAGCGCGAGCTCGGCCTGGACTTGGCGCGGTCGTGGGTGATCGGCGACCGCTACCACGATGTAGACCTGGCTCATGCCGTGGGCGCACGCGCGGTGCTGGTGCGCACCGGGTATGGGGAAGCGCAGCTTCTGGAAAAGCCGGACCTGAAGCCGGAGCACATCGCCGACGATGCCCTGGCGGCCTGCCAGTGGATTCTGGTTGGCGTCAACGGTGGTTGATTATCAACCACCGTTATCGACCTGGCGTGGCCGCCCCGCTGCCGCCGATCCGCAGCGCCTAACAGCGGCATTGTGGCTCGCCACTATTTGCCCTGGTCGCTCCCGCTGGTCGCTTGGAGTGCGGGCTTCGATTCCCGGCAGGGTCCGCCCGCTGACGCTCAGGGCTCCTCCAAGCTGCCGCCACAAGCTTACAGTTGGCTGCCCGACAGCAGCGCAATGCTAGCCCCGAGAGCCCATGCCGGACGTGCCGCATGAGTTCGGGGTTTTGTTAAGCTAAGCTGGCGATGCGAGCAGCCACAGACAATCTGCGGCAGGTGCTGGGCCGGTTTTCGCGGCTGACGGTCACAGTGTGGGGCGACCTGGTGGCCGATGTGTTTGTGGATGGCGAGATCGCGCGGGTGTCACGCGAGGCGCCGGTGCTGATTCTGAAGCAGCGGCGGCGGCAGGTGGCGGCGGGCGGCGGAGCGAATGCGGCGCTGAATCTGGCGGCGCTGGGGGTGACGGTGCGGCTGGTGGGTGCGGTGGGTGCGGATGAGCCGGGCCGGGAACTACTGCGGATTTTTCGCACCGCGGGCATTGCGACCGGCGAGGTGCTGCGGCTACGCGAGCGGCCGACACCGACCAAAACACGGATTCTGGCGCATCATGCCCATACCGCGCCGCAGCAGGTGGTACGGCTCGACCATGAACCGGCGGGGTTGCCGGCGGCGCAGCAGCGGGCACTGGCAGCGGCAGCGCGGCGGGCGGTGCGGGGGGCGCAGGCGCTGCTGCTTTCTGATTACGGCTACGGCGCGGTGACGCCTGGCGCGGCGGCCACGGTGGCGGCGCACGTGCCGGTTTCTGCCGTGGACGCACGCTTTCAGATTGCCGGCTATGCCGGTTTTACCGCGGCGACCCCCAACGAGCCGGAACTGGAAGCGGCTCTGAACGTTAAGATTGCGGAGGCTGCCGAGCCGCTGGCGGCACTGGAGCAGGCAGGGCACAAGCTGCTGCGGCGCCTGCGCTGCCGACATTTGCTGGTGACGCGCGGGCGGGACGGCATGGCGTTGTTCGAGCCGGGACAGCGCACGCGGCATTGGCCGGTGTTCGGCGCGCAGCAGGCGCTCGACGTCACTGGCGCCGGCGACACCGTGATCGCCGTCTTTACCGCGGCGCTGGCGGCCGGGGCCGATGGGCCGACGGCGGCGCAATTGGCGAATTGTGCGGGCGGGCTGGTGGTGATGAAACCGGGGACCGCAACGGTGTCTGCGGGGGAGCTGAGCGATGCTGTGCAGCGATAAGATTCTTGCGCGGGAGCCATTGCTGAACCGCGCACGGGAGTGGCGGGGCCGGAGGCAGACGATCGCGCTGGCGAATGGCTGCTTTGACATTTTGCATGTGGGGCATGTCCGCTATTTGCAGGCAGCGGCGGCGGTGGCTGACCAACTGGTGGTGGCGATCAATTCCGACGCCAGCACACGCCAGCTCAAAGGGGAGGGCCGGCCGATTCTGCCGGAGCAGGCGCGCGCGGAGCTGGTGGCGGCGGTGCGCGGCGTGGCGGCGGTGACGGTGTTTGACGAACTTAGCGTCGAGCCCCTGCTGCGCACGCTGCACCCGGACTTTCATGTCAAAGGCACCGATTACACCATGGAATCAGTGCCGGAGGCGGCCATAGCGCGCGAGCTGGGGATTGCCGTGCGCATCGTGGGGGACCCGAAGCACCACTCCACCCGGGAGCTGCTGGACCGGCTGCGCGGCGCCGATTGATCGGCGATACTGAGTAGACCGTGGCTCCTCGTGAACCCAACGGAGGCAATGGCAGCCCGAACGGGCCGATGCGCATTCTGATCGTCAAGCTCAGCAGCCTGGGCGACATCGTGCATGCGCTGCCGGTCGCGCGCAGTTTGCGCGCGACGATGCCGCAGGCGCGGCTGGCGTGGGTGGTCGAGAAGAAGTGGTTGCCGCTGGTTGAGCGCCATCCTGATCTGGACGAGGTGTTTACGGTCGACAGCCTGGCGTTGCGCAAGCCGCCGCGGCCGTGGGAGGAGTTTCGTGATGATGTGCGCCGCGTGCGGGCGTTTCATCCTGACATTACGCTGGATTTACAAGGCACGGTGAAATCGGCGACGATTGTGCGGCTGAGCGGCGCGGCGCAGCGTATTGGCTTTGCCAAGCCGGTGCTGCGGGAATGGCTGGCGGGCTTCGCCTACAATCAGCACGTGCAAGCGACCAGCGTTCATACGGTGGACCAATACCTGGATATCGCGGCGGCCGCCGTGGCCGGCGGTGGGTTGCAGCGCATTTACGAATTTCCGTTTCCGATACCTATTGAGGCGCAGCGCACGGCCGATGACTGGATTGCGAGCAACGCGATTGGCGAATTTGCTTTTCTGTCGCCCGGGGGTGGATGGGCGTCGAAACGCTGGCCAAGCGCACGCTACGCACGGTTGGCGGAGCTGCTGGAGCAGGATTACGGGCTGGCGGTGGTGCTCAATCGAGGGCCGGGGGAAGAGCAGATGGAGCAGGCCTACCGGCGCGCCAATGCGGTGCGCGCGCGGCTGTTTTCCGGCGATGTGTGTGAGCTGGCGGCCATGCTCAAGCGCGCGCGGCTGGTGATTGGCGGCGATACCGGGCCGCTGCAGTTGGCGGCGGCTCTGGATGTGCCTACCGTGGCGTTGTTTGGGCCCACCGACCCGGCGCGCAATGGTCCGTACTCGCGCCATAGCCGTGTGATCCGCCGAACCAACCTGACTACTTACAAGCGCGGCGCAACGTACTCGCCGGCGATGCTGGCGATTACACCGGAAGAAGTGGCGGCGGCGTGCGGTGAATTGCTGGAGCAGACGACGCGATGAGTTCCGCACTGCAACGCTGGCGTGTGCCGTTGGGGTTTGTGGCGGGGGTGGCGCTGATCGTGTGGGCGCATCCGCGGCCCTTGAGCCTTGCGATGGGGCTGCCGATTGCGGCGCTCGGGCTGGCCTTGCGCGCCTGCGCTGCCGGCTACATCCGCAAGAATGATGCCCTGGCGACGACCGGCCCGTATCGCTATACGCGCAATCCGCTGTACCTGGGCAGTGCGCTACTGGGCGCAGGGTTTGTGATTGCGGCGGATTATTGGCTGCTGGCGGTGCTGGCGCTCGTGCTGCTGCTGGGGGTGTACCTGCCGGTGATTCGCGCCGAAGAAGGCTACCTGGCGGAACGCTTTGGCGCTGCCTTTCAGGAATACGCCGCGCGGGTGCCGCGGTTGCTGCCGCGCTTCGGACGCTGGGGTGAGGGCGCGCGGGGCGGATTCTCGCTGGCCTTGTATCGCCGGCACCGGGAATATCAGGCGCTGGCGGGGTTTTGTTTCCTGGCGGTGGTGCTGGTGCTGAAGTGGAAGCTGCACGTGGTGGCGCCGTGGTAGGGCTGAGCTTCCTGTTGGGCTTGCTGCTGGCAGGCGTGTGGGGAGGCGTGGCGCAAACGCCCGAGCCCCCGGCGCCGCCGCTGGCGGGAACGCTGCACTATGTGGCTCACTGGCGTCTGCTGCCTGCGGGCACGGCCAGCCTGAGCTGGACCGAGCAGGGAGGGCAGCGGCAGATCCATTTCACGGCGAATGGATCGGAGCTGGTCGATCTGTTTTATCCGGTGCATGACAATATGGTTTCCAACTACGATCCGGCGACGTTCTGTACCACCAGCGCGGTGAACAACACGCTGGAGGGCCGGCGCCACCGGCTGACGGATATTCAGTTCGAGCCGGAGCAGCACCGGCTCATTCTGGATGAAACCAATCCCGCAGCGCACCCGCCGGCGCACAAGCACGACGTCAAACCGATTCCCGGCTGTGTCGCCGATATGCTAACGGCGCTGGATTACATCCGGGCGCAGCGGTTGCATGTGGGCGACAGTTACAGCTTCCGGGTCAACGAGGGTGGCAAGACGAGCGATGTGCGCTGCGTCGTCGATTTGCACGAAACCATCAGCACGCCGGCGGGCCGGTTTTCGGCGGTACGGGTGCGGCCCGAGCTGATGAGTGGCGGCGACAAAAAGCTGGGTCAGCTCTGGGTCTGGTTCAGCGATGATGCGCGGCATCTGCCGGTCGAGATTCAGACGCGCGCCTTCTGGGGCACGCTGACGGCGCAACTGACGAAGTAGTTCTCAATTATCAGTTGTCAGTTTTCAGCCGGACGGTGACGCCCGCGGGATCTCAGCGGATGGCGGGGCAAAACTGAAAACTGATTACAGAAAACTGAAAACTTCTAGAGGGGGATGTTGCCGTGCTTTTTCCGGGGGAGGGTCTGGCGCTTGCCTTGCAGGATTTCAAGGGCCTGGATGAGGCGGGCGCGGGTTTCGCGGGGGCGGATGACGGCGTCGATGTAGCCGCGCTCGACGGCAGGGAAAGGCGAGGCGAAGCGCTCACGGAACTCGGCGGTGAGGCGGCGGCGGGTGGCGTCGGGATCGGGGGCGGCTTCGATTTCGCGGCGGTGAATTACATTCACGGCGGCTTCGGCGCCCATGACGGCCAGCTCCGCCGTGGGCCAGGCCAGGTTCACGTCAGTGCGGATGTGCTTGGAGGCCATGACGCAGTACGCGCCGCCATAGGCCTTGCGGGTGATGACGGTGAGTTTGGGCACAGTGGCCTCGGCGAAGGCGAAGAGCAGCTTGGCGCCGTGGCGGATGATGCCGCCCCACTCCTGCTGCGTGCCGGGCAGAAAGCCGGGAACGTCTTCGAAGGTGACGAGGGGGATGTTGAAGGCGTCGCAGAAACGCACGAAGCGAGCGCCTTTCACGCTGGCGTTGATGTCGAGCACGCCCGCGAGGTGCAGGGGCTGATTGGCGACGACACCCACACTGCGGCCGTTCAGGCGGGCGTAGCCGATGACCAGGTTGGGGGCGTATTGCTCGGCGATTTCGAAAAAATAGCCGTCGTCGGCCACGGCGCGAATCACGTCGCGGATGTCGTAGGCCTGATCGCTCGATGCCGGGACAAGGGAATCCAGTTCGGAGGCGGAGCGGCCGGCGGGATCGCTGGTGGGCCGACGCGGGGGATCATCGAGGTTATTCGAGGGAAGAAAACTCAGCAATTCGCGGATCATGGCCAGGCAGGACTCATCGCTATCCGCAATGAACTGGGCGACGCCGCTGGTGCGGTTGTGGGTGAGGGCGCCGCCCAGATCTTCCTTGCTTACCTCCTCGTGTGTGACCGCTTTAATAACATCCGGCCCGGTCACAAACATGTGAGCCGTGGGATGGACCATGAAGATGAAGTCGGTGATGGCGGGTGAGTAGACCGCGCCGCCAGCACAGGGCCCGAGGATGGCCGAAATCTGCGGGATGAGGCCGCTGGCCAGGGTGTTGCGCAGGAAAATGTCGGCGTAGCCGCCGAGGGAGGCCACGCCCTCCTGAATCCGGGCGCCGCCGCTGTCATTCAGTCCGATGACCGGGGCGCCGATCTGCATGGCCTGATCCATAATTTTGCAAATCTTGGCGGCATTGGCCTCCGAAAGTGTGCCGCCCATAACGGTGAAGTCCTGGGCAAAGACGAAGACAGGGCGGCCATCAATGCGGCCATATCCCGTCACTACGCCATCGCCTGGGATGCGCTGCTGGGCCAAGCCAAAGTCCTCGACACGGTGCTGGACCAACTGACCGGATTCCTGGAATGTGCCCTCGTCTAGCAGAACCTCAATGCGCTCGCGCGCCAGGAGTTTGCCCTGCTCGTGCTGATGCTCCTGCCGCTTGGTTCCACCACCCGCTTCGGCGGCAGCAACGCGACGTTCTAATTCGGTCCAATGTTGTTCGTGCATGCTGTTGTGTGCTTTATGAAAAATGGAAATGTTGGTTTTGCGATTTCAAAAACAACCAGGGCGTGCTAAAATGGTGGTTATTCGCCGCAATACTACAGATTTTCGTGGTTAATATTCCACGCAAATCGGCGAGGGAAGACTCCAATGGCAAAGACCTCCCGAATGGGCAAGTACAATCTTATCCCTCAGGGCAACCGGGCGATCGTGTGCGAAGGAAATATTCGCCTGGGACTGGTGGACTTTTTGAAGTTGGAAATGTATGCGCGGCAGAGCGGCCGCAAGGCGCCGGAAGACGAAGACGTGCAATGGGCGCTGAAGCACGCGTTGATTGCGCGGTACCGGATTTTCCACAAGCCCATGTCTTCGCGGGAGATGGAAACCACCGCGGCGCTCGACGAATAAGTGGCTCGCCACTTTTTGCCCTGGTCGCTCCCGTTGGTCGCTTGGAGTGCGGGCTTCGATTCCCGGCAGGGTCCGCCCGCTGGCGCTCACGGATCCTCCGAGCTGCCGCCATTAGTCCTCACTGTCGGCAGCATGCTGCGCAAGGACGACGCGCAGGAGATCTTCGCACGCGGCTCGCTGGCCGCCGAGCCAGAAGCCGGTGAGCTGTTCGGCTTCTTCGGGGAAACGCACGCCGATGCGCGCCAGGGCACGCTCGGCGGCGGCCGCGTCCGGGGCCAGCGCATGCAATTGCACGCGCAACTCGTCGGCGCCGAGTAGGAAGGTCTCGTCGTTGCTCAGCCGTCCGCCGTTCATGATTTCCTCCGTTAGAAACTGGTCGGGGCGGCCGGATTTGAACCGGCGGCCACCTGCGCCCAAGGCAGGTGCGCTACCAGGCTGCGCTACGCCCCGTGCAACCAGTCTACCGCGAGCGTGCGGCCGGGATCATGCCGCACAGAACGATTGACATTTGAGGGCGGCGTCGTTATAACTCGCTAAGTACCGGAATGAGTTTAGAGGAGAGCCAAACTCACGATGTCTACGATAAGCAAAGCCATACAGGATTTAGAGGACCAAAAGAAGCGGATTGATTCGGCCATCCGCATATTACGGGAATTGAACCATAACGGCGGGTCCGCAGGGCTGGCGGGCTCGCACCGGCTATCGCCCGAGGGCAGGGCGAGAATCGCGGAAGCGCAGAAGAAGCGCTGGGCGAGGGAGCGGGCGACCAAGAAGAAGCAAGCCTAGAGTTCAGCCTGCCAAAGATCTACGGATTGCTCACGCCGCCGAATCCGGCGTGCGTGGCCGTGCGCGATGGCGACTTCCGCGGCGCGCGGCCGGGCGTTGTAGTTGGAGCTGAGAGTGAAGCCGTAGGCGCCGGTGTCAAGCAGGGCGAGCAGATCGCCGGCCTCGACTGGGGGCAGCAGCCGGGCATGGGCGAAGGAGTCGCTGCTTTCGCAGATGGGGCCGACGATCTCGACGCGCTGCCGCGCGCCGGGACGGCGGCGGAGGGGGACAATTTCGTGATAGGCGCCGTAGAGACTGGGGCGCATGAAGTCATTGCTGCCGGCATCAGTAATCACGAAGGTCTGGCCGGCGTGGTGTTTGACATAGGTGACGCGTGTCAGCAGGGCTCCGGCGGAAGCAAACAGGCTGCGGCCGGGCTCGAGTAAGAGTTGATGGTCTGGCCGTGCCAGCCAGCGGCCGGCCGCGGTGCGCAGGGCCGCAGCATAGGCGGCAAGAGTGGGCGGGCGCTGGGCCTCGCGGTAGGCAATGCCCAAACCGCCGCCAGCGTCGAAGAGCCGCAGCTTCACGCCCTCGGCCTCGAGCTCGCCGGCCAACCGGAGGACACGGCGGGTGGCTTGCGCGAAGGGGCGGCAGGAGAGAATCTGCGAACCAATGTGACAGCCGATTCCCGCCGCCTCCAGCCAGCGCTGCCGGCGGGAGGCGAGATAGAGCCGCCGCGCGAGCGAGGGCTCAATGCCGAACTTGTGTTGCCGCAGGCCGGTGGCAATGTGCGGATGCGTGCGCACGCTGATGTCGGGGTTGACGCGCAGGCCGAAGCGGGCGCGCCGCCGGCGCCGGGCGGCGCGCTCGGCCAGCAACGCCAGCTCCGGCTCTGATTCGACCTGGAACAGCAGGATGCCCGCGCCGAGCGCCAGGTCGATTTCCGCCGCGGTCTTACCGACGCCGCTGAAGACGATTTTGCCGGCGTCGCCGCCGGCGCGGAGGACGCGCTCCAGCTCGCCGCCGCTGACCACATCAAAGCCGCTCCCCATGCGCGCCAGGTGACGCAAGAGGGACAAATTGCCGTTGGCTTTGACGGCCGCGCAAAGCTGGAGCGGTACGCCGCGGAACGCGTGCGTATAGGCCCGGTAAGCGCGGGCGATGGCGTCGAAATCGTAGACGTACAGCGGAGTGCCAAAGCGGGCTGCCAGAGGCTCCAGGGCGAGGCTGCCGCCACACAGACGCGCGCCACGGTAGCGAAAAGTCCGGGTCGGTGTCATGGCTCTACACCGACTTCAGAACTACGACGGTGCGATCGTCGGCCGCGGGCAGGCCATTGCCAAAACTTTCGGAGTCGGCAAAAATGGCATCCAGCACGGCGTCGGGGTCCTCATCGCGGTGGCGCCGCAGCAAGGCTTCGAGGCGGACGCGGCCGTATTCCTCCCCGCTGCGGTTCATGAATTCGGTAATGCCGTCGCTGACGAACACGACCATGTCCCCCGCGGGCAGGCGGAGCGACAATTCCTCGTATTGCGATGTATCCAGCATGCCCAACGGAATGCCGGCGGCGGGGATGATCGTGCAGCCCTCGGCATGCACATGGATGGGATAAGGCAGGCCGGAGTTGGCGATCCGCAGGGTGCGGCTCTGCTCCGACCAGAGGGCGTAAATGAGGGTCATGAACTGCGACTCGACCTGACGCTCCAGCAGCGCCTGGTTGAGCGCGGCGAGCAACTCCGCCGGGCGGGGATGATGCAGCGCCTGGGTGCGCAAGATGCCGCTCACCACGGCGCCGTAGAGCGCCGCGCCGGTACCTTTGCCGCTCACATCGCCGACCGCGATGGCCGTGCGCTGGCCGCGGTAGGGAATGAAATCATAGAGGTCACCGCCGAGCTGGCGCGCGGGCACGGTGCGGGCCGCGATCTTGAGGTGTTCCAGCTCGGGGCGGCGCGCCGGCAGCAGATGCTCCTGAATTTCCTGCGCCATGTGCAGGTCGCGCTCCATCTTGCGCTCGGCGCGCGAGACCTTTTCGTAGAGGCGCGCGTTCACCATGGCGATCGCCATCTGTGCGGCCAGAGTGCTGATGGTGCGAGCGTGGCGCTCGGTGTAGTAGCCCTTGCGGTTGTGTTCCAGATCGAGTACGCCGAGCACCTGATCCTGATAAACCAAGGGGACGGCCAGCTCGCTGCGGGCGTCGGCATTGACGGGGATATAGCGCGGGTCTTCGCGCACATCTTTCACCACCACGGGCTTGCGCATTTCCATGGCTGCGCCGGTAATCCCCTGACCGATGGGAATGTCGCGCCGGATCTGGATGTGCTCGCCCATTTTGACGGAAAGGCGGTGTTCCAGCTTGTCCCCTGCGGCATTAACCAGCAGAACGCTGAAGAGCTGGTATTCGATGACCCGGCGCACCATCTCGGCGGTGTGCTGCAGCAGGTCGTCCAACGAGAGGATGGAGGTCATCTCGCGGCTGATGTCGTTGAGCAGGCTGAGTGTTTTTTCCCGCTGCACGGCGTTGCGGTAGAGCTTGGCGTTTTCGATGGCGTTGGCGATGCGGCTGGCGACCAGCACCAGCGCCTGCAGGTGGGCTTCGGAAAAGGCATTCAGTTCGGGCGCCTGAATGTCGATGACGCCAATGCAGTTGCCTTTCCAGAGAATGGGCACGGCCAGTTCGCTGCGGATATCGGCCAGCACCGGAATATAGTGGGGATTCTGGCTCACGTCGTTGATGAGCAAGGGCTGCTTCAGCTCGGCCGCGCGGCCGGTGATGCCCTGGCCAAATTTGACTCTGACTTTTTCGACGACTTCGGGCAGATGGCCAACCGAGAAGCGGATGCGTAACTCGTGGGTGCGCTCACTGGCGAGCAGAATGGCGAAAATGTCGTAGTGCACGACGCGCCGCACCATCTCGGCGACGCGGCCCAGGACCTGATCCAGATCGAGCGTGCCCGAGACCAGATCGCTGACCTCCAGCATGAAGCTGGTTATGTCGGCGAGCGGGAGGGCGGCAGGCTGGACCATGAGGGGATGATACCAAAGCGGGCGGCGGGCTGACGGCCCCGTTAAACTAAGGAAGGATCCTATGTCGAATGCACCCACCGATTTCTTTGCCCGCCACTACGGCGTAAGCCCGACCGACCTCGAACGCTATCTGGCGGCGGCGCTGGCGCGTGGCGGTGATTTTGCCGATCTGTACTTCGAACACCAGGCCAGCTCGTCGCTGCGGCTGGAGGAAGGCATCATCAAGTCGGCCAGCCAGGGGATTTCGCTGGGGGTGGGTGTGCGGGTGCTTTCCGGCGAGCGTACCGGTTACGCCTACACCGACGATCTATCGCCGGAGAAAATCCTTAGAGCTGCAGCCACCGCGGCGCACATTGCCAGCGGCGCGACGGCCACGCACATCGTCGGCTTGAGCGATACGCCGCCGGGCAGAAATCTCTATCCGGTGGCTGCGGCCGCCGCCGGGGATACGGGCATGCTGGGCAAGCTGGCGCTGGTGCGCCGGGCCGAGCGCGCCGCGCGCGAGCATGATGCGCGCATCGTGCAGGTGCAGGTGGGCTACGCCGATGAGTTGCGGCAGATTCTGGTGGTTGCCTCCGACGGCCGCTGCTCGGCCGATGCGCAGCCGATGGCGCGGCTGAGCGTACTCGCGCTGGCGCGGGAAAACGGCGTTACCGAAAAGGGTCATTCCGGCGGCGGCGGGCGGGTGGCGCTGGAGTTCTTCGATGAGGTGCTGACGCCGGAAGCGCTGGGCGAGCAGGCGGCGCGGGAGGCGGTGCAGCAATTAGCGGCGCGGCCCTGTCCGGCAGGCGAGATGGAAGTGGTCCTCGGCCCGGGCTGGCCCGGGATTTTATTGCACGAGGCGATTGGGCATGGCCTGGAAGCCGATTTCAACCGGAAAAAGACCAGCGCCTTCAGCGGCTTGTTGGGACAGCGGGTGGCCAGCGAAAAATGCACCGTCGTCGATAACGGCACGCTGCCGGGGCGGCGCGGTTCGCTCAATATGGATGACGAAGGCGCGCCCACGCACTGCACCACGCTTATTGAAAACGGCATCCTCAAGAACTACATGCAGGATGAGCTTTCCGCCCGGCTCACCGGCGCGGCCTCGACCGGCAACGGCCGCCGCGAGAGCTACGCTCACATGCCCATGCCACGGATGACGAATACCTATATGCTGGCCGGAAATGACGAGCCGGCCGACATTATCCGCAGCGTGCGCCGCGGTCTGTACGCGGTGAACTTTGGCGGCGGGCAGGTGGACATTACGAATGGCAAGTTTGTGTTCTCGGCGTCGGAGAGCTACTTGATCGAAGACGGGAAAATCACCGCGCCGGTGAAAGGCGCCACGCTCATCGGCAACGGCCCGGACGTGCTTACCCGCGTCTCGATGGTCGGCAACGACCTCAAGCTGGACCAAGGCATTGGAACCTGCGGGAAGGATGGACAATCGGTTCCGGTAGGTGTGGGCATTCCGACCTTGAAGGTGGACCGGCTGACGGTTGGTGGCACGCAGTGAAAGACCTTGCTGAACGCGTCGTCGCCGAGGCGGCTCGCCGCGGCGCGACGGCGGCCGAGTGTGTCATCCGCTATGGGCGCGAGCTGTCGGTCAACGTGCGCCTGGGCGAAGTCGAATCCATCAAACAGGCCGAAGGCAAAGCCCTGGGTATACGCATCTTCAAGGGCCAGCAAGCGGGAGTGACACACAGTTCCGACTTGGCCTGGCCGGCGGTGAGCGCCATGCTCGACGCCGCGCTGGCGATCGCCGAAGCCAGCTCACCGGATCCCTTTGCGGGCCTGCCGCGGGCGGAGGACCTGGGCCGGCGTGAGGGCGACCTGCAGTTGTACGATCCCGCCGTGCTGGCGGTCACCGCCGATGAAGCGCTCGATTTGGCGCGCCGCGCTGAACGGGCCGCGCTCGCCTGCGATGCGCGCCTGACGAACTCGAACGGCGCCAGCTTCGACGCCGGAGAAGGGACGAAAATTCTGGCGAACTCGCTGGGTTTCGTGGGCGAAGTACGACGCAGCTCCTGCTCGCTCAGCGTAGCGCCGATTGCGGAGCAGAACGGCGCCAAGCAGCGCGATTATTGGTACGCGGTGGCGCGTGGACCTTCGGATCTGGAACCGCCGGAAACCGTGGGCCGCCGCGCCGCGGAGCGGACGTTGCGCCGCCTGGGAGCGCGCAAAGCCGCCACCGGGCGCTATCCGGTAGTGTTTGAGCCAAAGACGGCCCGTAGCCTGCTCGGCCACATTCTCGAAGCGGTGAGCGGCGAGGCGGTCTATCGCGAGGCCAGCTTCCTGACGGGTGCGCTGGGCCGGGAAGTGGCCGTGCCCGCGCTGACGCTGGTAGATGACGGCTGCCAGCCGGCGGCGCTGGGTTCAGCGCCGTTTGACGCCGAAGGCGTGCCCACGCGGCGCACGGTGATCCTGGGCGAGGGCCGGCTGCAATCCTATTTGCTCAACAGTTACGCCGCGCGCAAGCTGAATCTGGCGACCACGGGCAACGCCGCCCGGGGTCTGGCCGCGGCGCCCGGCGTAAGCTGCGGGAATTTGACGATGGAGCCGGGCAAGCAATCGCCGGAAGAGATTATCGCCGCCATTCCGCAGGGGCTGTATGTTACCGAACTTATCGGCTTCGGCGTGAACGCGGTTACGGGCGACTACTCGCGCGGCGCCAGTGGCCTCTGGATCGAAAACGGCCAGCTCGCGTATCCGGTGGAAGAAATCACGGTGGCCGGCAACTTGAAGGAGATGCTGCGGCAGGTGGCGGCGATCGGCAACGATCTCGAGTTCCGGGGCGCGGTGAATGCGCCCACCATCCGCATCGATGGCCTGACCATCGCCGGGCGGTAACGCGCCACGCTAAAATGCAGGTATGTTGGGGTTCCGGAACAACTGGAAGCCGTACGCCATCGCGCTGGGCATTGTCATCGTGATTGTGTTGGCGGCGTGGGTGGCAGCCACGCGCAAGGATGTCCCCTCCGGCTCGCGCCATGACGCCTATGCCACTCAGGTAAGCCTAGAGGGGGTCAAAGTGCTCGGCGCGGAAAGCCTGATGGGCGGCAGCGTGGTCTACTACCGCGGCACCATTCACAACCGGGGCGATCGGGTGCTCACGGGGTACATCGTGGACCTCACGTTTCACGACGTGTATGGCAAACCCATCAAAACCGAGCGCCGCGCCCTGCTCGGCAACCGTGTGCCGCCCATACCGCCGCACTCGACCCGCAACTTCGAAATCGGCTTCGACCAATTTCCTGCCGGCTGGAACCAGGCGCCGCCGACGCCCAGCGCGGTCGAGGTCTATATAAAGTAAGCCCGGCCTAACCGTTCGGTTGCTTGCCCGGAGATGCGACGCGCCCTAAACTAATAGGGAATGGCATCGACAACGCATCCGCCGAAGCAGGCTGAATTTACGACCATTTCCGGGGTTCCGGTTGAGCGGGTGTACACGCGCGCGGATCTGCCGGAGGGCTTTGATTTCAAGCGCGAGGTGGGAGAGCCGGGCGAGCCGCCTTATGTGCGCGGCATTCATGAGACCGGCTACCGGGGGCGGCTGTGGACGATGCGGCAGTTCTCCGGGTTTGCGACGCCGGAGGAGACTAACGAACGCTATCGCTACCTGCTAGCGCAGGGGCAGACGGGTCTTTCGGTGGCCTTCGACCTGCCCACACTGATGGGCTACGACAGCGACCACGCCATGGCGGCCGGCGAGGTGGGCAAGTGCGGCGTGGCGATTGACTCCATCGAGGACATGGAGCGGTTGTTTCAGGGCATCCGGCTCGAAGACGTGACCACGTCGATGACCATCAATTCGCCGGCAGCGCCGATCTGGGCGATGTTCCTGGTGGCGGCCGAGCGCCAGGGGGCGGACTGGAAACGGGTTTCGGGCACCCTGCAGAACGACATCCTGAAGGAATACATCGCGCAGAAGGAATATATTTTTCCGCCGGCGCCGTCGATGCGGCTGGTAGTCGATACCATCGAGTTCGGGGCGCGCGAGACGCCGAAGTTCAATCCAGTATCGATCAGCGGCTATCACATCCGCGAGGCCGGCTCGACCGCGCTGCAGGAGCTGGCGTTCACGCTGCGCGACGGCCTGGAATATGTCGACTGGACGCTGCGGCGCGGCCTGGCGATTGACGATTTCGCGCCCCGGTTGTCGTTTTTCTTTAACGCTCACAGCGACTTTTTCGAAGAGATCGCGAAGTACCGCGCCGCGCGCAAGCTCTGGTATCGGGAATTGACCGAGCATTACGGGGCAAAGAATCCGCGCAGCGCCAAGCTGCGATTCCACACGCAGACCGCCGGTGTTTCGCTCACCGCGCAGCAGCCTTATAACAACCTCACCCGTGTGGCTCTCCAGGCGCTGGCGGCGGTGCTGGGCGGGACGCAATCGCTGCACACCAACTCGCTCGATGAGGCGCTGGCGCTGCCGACCGAAGAAGCGGTGACGCTGGCGCTGCGCACGCAGCAGATCATCGCCTACGAAACCGGCGTGGCCAACACGGTCGATCCCCTTGGCGGGTCATGGTTTGTGGAAAAGGGCACGCTGGAAATGGAAAACGGGGCGCGCGACTACTTCCGCCGCATTGACGAGATGGGCGGCATGGTGGCGGCGGTGGAGCAGGGCTTTCCGCAGCGCGAAATCGCCGACGCCAGTTATCGCTATCAGCAGGCTCTGGAAAACGGCGAAAAGTTCATGGTGGGCGTGAACCGTTTTGTGACCGAAGAGCAGCCGGTGCCGACGCTCTATATCGACGAGACGGCGCGGCAGAGCCAGTCGGCCAAGCTCCAAGCGCTGCGTCAGAGGCGGTCGAGCGACGCCGTGCAGCGCAACTTGAGCGAGTTGCGCAAAGTCGCGGCGACGCCCAGTGGCAACACCATGCCGGCGATGCTCGACTGCGTGCGCGCCTCCTGCACGCTGGGCGAGATCTGCGACACTTTGCGCGAGGTCTTCGGCAGCTATACTGAGACCGCGATTACCTAGAACCTTATGCCTGATCCTCGCCGTATCCGAATTCTTGTTGCCAAGCCTGGCCTCGACGGCCACGACCGCGGCGCCAAAGTCGTCGCCCGCGGCCTGCGCGATGCCGGCATGGAGGTCATCTACACCGGCCTGCGGCAGACGCCGGCGATGATCGTCAACGCGGCGCTGCAGGAAGATGTCGACTGCATCGGATTGTCGATCCTGAGCGGCGCGCACAACGCCATCGTGCCCGAGCTGATGGAGGAAATGCGCAAGCAGCACATGGAAGGCGTGCTGGTGGTGCTGGGCGGCATTGTGCCGGAGAGCGATATTGCCGAGCTGAAAAAGGCCGGCGTGGCGGCAGTGTTTCCGCCCGGCAGCCGGATGAGCGAGATCGCCGATTTTATCCGCGCGCACGTGCCGGAACGGCCGGCGCTGGTGTCCTGACCACCCTCACAACCATCCCGCTCGATGGCGGCGCAATCGAACTGCGGCTGGACTCACCCGATGGTCTGAACCGGCTGTCGCTGGAATTGCTGGAGAAGATCGCCGCCGCGAGCGCACGGAATCCACAGGCTGGCCGCTTCGTCCTGACGGGTAATGCGCGCTGCTTTTCTGCCGGCGCCGACCTGGCGGTGATTACCGTGCTCGATGGGCCGGCTGCCTACCGGTTCGCCCACCGCGGGCAGGCGGCGCTGAACGCCATCGAGCGCTCGCCGGTTCCGTTTGTGGCCGCGATAGAAGGCGCCTGCCTCGGCGGCGGACTCGATCTCGCGTTGGCTTGCCATGCCCGCATCTGCGGGCCGCAGGCTTACTTTGGGCATCACGGCGCCCGGCTGGGACTGGTCACCGGCTGGGGTGGCACGCAACGGCTGCCGCGCCTCATCGGCTCTGCGCGCACGCTGGCGCACTTGCTGGCCGCCGAGGGCTGGACGGCGGATGCGGCCCTCGCCGCGGGTCTGGTTGCTGGGGTGTGTCCACCGGCAGCGCTGCTTAACGCAGCAGTTTCAGCCCCGCTGCCTCGTATTTCGCCATCATGCGATCGGGACTGAGCAACTCCAGGTCTTCGGCAATCGCCTGACCGATGAGCGCGCGGTCGAACGGGTCGCGGTGCAGCAAGGGCAGCCGCGAAATCGTAGCAACGTGCCCGGACTGCAGCGGCAACACTTCCGCGCCTACATCCGCGATGAGCGTGCGCCACCAGTCCTCGACGGGGCCTACGTCGAGCTTGCCTATTGCACTCTTTATGGCGACCTCCCAGTAACTGATCACGCTCAACCACGCGGGACCCTGGTCGACAGCGATGCGCACGGACGGAGTAAGCCGCTCGGGCTGCCCCAGCGTCCACAGCGCCACGGAGGTGTCCAGCAAATATCCGTTCACCAGCGCCCGCGCATGAACTGTTCCTCAGTGATCGGCGCATCCCAGCCCGGCTTCAAGTGGATCCGCCCCCGCATCGACCCGAATTTGACTTTACGCCGCGACGGAACCCGCGTTAACTGCACGACCGGCCTCCCGCGACGGGTGATCACGACTTTCTCGCCGTTTTCCACTGCGTGGAGGAGCCTGGGCAGGCTGTTTTTTGCTTCGGCTACGCTGACTTCCATGAATTCATTATAGCCATTTCGTATGGCTATTGCGTGGTGAGGCACAATGGACAGACATGGATCTGCTGCTGCTCGGCTACGGCAAAATGAACCGGCTGGTGGAGGAAGTGGCGCGCGAGCGCGGCCATAAGGTTGCGGGCAAAGTGGATGCGGGCGATCCGTTTCCGGCGGGCTGGGCGGCGGGGCTGGTGGCCATTGACTTCAGCGTGCCGGGGGCGGTGCTGGAGCATGTCGAGAGATGCATGGCGGCGGGCGTTCCGCTGGTGATCGGCACGACCGGCTGGCTCGCACAGCTCGAGCGGGTACGCGCGCTGGCGGAGGCGTCGCCGGCTGGGATCGTCTATGGCGCCAACTTCTCGATTGGGGTGCAGGCGCTGTATCGCGCCGTTGCCGCGGCTGCGGCAGCGCTGCCCGCCAGTTACGAGGCCTTCGTTTGGGAGGCGCATCACCGCGCCAAACAGGACGCGCCTTCGGGTACGGCGCTGCACCTTGCCGGTCTGTTGCGCACGGGGGGTCACGATTCCGGCGCCATCGCGAGCACGCGCGCCGGTTCGATTCCGGGTACGCACACGGTAGGCTTTGACTCACCCGAAGATACGCTATCGCTTACTCACACCGCCCGCTCGCGGCGCGGCTTCGCCGCCGGCGCCCTGGTGGCCGCAGAATGGATTCTGGGCAAGCGGGGGCTGCACGAATTCAGCGAGGTTATTTAGTTATGGACAATCCCTTCCGGGGCTGTGGCACGGCGCTCATCACGCCGTTTGATCGGGACCAATCGCTCGACGAGGGCGCGCTTACGATGCATTTGCGGTGGCAAATTGAGCAGGGCATCGACTTTCTCGTGCCCTGCGGCACTACGGGCGAAACACCGGCACTTTCAGAAGCCGAGCACTTCCGCGTGATTGAGCTGGCGCTGGAAGCGGCCTCGGATGCTCCGCGCCGGGTGCCGGTGCTGGCGGGAGCGGGCAGCAACGGTACCGCGCACGCGGTCGAGCTGGCACGCAAGGTCGAAGCGGCGGGCGCCGATGGCGCACTGGTGGTGGCGCCGTATTACAACAAGCCGACGCAGGAGGGGCTGTTTCAGCATTTCTCCGCCGTCGCCAGCGCGGTGAAAATCCCGGTCGTGCTCTACAATGTGCCCGGCCGCACGTCCAGCAATATCGAGGCCACAACGGCGCTACGCCTAGCGGAGGCGCACGCGAACATCGTGGCGGTCAAAGAGGCTTCTGGAAATCTAGCGCAGATCAGCCACATCATTGCCGGCGCACGAGCGGGCTTTGACGTGCTTAGCGGCGATGACGCGCTCACGTTTGCCATTCTCGCGCTGGGAGGCCAGGGACTGGTCAGCGTGGCCTCGAACGCCGTGCCGGCGGCCATGGTCCAGCTGGTGGCGGCGGCCCGAACCGGCGACCGCAAAGCCGCGCGTGAACTGCACTACCGCTACCTGCCTTTCATGGAAGTCATTTTCTGCGAGACCTCGCCAGGCCCCATCAAATTCGTGCTGACGCACATGGGCCGGTGTCGGGAAATGTACCGGCTGCCCATGATTCCGGTGCAGGCCGCCAGCCGCACCAAAATCGAGCGCGTCCTGCAGGCACTGGGGCTCTAGCGCTCATGCCTGATCTGGCTGCGGAAATCCTTCGCCTAAGCGCGCTCGCCGACCTCAGCGCCGAAAGCACGGCGGCGCGCGATGCCTTTGAGGAGCTTAAGGGGCAGCTCAATCGCGGCACGGTGCGCGCCGCGGAGCCCTCGTCCGACGTATGGCGCGTGAATACGTGGGTGAAGCAAGGGATTCTGCTGGGCTTCCGTCTGGGCGCCCTGAAGCATCACGCCTCGTCCGCGCCGTTCACCTTTTTCGATAAGGACACACTGCCGACGCGCTCCTTTACGCTTGCGGATCAAGTGCGGCTCGTGCCGGGCGGCACCACCGTCCGTGATGGCGCCTATCTGGCGCCGGGCGTGATCTGCATGCCGCCCGCGTACGTTAATATCGGCGCCTGGGTTGGCGAGGGCACGATGGTCGATTCGCATGCGCTGGTGGGCTCGTGCGCGCAGATCGGACGGCATGTCCATCTCAGCGCCGCGGCGCAGGTGGGCGGCGTGCTGGAGCCGGTCAATGCGTTGCCGGTCGTCATCGAAGACGACGCCCTCATCGGCGGAAACTGCGGCATCTACGAAGGCACACAGATTGGCGCGGGCGCGGTGCTGGGCGCGGGCGTCATCCTCACGCGCTCGGTGGCGGTCTACGACCTGCCGCGCGAAACCATTCACCGCGCCGAGGCTGGGCAGCCGCTGCGCATTCCGGCCGGCGCCGTCGTTGTTCCCGGCGCGCGCCGCGTGAGCCGGGGGCCCGACTGGGGCCTGTCACTGGCTACACCGGTCATTGTCAAATACCGGGACAGCAAAACAGACGCTGCGGTCGAGCTCGAGACCTGGCTGCGCTAGTTTATTTTCCGCCGGGCTGGCGCAGCGCGAGGAACTTGCCGATCAGAATTGTGGCCGGATAGAGCACCTGCTCTTCGTTCTGCGCGTGCAGCATAAGGGAGTTGGCGAAGGCAGTGGCCGCCGGCTTGTGCTCTTGCCGGGCGACTGCCGCCAACGCCTCCAGGCGAGTATGGATTTGGCGATGTTCCTGGAGCATCTGGGGGTAGTGAGCCTGGAGCTGTTGGGCCATCGCCATCGCCTTGTGCCGCTGCTCGCGGCTGAGCGTCTGTCCCTCGGCGAGGGCTTGCAGCAATCCCAGGGGCGGCATGGCGTAGGCTTCTTCTGCCTTGAAGTGCGGTAGGAGTACCGCTGCTACTGCGCGGGCGCGCACGGCCGTCTGGCCGCCGGAACCGATGGCCTCGTTCAGGTCCTGGCGCAAGTGTGCATGCTCCTCGCGAATCGACGAGGGTGTAGCGAGCGCGGCCTTCGCTGCCGGTGCGGCTGCCGGCCGCTGCTGGCTTTGCGCGCCAGCCGAAGCTGCAAACGAACACAGGAGAACGCTTACGGTAAGCGCATGAATCGCCTTCATAACCCCTCCTGCAGTGATTTTAAGCGCGGTAAAACGTCATGCTCGGGCCGAAAGTCCAATCGTGGTTCCGGAGTGCGAAGTACATTGAGCGACAATATGGTCAAGAGGTGATGTATGAGTGCAGAAGAGAATTTGCAGAAGATGAAGACCCTTGATGACGCCTGGAATGCGCAGAACTGGGAAGTGTTTCGGAAGCGGCATTCGTCTGACACGAGGGTCTACTGGCCGGGACAGCCGGATCCGACGCGCGGCCGCGAGGCGCATCAGGAGGAATCCGCGGCATTTTTCAAGTCGATTGAAAATCACCTGGAGAACAACCCGTACCGGGTGATGTTTGGATCGGGTGACTGGACGTGCACCATCGCACGCTGGAAAGGGAAGATGATCGGCCCGTGGAAGGGTCTTGACGGCCAGGTGCACGAGGCGACGGGCAAGAGCTTCGAGCTGCAATTCTGCACCATCGCCAAATGGAAGGACGGCGAAATCGTCGAAGAGAACCTTTTCTACGATCAGGTCGGCTTTCTGCGGCAGATCGGTGTGCTATAACCCTACCGCTGCGGCAGCAGAGCTTTGAGCGCTGCCTCCAGTGTAGCGGCGGCTGTTTGCTGGACGGGAGTGGGTACGGCATTGACGTTCGCGATGCCGCCGGCCTCGGCGCTGCCAGTCAGCAGACCCTGGAGGTCGTCGTTGAGGCGAGCCAGTTTGGCGGCGCGGACCGGATCGCCGGCGCGCGCGGCTTCATAGGCGGCGTAGCTTGCATTCATCGCCTGGGCGAGAGCGGTGGCGACAGCAAACTGGGTGTGCAACTGCGTGGCCGTCATATGAATGCGCGGATCCATATTCAGCGTGAGCGGCTGGGTGTAGGTCTGGCCGCCGACGGTGAGTTTGACCGTGTACTGGCCGGGCAGCGCCAGCACTCCTTGCGGCTCACGCGGCGTTGCGCCTTTGATGGCGGAAATGGGATAGGAGTGGGTCAGCGCCTTGGGCGCAGTGTAATGGAGATCCCAGACGAAACGGTGCATGCCGGGCGCAGTCGAAGGCTTGGTGAAGGGCTGGAGCCAGTAGAGCGGGACGACGGTGGTGTGCGCCAGCTCGGCCTGTGACTCGGGTGGCTGATCGGTGCTGGAATAGCGGCGCACCAGTTTGCCTTGGGCGTCGTAAATGGTCAGCGTCACTGGGCCTGAGGACGCAGAGCGCAAATAGTAGTCAATCATGGCACCGCTGGGCGGGTTCTGGCCTTGTGGCATTTCGGGTGTCAGGGGCGTATCGGTGTTGGCGTCGCGCTGCAGGCGATAGGCAAACTCCGGTTTGAACAGGTAGACCGGCGCGGAGGCAACTTGTGCCGTGAGCTGGCGCAGGGGCGCGAGGTCGTCAAGAATCCAGAAGGAGCGGCCGTGGGTGCCGACGACGAGGTCGTTCTGATGCACGGTTAGATCACGCATCGAGGTGTGGGGCAGATTCAACTGCAGCGATTGCCATTGATCGCCGTCGTTGAAGGAGACGTAGACCGAGGTCTCCGTGCCGGCATAGAGCAAGCCGCGGCGCACAGGGTCTTCGCGCAGCACATCGGTCGCGTCGCCATCCGGCAGGCCGGTATTGATTGGCGTCCAGGTCTTACCGCCGTCGTGGGTGCGGAACAGATGCGGCTGCATTTCGTCGAGCCGCAGAGTGTTGATGGCAGCGTAGCAGGTGTTGGGATCGAAGTGGCTGGCGTCGAGCGAGGAGACTTTCCACCAGGGCTGCAACTGCGGCGGCGTCACGTTGGTCCAATGGGCGCCGCCGTCGCGGGTTACCCAGATCAGGCCGTCGTCGGTTCCGGCCCAGAGCACATTCGCGTTGAGGGGCGATGGCGAGAGGGCGTAGACCACGCCGCCATCGGGTTTGGCATTGCCGTACCCGGAAAAGGTGAAGGGCGCCAGGGTGGGCGCGGAAGCCTGCGGCCGGCGGGTGAGATCGGGGCTGATCGTCTGCCAGTGGCGGCCACCGTCATTGACTGGCGCGGGGCCTGGCGTGGCTGCGCCACGCCACCCGCTTGGCGCTCGGCCGGGCTGGGGGCCCCGGGAGCCCCAGCCCGGCCCGCGCGTAAGGGTTTTGAGAACGACGTTGGCGCCCAGGTAAAGGGCGTGCTTGTCTACCGGCGAAAATACCAGGGGCATGGTGCGGCGGAAGCGCAGCTTGCCGCCCAGCATCTGTGGCCCGACGTTCTGATCGACATGGGTGCGTTTGTTGTAGCGCGTGACCGCGCCGCCGCCGGCGCCATAGATGATATTGGGATGCAGCGGATCGGGCGCGACATCGGCATACTCGAAGGCGCCCACCGGATGCCAGTTGCGCAGGGTGATGGCGCCATCGGGACCGCGGCTGGAGATGCCGACGGAGCCGCTTTCCTGCTGGCCGCCGTAGACGTTGTACGGAAAATCGTTGTCGGTCGAGACCTTGTAGATCTGGGCAGTGGGCTGGTTGTACCAGGAGCTCCAGGTGCGGCCGCGGTTCACGCTGATGGTCGCGCCCTGATCCACGCCCAGCATGATGAGGTTGCGGTTCGCGGGGTCGATCCAGACGGTGTGATAATCGTCGCCGCCGGGGGCACCCTTGATGGGAATGAAACTGTGGCCGCCGTCCTCGGAGCGGTAGGTTGAGGTATTGGCGTCGTACACGACGTTAGGATCGGTTGGATCGACGGTGATGCCGGCAAAATCGAAGCCGCGTCCCCAAAGGCGGGGATTGGTATTGATCAACTGCCAGGTGGCGCCGGCATCATCGGAACGATAGACGCCGCCGTGGGCGCGGGCTTCGACCAGGGCATAGATGCGATTGGGATCGCTGGGCGCGATGCCGATACCGATGCGGCCGACGTGATCGTGCTGCCAATCGGGCAGACCGTGGGTGAGCGGCGTCCAGGTGGTGCCGCCATCGGTCGATTTGTATAAGCCGCTGCCGGGGCCTTCAAACAGCGACCAAGGGGTGTAGCGCGAGGCCCAGAGATCGGCGTAGACAATCTGCGAGTTTTGCGGATCGAGCGCGACTTGCATCGCCCCGACGTTTTCACCTTTGTACAGCACGCGCTGAAAGGTTTGGCCGCCGTCGAGCGAGCGGTAGATGCCGCGCTCGGGGTTCGGACCGTAAGGATGGCCGTTCACGGCGACGAACAGGCGGTCGGGGTTGTGCGGGTCGACGGCGACGGCGCCGATCTGCTGGCCGTCGCGCAGGCCCAGGTGTGCCCAGGTCTTGCCGCCATCGGACGATTTGTAGATGCCATCGCCGGTGGAAAGATCAGGCCGGCGCAGGCCCTCGCCGCTGCCGACGTAAATAATGTTGGGATTGGAAGGGGCGACGGCCAGCGCGCCAATGGAACCGGTGGGCTCGTGTTCGAAAATCGGTTTCCAGGTGTTGCCGTAATCGGTTGTTTTCCAGACGCCGCCATCAGCCGCGCCGAAGTAAAAGACGCCCGGCTGGCTGGGCACGCCGCTCACGGCGACGGTGCGCCCGCCGCGAAAGGGCCCAATGAGGCGCCAGCGCATGCCTTGATACAGGTTGGGGTTGAATTGCTGTGCGGCGCAGAGCGCGACGAGGAGGGCAGGGAACAGCAGCAGTGCGGAGAAGCGCAAACGAGGCATAGTGGCTCCGAAGCCCTAGCCTACGCTCGCATGCCACTACACACAAGCTGATAGCGGACGGCTGAGATTGCGGGTTACTTCTTCTTCGCGTTGAGGGCTTTAGCGAGGTGCGACTTGCGGCGGCTGGCGGCGTTGCGATGGAGCACACCTTTTTGCACAGCCTTGTCGATCTGGGCCATGGTCGCGGGAGCCAGATTCCGGGCCTCCTCACCCTTGCCGGAGATCGCCACCTGCAGCTTCTTGACGGCGGTGTGAAGGTGGCTGGCGTTGGCGCGGTTGCGGGCGGTGCGGCGGCGGGTCTGTCGAACCCGTTTCAGGGCAGAAGGATGGTTGGCCATTGTCGTCGGACTATTTTAGCATCTAAACTATTGCTAACACCTCTCACATGAAAACCAGCATCGAGCTTGGCCCCGGCATTGAGACCCTGTTTGGCCCGCTGGATGAAAACCTGCGCCTGCTGGAACATCAGCTCAATTTATCGGTTCGCCTTGGCCCCACGAGTCTCCAGGCAGAAGGGGACAGCGCCAGCGTGGAGCGTTTCGAGGAAATCGTCCGCGACTATCAGCAACTGCGGGCGGAAGGCTATCCGTTTGCCAACGGCGATCTGCACGCGCTGCTACAGGTGGTGGTGGACGACCCCACGACCAGCCTCGCCGGCCTGGCGCACAGCGGCCGGCAGCGCGCCTTCGGCAAGAAGACCGTCCAGCCCAAAACGATCAATCAGCGGCGTTATCTGGACGCGATCGAGCGCCAGGATATGATCTTCGGCGTGGGCCCGGCCGGGACGGGCAAGACTTATCTTGCCGTGGCGATGGCAGTGGCGGCGCTGAACGCCAAGCAGGTTTCGCGCATCGTGCTCGCCCGACCCGCAGTCGAAGCCGGGGAGCGATTGGGGTTTTTGCCGGGCACGCTGCAGGAAAAAGTCGATCCCTACCTGCGGCCACTCTATGACGCGCTGTTCGACCTGATGGAGCCGGAACGGGTCGAGCGGCTGCTGGAGCGCAACACGATTGAGATTGCGCCGCTGGCCTTCATGCGCGGGCGTACGCTCAACGACGCCTTCATTATTCTGGATGAAGCGCAAAACTCGACGCAGGAACAGATGAAGATGTTCCTGACGCGCATGGGCTTCCACTCCAAGGCGGTGATCACCGGCGACGTGACGCAGATTGATCTTCCGACGGGCCGCCGCAGCGGCCTGCTGCAGGCGATCGAAATTCTGGGGTCGGTGGAGGGTCTGGGCGTTATCTACTTTGACGAGCACGATGTGGTCCGGCATCCCCTGGTGCAGCGCATCGTGCGGGCGTACCAGGAACACGACGCGCGGCAGCTCTCCTTGCTGCCGGAACCTGGAGACAAGACAGCCTCTGCCGATTGAGATCCAGCATCCGCGCCCGCCCAGGGTCAACTTGCCCGCGCTGCGCCGGTTTCTGGCGCGCGCCCAGAGCGCGGCGGCGGTGCGCGGGGAAGTGGCCGTCCGGCTCGTGGATGATGCCGCCATCTGCCGCCTCAACCGCCAGTTCCGGCATCACGACCGCCCCACCGACGTTCTCTCATTTCCCACCAGCCCGTGGCCGCTACCCCCTGGCCTTCCGGCCCGCGCCGGCGACCTCGCGATATCGCTCGACACCGCGGCCCGGCAAGCGCGCCAGCTCGGCCATAGCCCGGACACCGAACTGCGTGTCCTGCTGCTCCACGGGCTTCTGCACCTTGCGGGTATGGATCATGAAACCGATGGCGGGGAAATGCTGGAACGCGAACTACACCTGCGCCGGCGGTTCCGGCTGCCGGCGGGCTTGATCGAACGCAGCCGCCAGGCGCAAGATAGAGGCGAATGGCGAAGGTGCTGAACGTCCGCTGTCCGGAGTGCAATGCCGAGCTCCGGGTGGATGCGGAAACCGGCATGGTGCTGGAGCATGCTGCCGGCGAGCGGCACCCGCGCGGGGTCAGCCTCGATCAGGCACACGAGCAATTGCAAAAGCAGGAGCAGGAGCGCGAGCGGCGCTTCCAGGATTCGGTGGCGGCCGAAAAGAGCCGGGATGACCTGCTGGCGCGCAAGTTCGACCAAAGCCTGCGCCGGGTGCGCAACCACCCGGACGAGCGGAAGCCATTGCGCGATTTCGACCTCGACTAGGTGGCTCGCCACCTTTTGCCCTGGTCGCTCCCGTTGGTCGCTTGGCTCACCACTTTTGGCCCTGGTCGCTCCCGATGGTCGCTTGGAGTGGGGGCTTCGATTCCCGGCGGGGTCCACCCGCTGGCGCTCAGGGCTCCCCCAAGCTGCCGCCAGTAGCTTGACAGCGGGGGCGAGGCGGTGTTAGTCTTTTGTTTCCTGAAGGATTGGCTTCCGCCGACCTGATTTTCCGTCCGTTATCCGGTAGCAACTTCGCGCCACGGCTCCACAGCCGCAGCCAAAACTCCGCTAAAACTCCCACCTGAACCACGCATGACGATTGCTGAACTGAAAGAAAAAAACATTACCGAACTCGCCCGCATTGCCCGCACGCTGGAGCTGCCCGGCGCCAGCGGCATGCGTAAGCAAGACCTGATTTTCAAGATCCTGCAGGCGCAAAGCGAAAAAGAGGGCCACATCTTTGCGGAAGGCGTGCTGGAAATCCTGCCTGACGGCTATGGTTTTCTGCGCTCGCCCGACTACAACTACCTGCCCGGCCCGGACGACATTTACATCTCCCCCTCGCAGATCCGCCGTTTCGACCTGCGGACCGGCGACACCTGCTCCGGCCAGGTGCGGCCGCCGCACGAGGGCGAAAAATACTTTGCGCTGACGAAGATTGAGGCGATCAACTTTGAGGCGCCGGAAGAAGCGCGCAACAAGATCCTCTTCGACAACCTGACGCCGCTGTACCCCAGCGAACATATCAAGCTGGAGACGGTGCGGGAAAACGTGTCGGGCCGGATCATGGATTTACTCACGCCCATCGGCAAGGGGCAGCGCGGCCTGATCGTCGCGCCGCCGCGCACCGGCAAGACCATGCTGATGCAGTCGATCGCCAACTCGATTACGACCAACCACCCCGAGGTGGTGCTGATTGTGCTGCTCATCGACGAACGTCCGGAAGAAGTCACGGATATGCAGCGCACGGTCAAGGGCGAGGTGATCAGCTCCACGTTCGATGAGCCCGCCAGCCGGCACGTGCAGGTGGCGGAGATGGTGATCGAAAAAGCCAAGCGCCTGGTGGAGCACAAGCGCGATGTGGTGATTCTGCTCGACTCCATCACGCGGCTGGCACGCGCCTATAACACGGTGGTGCCCCCGTCCGGGAAAGTGCTGTCGGGCGGTGTGGATTCGAATGCTCTGCAGCGGCCGAAGCGGTTTTTCGGCGCCGCACGCAACATCGAGGAAGGCGGCTCGCTGACCATCATCGCCAGCGCCCTGATCGAGACCGGCAGCCGTATGGATGACGTGATTTTCGAGGAATTCAAAGGCACCGGCAACATGGAAATCATTCTTGACCGCAAGCTGGTGGACAAGCGCGTCTTCCCAGCGATTGACATTCAACGCTCCGGTACGCGCAAGGAAGAGCTGCTGATTCCCAAGGAAGACCTCAACCGCATCTGGGTGCTGCGCAAGGTGTTGAACCCGCTGTCGGTGACCGAGTCCATGGAGCTGCTGCGCGACCGGCTGCTGAAGTCGAAAACCAATGGCGACTTCCTATCGGCGATGAACGCTGCGCAATAGACCTCCCTGCAAGCGATGGCCAGCGTACTCGAAACCCGCCTCGAAGAACTCCGGAAAGAACAAGAACAGTTGTTGCAGGGCGGAGGCGCCAAGGCCATCGAGCGCCAGCACGGCAAGGCGCGGCTGACGGCGCGCGAGCGCATCGCCCGGCTGCGGGACGAAGGCTCGCCCTGGCACGAGATCGGGCTGTTCGCCGCCTGGGGCATGTATGAGGAGTGGGGCGGCGCGGTGGCGGCGGGCGTGGTCTGCGGTTTGGGAAAGATCCACGGCCGGTGGACGATGATCATCGCCAACGACGCGACAGTCAAGGCGGGCGCCTTCTTCCCGATGACGGCCAAGAAGGTCCTGCGCTGCCAGACGATTGCGCTCGAAAACCACTTGCCGCTGGTTTACCTGGTGGATTCGGCAGGCGTTTTTCTGCCCTTGCAGGATGAAGTCTTTCCCGACATTGACGATTTCGGCCGCGTGTTCCGGCATAACGCTGTCGCCAGCGCGATGGGAATTCCGCAGATTACCGCCATCATGGGCAACTGCGTGGCCGGGGGCGCCTATTTGCCGGTGATGTGCGACACCATTCTGATGACCGAAGGCAGCGGCCTGTATCTGGCCGGGCCGGCGCTGGTGCAGGCGGCGATTGGGCAGAAGGTATCGAGCGAAGAGCTGGGCGGCGCGCACCTGCACGCGGCCATCAGCGGCACCGTGGATTTCCGGGAAGCCAACGATGAGGACTGCTGCCGCCGCATCCGCTCGCTCATGAGCCGCCTCGGACCGCCGCCGCTGGCGCCGTTTGACCGGATTGCCACGCGCGAGCCGCAGCGGCCGGCGGCGGATCTCCTGGAGGTATTTCCGGGCGATCCCCAGGCCAGCTACGATGTGCGCGACGTATTGGCCTGCATCCTGGATGCCGGAGAATTCGACGAATACCGCGCCGAGTTCGGTCAGACGCTTGTGTGCGGTTATGGCCGCCTGGGTGGTTTTGCCGTGGGTGTGGTGGCGAACCAGAAGAAGATGGTGAAGCGCACGACGGCTACGGGCAGTAAGCGGATTGAGTTCGGCGGCGTGATTTATCCGGAAAGCGCCGATAAGGCCGCGCGCTTCATCATGGACTGCAATCAGGGCCGAATTCCGCTGCTGTTCCTCCACGACGTCAACGGCTTCATGGTGGGCAAGGAAATGGAGGCTGCGGGAATAATCCGCGCCGGCGCCAAGATGGTGAACGTGGTTGCCAACAGCGTGGTACCGAAGTTCAGCGTGGTCATCGGCGGCAGTTTCGGCGCCGGCAACTACGCCATGTGCGGACGCGCCTATGACCCCCGTCTGCTGCTGGCATGGCCCATGGCCCGTTATGCGGTGATGGGCGGCGAGCAGGCGGCCAACACGCTGCTGGACCTGCGGGTGCGTCAGCTCGAGCGCGGCGGCCGCAAACTTGCTGCCGAGGAGCGAGAGGAGTTACTGGCATCCATCCGCGCCAGCTATGAGGCGCAGACGGATCCCCGCTACGGCGCAGCCCGGCTGTGGACGGATGCGATTATCGAACCCCAGGAAACGCGCGCCTGGCTGATTGCGGGGTTGGAGGCTGCTAGCCTGAACCCGGATTTGGCTCCTTTCCGCACAGGCGTGTTGCAAACCTAAAGTTCCCTGCGTTGGTGACCGATAGAGAAATTGCAGCCGCACTTGCGCTGCCAGGCTTGGCATCCTCTCCCCCCGGGCCCGGCCTAGGCTGTCCGCGGCGGTCAGCACCTGCTGGCCGCCGCGCCGCCACGCCGTTACGTGGCTTGCGCGAAGATATGGCCGCTGCTGATTTGGTGTGTCATGGGCACCGGGCCTAGTTTCAATCCGCTTTCGGCATGTAAGAGGGAGTAGCCCAGAGGCCGCAGCAGGCGGCACAGTTCGTTCACGCGCTCGGTTTTGTGCTGGCTGCTGTCGCCATGCACTTCGATGAGCAGGTCGGGGCGAAACTGTTTCAGCGTCGTTCGCGCACCATGTAAAACGTCTAATTCCAGGCCTTCGACGTCAATTTTGATGAGGGTTGGCGGCGGCAAGGGAATCGTATCCACCAGCGTATCGAGGGGCTCGATGTTGGCCTCGCCAGTTTGCCTGCGGAGCGGGGTATGTGCTTCGGAAGCGAGCGATGCCGTGGTGGGCATTCCCGGCAACATGAATAACGAGCGCCGGTCTGCTTCGGCTCCAAGCGCCAAGGGCAGCGGCAGGACGTTGTTGACCCGGTTGCGCTCCAGATTGGCAACCAGGGTCGAGAAGCTTTCCGCCCGGGGCTCAAACGCGATCACGCGGCCGCTGACGCCAACGCGGCGCGAAAAGAACAAGCTATAGGCGCCGGTAAACGCGCCGACATCGTAGACGACACCGCCGGCCACATCCAGATGTTCCAGCAAGCGCTCTTCCGGGCTGGTGAAATGCAACAGCCGCGCCCACGGTGGCAGCGCCCAGCCGTCGCAATTTTGAAAGCCCTGGGCCATGTCCTTACGGAAGAGACCGGGACGATACCGTCCCAAAGGGCCAAGCCACTGGCGCAGTTCCTGCAGGTTCATGGAGACTCTCCTGATGAGGTGTAGGGCCCGACGGGGCTGATGGAAGTCAAAACAAAATCATGGAAACAGATGTCCAAGGTGGCGTGGCCAAAAAAGCGAAGATGGGCCAGGGTTTGATTGGAGGCGGGGAGCCAGAAGTCTCCAACTTTCTGGCTGTGATAGTCGAAGGTTGCGCTCTTGACCCAGAATGAAGGTGAACGAGGCAGTTTACCTTTAATGCGCTTGATTCCAAAATCGTTGGCGCTCAGCCAGATGGTGCCACGAAACAGGAAGCGGTTGCGATCGGCGTGAGGTGTGGCCTCGAGCACATAGCCGCCGCCGGGGTTATCGGCGGGCGTGGCCAGCAGATGGAACTCGTAGTTGGCGGGCACGATGGCGCTGCCCTGGCTGCTGGTGATGACAGCATCGCGGATTTCGGCTTTTACCAGCGGCTCCAGAACGTGATGCCGTAACATGGCAGAGCCGGATTCGGAAACGATGGTGAATATCTTCGGCCCGGGCTGGTGGAACTCCACCCGCACGGTCATGGCGGCACTCGCATCACCTATACCATCATACTGAACGTGGTAGCTACGCCAAGCGGAAAAGGCATGCAGGGCGCGGGTGCGGGCGGCATTCATGGCGACCATGCGCGCGACGACTTCGTGCTTCGAAAGCAGCGGCGCGGGGTTCGGCGGCTGCGTGGTAGCTTGCACAAGCACGAGCGCACCCGCGCTCACGGCCACTCCCATTGCAAACACCCGCGTTGTTAGAGCCATCGCACCACTATTTTCTTGGATGCAGGGAGGGGCCATACGGGCACTCTCGAGATGGGGAAAAGCGGGTACGCTACTATTGCGGAAGGAGAAAGTGCGAATGAGGCGATTGGCAGTTCTAGCGGCGGTGGCAACTTTGGCTTTGAACCCAGGTGGCCTGATGGCGCAAGTTCCGGATTCCGTAACGTTGCCGGCGGGCACGAAAATTAAAGCGGAATTGCGTAGCACGCTGGACTCGGCACACGCAAGAGTGGGAGAGCGAGTGCAAGCGGTGACGACCTCTGACGTCAAAGTTCATGGTCAGAAGCTTTTGCCCCGCGGCAGCACGCTTTTGGGAAGCATAACCGCCGTGACGCCGGCCGAGAGTGCCCAGTCGCCTTCGCACCTTGCGGTTGTGTTTACCGAAGCGCGCACGAAGACGGGGCAGGTAGTGTCGCTCGACGCAGCCATCACCGGCGTGCAGAGGCTGACGCCGCGTCAGCCCATGATGGACCAACCCGCGATGCCGGCGATGGAGTCACCGGAACGGCCGGGAATGAACTCAAACGGCCGGGAGAATGCGACCCTGGGAACGGAACCGATACCGCCGCAGATTACCGCTGCGAATCAGAATATGGACGCCATGGTGCACAGCCATCCGGCACCCCTTGGCATAAAAATGGAACCAGACAAGGGAAGCGTGCTTACGGGCCGGGGTAACTTCAAACTCGACGCCGGCACGCGGCTGGAACTGCGGGAACTGCAGTCCAAGGCGGGAGCGCAAGCCGGTGCCGGAAGCCGCTAACCGCCGTCTCGTGACCGGCGCAGCCGGAGACGATGACGCAACCTTCGAGTTGAACCTGCGGCCCCGCCGTCTGGACGAATACATCGGCCAAGCGAAAGCGAAGGCGCAGCTTTCGCTAGCCATAGAGGCAGCGCGGCACCGCGGGGAACCGCTGGATCACGTGCTGCTCTATGGACCGCCGGGGCTGGGCAAGACAACGCTGGCGGGCATTATCGCCGCCGAACTTGGAGTTGCCTTTCAGTCCACGGCCGGGCCGTTAATTCAGATCAAGGGCGATCTGACGGCAGTGCTGACGAACCTGCAGCAGCGCCAGGTGCTCTTCTTCGACGAAGTGCACCGACTGCAACCGCAGCTCGAGGAGATACTCTATTCGGCGCTGGAAGACTACCGGCTGGACATTATCATCGGCCAGGGGCCGTCGGCGCGCACGCATACGCTCAATCTGGAGCCGTTCACGTTCGTCGCGGCCACCACGCGCGCGGGGCTGGTGTCGGCGCCGTTGCGTTCACGTTTTGGTCTGATTCTGCGGCTGGAGTTCTATGAACCGGCCGATCTGGAAGTGATCCTGCGGCGGTCGGCACGCATCCTCAACGTGGCGATGAAGCCCGAGGGTGCGGCGGTGCTGGCACGGCGCTGCCGCGGGACCCCGCGCATCGCCAACCGGCTACTGCGGCGGGTGCGTGATTTTGCGCAAGTGCGCGCGGCGGGCGATATTACCGCCGAGGTCGCCGGCGAAGCGCTGGCGCTGCTGGAAGTGGATGAATACGGTTTTGACGAGGCGGATCGCCGGCTGATGCTGGCGCTGATGGAGAAATTCGATGGCGGACCGGTGGGCGTGAATACGCTCGCCGCGGCACTGGCCGAGGAGCCGGATGCGATCGAAGAAATGTATGAGCCCTACTTGATGCAGGTCGGATTTCTGAGCCGCACGCCGCGCGGCCGCGTGGCGACGGCGCTCGCCTACCGGCATTTCGGGATTACGGCGCCGCAGGAGCGCAGCGCCCAGTCGGGGCTGTTCCCGGGGTGAGGATCTACCTGCTGCTGGGTTCCAACCGAGGATCCAGCCCACAGATTTTTGATGGCGCAGTTGCGGCACTGGCGCAGTTCGGGGTGCAGGTCAAGCGCGTCTCTCCCTACCGGGTGACGGTTCCGGTCGGCGCCACGGGCCGCCGCCGCTATTTGAACTGTGCCGTCGAGGCAGAGACGAACCTGCTGCCGCACACGCTGCTCCACCGGCTGCAGCGGTTGGAGCGCGACTTCGGCCGCCACCTTCACGGCCGGCGGAATCCGCCGCGCACCCTGGACGTTGATCTGATTTTGTACGACCGCGTCCACATGCGAACGCGGGAACTCACGCTGCCGCATCCGCGTTTTGCGTCGCGGCGGTTCGTTCTGACCGCGCTGGCCGATCTGGGTGTGACGACAGCTATTTGCCGGCGGACTCACGGGCGAGCAGGACTTTTTGCGCGCGGGTTTCGAGCGCCTCCGCCTGCGGCAGCAGAGTGAGAGCTTTGCGCACCTCAGGATCGACTTCCATCACGGTCTTGTAGCCCTCGTTCAGGCCGTACAGGCTCGAGAGGATGCGATAGCGGATTTGCTCTTTGATCCAAGTGGCGTTGGTGGTTACATCCACCGGATTCAGGTCCACGTGCTGGCCAGCGAGGAACTCTACGAACTGTTGCAGCGTGGCGGCGTCGGGCGTCCAGCTCTCCGGCACAGAGTCGTGTTGGCTCAGGAACAGATCGGCAAATTCGTAAAACGCCGTGCGGCCGAACAGCACTTGCTGGAAATCGTTCAGCTTCTCGGGCGGGAGTTGCACGTCGGGCGTAATGCCGCCACCGCCGTAGACGGTGCGTCCGATGTCGGTCAGTTTCACCTGGCGCTGATCAAGCGGTGTCTTGTGGTTGTGGACGTAAAAGTAATCGTAGAGCGATACGCCTTCGTAGGGGCGCTGAATGAGCCGGCCGCTGGGGGTGTAGTAGTGAGCGGTGGTGAGCGCCAGACCCGTACCATCGCCGAGCGGCATTACGGTTTGGACCAAGCCTTTACCGAAAGTCGTTTGGCCGACGATCAGGCCGCGGTCGTGATCCTGGATGGAACCGGAGACGATCTCGGCGGCGCTGGCCGTCATGCTGTTGACCAGCACCACGAGCGGGAAGTTGCGGCCGCCGTTGCCGTGAGTGGCGGTCAGGACGTGCTCGGGAGAATTGCGTCCATGATCACTTACGATCACCTGCCCCTTGGCCAGGAACAGACCCGCGACACCCTGGGCCTGATTCAGGAGCCCACCGGGATTGCCGCGCAAGTCGAGAATGACACCGCGCACCGGACCTTCGGCTTCGGCGTGATGCAGGATGGCCGCCATCTCGCTGGTGCTGGTGGCGGTAAAGCCGGTTAGGTGGATGTACTCGACGCCGGGTTCAATCTGAAAGTCGGAATCCACACTGTTGTGCTGCACGTCGGCCCGAACCAGCGTAAAGGTGAGCAAATGCGGGTGCCCGACGCGTTTTACCGCAATGGTTACCTGGGTGCCCTTGGGTCCTTTCAGCAGATTCGCTACCTGATCGGTGCTCATGCCCACCGTCGAGGTGCCGCTGACGGCCATGATGAGATCGTAGGGGCGCAGCCCGGCCTTGAACGCGGGCGTGCCTTCAAACGGTTGCACCACGCGCGCCTGATTGTTGCGGGCATCGACCGCACCGATCAGCATGCCCACCCCGGAATACCGGCCGTTCTGGTTTTCCATCACCTGCTCGAAGGCTTTCGGATCCCAGAAGCTAGAGTGTGGGTCAAGCTGACGGAGCATGCCGGGGATGGCGCCATCGTAAATCGCCGGGCCCGGGTTCACCGGGGCGGCGTAGTTGGCCGCGACCAGGTGGTAGACGTAGGCGAACTTGGTTAGGCCGGCCTGAATGGCAGCGTCGTTATTGCCGTTGCTGACGGTAGCGGTCTGGCCGGGAGCGGCCGCCTGGGTAGCGGCAATCTGTGGGCCGTAAAGGCGTCCTGCTACAGCGCACACTGCCAGGACGAGAACGATCAAAAGCGGGGTTCTGAGTTTTGCCATTGCCAAGAACCGGGGGTGGGAAGACTGCTCGCAGTATAACAGATACGGTGCGCACAATCGGGAGGTGCGGCGCCACTACCACGCTGCGAACCAGCCGCTCCCGCCAGCTTGGTATCATAGGTGCGGGGCTGGGGCCCTGCCCATGAGCTTTGGCGAGCTGCTGTTTCTTCTCATTCTGGCGCTGCTGGTTTTTGGTCCGCGCAAGCTACCGGAGATCGCGCGTACCATTGCCAAAGTCATGACCGATCTGCGCCGCGCCAGTAACGAATTCCGCTACACGCTGGAGGAAGAAATCCGCAACATCGAGGTGAGCGAGCATCCGGCGCCACGTCTGCAAGCGGTTCCCGCACGTGTGGACGGCGCGGTGTCGCGGCAGGAGGAATCCGCACCGGTGGCCGCCGAAGCCGCCGCTGCGGTCGAGGCTGGAGACGAGCTTGCCGCACGAGCAGGCTCCGGGCAACACCCCTGATCGCGGATGGCCTTACTCGATCATCTCCGCTCCGCTCCCAGCGCGCCCGCCGGCGGCGCCACCATGTCGTTCCTGCAGCACCTGGAGGAGCTGCGGCGGCGTATATTTCTGGCCGCAGTTGGCGTGCTGCTGGCGTTCTTCGTCTGCTTCACCTTCGCCGATCCTATTTATGGCTTTATCGAGGCGCCGATGGCGGCCACCTTGAAGGCGCATCACCTTACGCAGCGGCTGGTGTATTTCAACCCCGTCGATCCGTTCAATTTGTATGTCGAGCTAGGGCTGATTTGCGCGCTGTTTCTGGCCTCACCCTGGATTCTGTATCAGGTTTGGGCCTTCATCCGGCCTGGATTGCTGCCGCGCGAACGCCGCTATGTCATTCCCTTTGTGTTTTGCACCTCGGCACTGTTCGTGGCGGGCGGAGCGTTCGCTTACTTGTATGCTTTCCCGCTGGTGCTGAATTTCCTGGTGGGCTATGCGCATCGTTTCACGCCGGAAATCAATATCAACGAGTACTTCAACCTGTTTTCTACTGTGGTGCTGGGTGTCGGCATTGTATTTGAACTGCCGACGCTGATCTTCTTTCTGTCGTTGTTTGGGCTGACGAACGCGCGCTGGCTATGGAAAAACTTCCGCTATGCCATCCTGGGCGCCTTTGTTCTGGCTGCGGCGATTACACCCACCGCTGATATCACAACGATGACCGTTTTTGCAGCGCCCCTGATTGGCTTGTATGCCCTCGGGATCGGGATTGCGTGGCTGGTGGGCAAGCGTCGCAACACGCGCCGGCAGGCTGCCTCTGCGGAGTAACACCCTCCGGCCGTGTCAGGCTACTTTTGCCCCTGTCTTTAGGATAGGATCAGAGTGGACGTGGCGAGTTTTGCCCTGCCGCTATGAAATTCCTGCTCGAGCTGGTGCACACCCTTGGCGGCCTGGCGCGGACGTGGGGTCTTGTAGGCGTATTTGGCCTGACCTTATTCGACGGCTCGCTGCTATGGCTGCTGCCCGGGATCAATGACATCGTGCTGATCAGCTTCGTGATCGCCAAGCGCACGCTGGGCTGGGCGGTGATCGCGGTGGTGGTGGCGACCTGCGGTTCGGTGCTGGGGGCGATGGCGAGCTACCGTATTGGCCATCGCGGCGGCGCGAATCTGCTACGGAAACGTTTTCCCCCGAAGCTGCTGGTGCGGGTCGAGGAATGGACGAACCGCCTGGGTGCGATTCCGGTGGGGGTGGCGGCGGTGATGCCGCCGCCGTTTCCTTATGCGCCGTTTGTGGTGTCCGCGGGCGTGATGAACGTACCGAAAACCCGCTTCCGGGTCTTTGTTGGCATAGGCCGCGGCATACGGTACTCGCTGGAAGCGGTGCTGGCGCTGTATCTCGGTCGTCACCTGCTCCATCGTCTGGACAGCTTCTACTTGGCGGCGCTAGAGCCGGCCTTAGTCCTGATTGCCGTAGTGCTGGTGGTCTGGGGAGTCTACCGCCTGCAGTTCTCGCGGCGCGACTCCACGCCCGGACGCTGGTTGCAGTAAGGGGCCAAACGAAACCGGTGCGCCGCCCTGTTGGCGCGAGTGGCGGCCTGCCAGCGCCGGAGCGTGCTCGGGGAAATCGGTGCGAAAGTGAGCGCCCCGACTTTCGTGGCGGGCGAGAGCCGCGCGCACAATGGCAGCCGCGGTGACCGGTGCATGCTGACGGCTGCTCGAGGCCAGGGATTCGAGCTGGAGTAACCCGGTTGCCAGGTCCGCGCGGTTGCGGATTACGCCGGCGCAGGCGCTGAGGACGGCTCGCACCGGCGCCAGGTCGGCTGCGGCCGGCGGGGGGAGCGGGAGGGGCGCGGGTCCGGTATTGACAGTGGGTTGGAGCGCGGCCATGGCGGCGCCGGCGCGGGCGCCGAAGACCAGGCCTTCGAGCAGGGAATTGCTGGCCAGGCGGTTGGCGCCATGAACGCCGGTGCAGGCACACTCTCCAGCCGCGAACAGGCCGGGAAGCGAGCTGCGACCGTCCCAATCGGTGGCAATGCCGCCCATGGCATAATGCGCCGCCGGGCGCACCGGGATCCAATCGCGTGCGAGGCTCAGGCCAAACTGCGCCAGCGTGGCGGCAATGCGGGGAAAGCGGCGGGCGAGCTGTGGGGGGGGCAGAGCTGTGGCGTCCAGGTAGCAAGCGGCCGGTTTGTCCCCGGCGCGGGCGCTCACGGCACGCAACTCAGCTTCGAGGGCGCGCGCCACCACGTCACGCGGGGCCAGCTCGGCGGCCGGTTGGTAGCGCAGCATGAAGCGCTCACCGGCCGGATTGCGCAACACCGCGCCTTCGCCCCGCAGCGCTTCGCTGAGAAGAAAACGGGGAGCGCCGGGGAGGGCCAACGCGGTGGGATGGAATTGCACGAATTCCATATCCGCCAGCACGGCGCCCGCCGTGAAGGCGAGCGCAAGCCCGTCCCCGGTGGCGACGGCGGGATTGGTGGTGTCCTGATAAAGCTGTCCGAGACCTCCGGTGGCCAGCAGTACGGCGCGGGCGTAAATCTGGCAGACGCCCACGCCTCCGGCGGCAGTGAATTCAACCCCGACCACGCGTCCCTGCGAACCGAGCAAGCGACTGGCACGCGCATGCGGAATTATGCGGAGACGCGGTAAGCGGCCGGCGCGCTCTTCCAGCGTCCGGGCGATTTCGCGACCGGTGGAGTCGCCGTGGGCGTGCAGGACGCGCGAACGGGAATGCGCCGCCTCGCGCGTGCGCTCCAGGTGGCCATCGGCGCGGTCAAAGCTCGCGCCCCAGGCAAGCAGCTCGGCGATGGCGGCAGGGCCTTCCTCGACCAGGATTTTAACCGCACCGGGATCACAAAGCCCGTCGCCGGCGGTGAGGGTGTCCTGCTCGTGGAGATCGACGGTGTCATCCTCACCGGTGGCGACGGCGATGCCGCCCTGGGCGTAGGCGGTGGCGGAGTCGTTGATCACGCCCTTGGTCAGCACCACGGTGTGCGCCGCCGGCCCCAGCGCCAGCGCAGCGCGCAGGCCCGCGATTCCCGAGCCGACGATCACGAAGTCGCTCACCTGTATCTCCTGCATGGCGTCCTTCTTTTAAACTACACTGGAACCTGCTTGCCTCTGGAGATCCCTGTCCAGGTTGTTCCGCCCTACGTGGCGACGGTTGCACGCGGTGGCCTGAGCCATGCCGGCGCGCTGGTGCGTGCGCACGTGCCGGCTTCCGGCCGGGTGATCGTGCTCACCAGCCCGCGCGTTCGCGGCCTGTGGGGGAAGACGCTCGATGCCAGCTTGCGAAAGGACGGGCTCGACGCGAGCGTACTGGAGCTACCCGATGGCGAGGAGCACAAGAACCTGGCCGAGCTGGCGAAGCTGGCGGAGGCGATGGTGGCTGCCAGCGCTGACCGCGAGGCGCTGCTGCTGGCCTTTGGCGGCGGCGTGATCGGAGATGTGGGAGGGTTTCTGGCGTCCGTGTACATGCGCGGCGTGCGTTTGCTGCAGGTGCCGACGACGCTGCTGGCCATGGTGGACAGCTCCCTTGGCGGCAAAACGGGCGTCAATCTGGCGGCGGGCAAGAACCTGGTGGGAACGTTCTATCACCCGCGCGCCATTCTGGCGGATCCGGATGTGCTGGCGACGCTGCCGGAGCGGGAGTTCCGCAGCGGTCTCGCCGAAGCGATCAAGTACGGCATTATCGGGGCGACGGATCTGTTCACCTTCATCGAGCAGGAAGCGGCAGCGCTGCGTGCTTGCCGGCCAGAACCACTGGAGCAGCTCATTGCGGCGTGTCTGCAAGAGAAAGCGCGCGTGGTGGCGGCCGATGAACGGGAGAGCGACCTGCGGCGGGTACTGAACTTTGGCCACACACTTGGGCATGCGCTGGAAAGCGCTACCGGTTATACGCGTTACCTGCACGGCGAAGCCGTGGCTTGGGGCATGATAGCGACCACGCGCATCGCGATTCGTATTGGGCGGCTGAGCGAGGCCCAGGGCACACGTATCGTCGGCGCTATTCTGAACGTCTGTGCACCTCTGCCGGCATTGGTAGACGATGCTGGATTGCTGTTGCGGCATGCCGCGAGTGATAAGAAGACGCGGGCGGGGCGGCTGCACTTTGTTTTGCCCGTGGCGATCGGTAGAGTCGAAATCGCGTGCGGGATTGATGAGGCGGTAATCGCAGCCGCGCTCCAGGACGCCGCCGCTATAGCGGCACGCGCGCCAGTGGTGCGATGAATGTGATACCTGTGACCTGGAGCTTCAGGAGACGGGCGTCAGCGGTCACGAACAGATCCACACCGGCGGCGGCCGCACAGGCAAGCTGGATCGCATCCGGTGCTCGCACCGCGTGGCGGCTGCGAATGCCGGCAAAGATCCGCGCATGGCCGGGTCCAAACACCAGTACTGTTGCTACCGAGGATACGGCCCGCTCGTAGCGGGCGCACAAATCCGCCGCCCCCATCCGCGTGGGGCGCACGAGCAACTCCGCGACGCTGAGCGCGGAAGTGAGCAATTGATCGCCGCGCCGCGTCATTGCGCGCCTCAGGCTATCGGCTTGCCTGCCCTGTTCGCCAATGTCCTCGAAGAGGTATATGAAAACATTCGTGTCCCAGAAAATCCGGCTCATTCCCACTCGCTGCGCAGCCGCTCGACGTACTCATCGGCATGCTCATCTTTCCAGATCTCCCGCCCGCTGCCCTGCAGCGCGAGTAGCGGATCTATTGCTTGCTCTTTGCGGTGCGCCCAGTCGGCGTACCAGGGCAGCAAGCTTTGCCATTCTGCGGCCAGATGTTCTGAACTCGGCACAATTTTCCCTCCCTCGCGGCGTGGATCATATGGATCGCCGTCACGAAACAGCCTCCGCCGTCCGGGCGCGGATTCAAACAGCATGCGGTAGCGGCCGGGATTGGGTTTGCGATTGGCGACGTCGTGTTGCTGAATATGCTGCCGCACGCCCGGCCGTCTGAAGCCCAGTTCCTCGGCACGCCGGCAAATCTCCTGGACAGAAAAATCTTCCTGATCCGGCCGGTCGCGCTGCAGACTCGCGGTCGCGACCCATGCCTCATCCGCTACCTTGGTTTCAGTCCCTAGGTTCATTTAAGTCAACCTGTTAAACCAAGTATAGCAGGAGCGACTTTTATGTTGATGGCCGCCGGAAAATAATTTGCAGCCTTTGGCGCCATTCTTCGTTCAGACCGATCAGTTCGCAAGGTACGTCCGGCGAAAACCAGCGGGTGAGCAGGTGCGTTTTGGGGTGCCAGCGCAGGGCGGGCGCAATCATCCAGAGCAGGGGCGGTTGTGCACTGAGCGAATGTCCGGCGAAATAGCCCAAGCGCTCAAAATCGCCTTGGAGCTGATGCTGGCGCACCTGGAGCCAGTAAAGCAGCGCCTGGAGAGGAAACTCCAGATTTTCACTCGTCTTGAGTTCGAGGACGATTAGGCGGCCGTCTTGGTCGAGAGCCAGCAGGTCCAGTACACCGGCGCCAGCGGGGGTGGCGATAGGGACTTCAGCATACACGCGGCGCGAACGAAGGCGAGCGTCCAGAGCAGATGGATCGTGGCGCAGCAGGTGGGCGAGCCATCGTTCCGGTTGAAGAGCGTAGAGGGGCAGGTTGCGATGGCCGCCGGGAACGCGCGCCATGGCCACCGCGGCCAGCCAGTGGGAGAACAAATCATCGGTGGCAGGCAGCAGTGGGGTTTGCTCGCCGGCGGTGCCGAAGACAAAAGGGGCTAAGGCGGGATCGTTGCTTTCCCGAACGACCTCAAGTCCATAAACGGCAATGTAGCCGTAGCCATCAGGCGAGGTCTCCCAGGTTGCCTGCGGACAGTGGGAACGAACCCGAGCCAGCAAATCGGTTGCTTCAGCGCCGGGATCGTTCGCGGCGGGCACTCGGCGCAGGACCGACGTACTGTTGCCGGCGTCGGACAGTGCCACCGGGTCGAGCCGGGCGGCCGAGCGATCCCAGCGATAGCACTGCAGCGGCGGGGCGACGCGCAGCCCCGGGCGCAGCAGGCGCAGCCAGGTTTCGCCGCCCGGAGGCAAAATGAGCCGCACGGCTGCTAGAACAGAACGCGGTTCGCGCTGACGGCATTGTTCGGCCCAGACCAGCGCCTGAGCTAAGGCGGTCAGCACACCCGCAGCCGCTGGCGATCCGCTGCTTTCTCCATCGAGGGCGACGCAGACCAACAGCTGCTTTTGCCGGCGGTATAGGAAGCGCTGAATGGGGCTGCGTTCCGGCGTGGCGCCATGCTCTGGAGCGAGACTCCAGCCGCGCCATTCCTGCTGGGCGCTGGCGGCGATGGCCTGGCGAAAAGCGAGCCGATCGGGACCGGCGCAAGCGGCCGCATGCGCGGTCGAAAGCGTCAGGCGCGAGGGGCGGGTCCGGCCGAGACGCAAGACGTCCAGTTCCAGGCGCTGGTTGCCCTGATGATGTACGCCCAAGATGCGGCGCACCAGGTTGGCGTCGGGACTCCAGAAATGCCCAACCAGCTTTTGGGCATCGGGGTGAAGAGCGTAGCCGGTGTGCTTCCCCCCGAGTCGAGTCAGAGGCCGCCCGGCTTCGCTGAGCTGGACTTCCGGGTGGTCGAGAAAGAAGGTGCGGAGTACCTCTGCGGTACGGGCAGGGTTGGCGGGCGGGGGAGAGGTTGAAGGGTTGGGCCCCACGTTGTCAGGCTAGCGCGCCGTGGGAATGATGGCTTCCCCCCGGATGGGTGTAGTGGCTCGCCACTTTTTGCCCTGGTCGCTCCCGTTGGTCGCTTGGAGTGCAGGCTTCGATTCCCGGCAGGGTCCGCCCGCTGGAGCACAGAGCTCCTCCGAGCTGCCGCCAGGGGATGTTGATAAAATTGGGGGAACAGCGATGGCGACTCATTTACAGCCTGCGGTTCCTTCGCCCGTGCCCGCGGATGAGACGGAGCTGGTGGAGCGCGCGCAGGGTGGCGACCTGGCCGCTTTTGAAATTCTCCTGGGCCGCTACGAGCACCGCATTTACCGGCTGGCGCAGCGGATGATGGGCAATGATGCCGACGCCGAAGACGTGTTGCAGGAGACCTTTCTTAAGGTTTTTTCGCGATTGCGGCAGTTTCAGCGGGAATCGCGGCTGTATACCTGGATCGTGCGGATCGCCGTCAATGAAGCGCTGATGAAGCTGAGGAAGCGGCGCGGGAACGTGGTTTCGCTCGATGAAGATATCCCTTCGGAGGAGGGAACCATTAGCCGCGAGTTTGCCGATTGGCGGCCCGATCCGGAACAGCAGTATCAAAGCAGCGAGTTGGGAGCGATCCTGCAGAAATGCCTGGATGCGCTGACGCTACCCTACCGGCTGGTGTTTCAGTTGCGCGATGTCGAAGAGTTATCAACGGCCGAGACCGCAGAGGCTTTGGGGATTAGTGAAGCGGCAGTAAAATCAAGACTGCTGCGCGCCCGCTTGCAACTGCGGGAGAGGCTAGGCCGCCATTTCGGTGTGGAAGGAGCTTGACGTGGACTGCAGTACTTTTGTCGAGCACTTATGTGGGTATCTGGATGGGGAAACCAGCATTGAGCTGGTGCAGCATCTACACACCTGCCGCACGTGCCGCCAGCTTGCGGAAAGTTGCCAGGCGACCATTCGCTTCTATCGGGCCGAGCCCGCGCCCGAGTTGCCGGCCGCGATTCATCGGCGGGTTATGGATCATTTGGGCCGCCAGATGCCACCTTTCCGCCGTGGCACGCATCCGAACAAATAGAGGGGTGTGCGATGGCTTTTGTCGTTTTGGGATGTCCGCATAATCACCTGAGCTTTCCCATCGTGACCCATGAAGCGAACCCGCCGCGGCCGCCAGCGGGCCAACCCGAACCCCGCGCCCACGTTACCTGTCTCGATTGTGGTCGGGAGTTCTGGTACGACTGGAGCCGCATGCGCCGCCTCTCGGCGCGCGTGCCTATGGTTGCACAGCCGAACCGGGCGGCCTGAGCGGCCGAGAACTCATCCGGCTTCGGCAAGGCCGTAGCGGCGCTGCCAGCGCTGCTGGATGGCAGTGATGAGCGCGCGAAGTTGCTCACTGTTGGCCTGATCCAGGTAGCTCCGTGCCGCTGCGCGCGCGGTTTCCATCAGATCCTGGTCACGCACGGGCTCGGCGATCTGAAATGCCGGAATGCCGCTCTGCCGGGTGCCGAAGAATTCGCCCGGCCCGCGCAGTTTCAGATCTAATTCGGCCAAGGCGAAACCGTCGGTGGTGCGCGCGAGCGCCTGCAAGCGCTGGCGGGCGGTGGCGGTCTCGCCGTCGCCGTGCAGCAGGAAGCAATAGGCGGACTCGCGGTTAGCTCCGTGGGGCATGGGGCGACCGACGCGACCGCGCAACTGATGAAGTTGCGCAAGGCCGAAGCGTTCGGCGTGCTCGATGACCATGAGGGTGGCATTGGGGACATCGACGCCGACTTCAATGACGGTGGTAGAGACGAGGGCCTGGAGCTTGCCGTCGCGAAAGGCATGCATGACGGCGTTTTTTTCTTCGGCCGGGAGGCGGCCGTGAAGCAGACCGATGTGTAGGTCGGGATAGAGCTTCCTCAGGCGGTCAAACATTGCCAGCGCGGGTTTGACTGCCAGAGTTTCTGACTCCTCGATGATGGGGTAGACGAAATAGGCCTGACGTCCCGCCTGAATGCGCTTCCGCACAAATTCGTAGACTTCGGTGCAGCGGCGCTCGGCGACAACGCGCGTGGTTATAGGCCGCGCACCCGGCGGCGCTTCACGCAGGAAGCTGGCATCGAGATCGCCGTAAAGAGTCAAGGCCAGCGAGCGGGGAATCGGGGTGGCGGTCATGACCAGCACGTGAGCCGCCCATTCGCTGCCCGCGTCTTTATGCATCAAGTGAAAGCGCTGCAGGACGCCGAAGCGGTGCTGTTCGTCCACAATGACGAGGCCCAGGCGCGCGAAACGGAACCCGCCCTCGATCAGCGCATGTGTGCCGATCACCAGATGCGGTTGCATAGTGTTGGACTCGGCGCGGCGGCCGGCGGTAACGAGTTGTACCTGGTAATGCGGCAGGCGCTCGCGCGCGTAAAGGTAATGCTGCTCGGCGAGGATTTGCGTCGGCGCCATCAGCGCTACCTGGTAGCCGTTTTCGATGGCAATGACGGCGGCCTCCAGCGCGACGATGGTTTTGCCACTGCCGACGTCACCCTGCAGCAAGCGGCGCATGGGGCGGCCGCTGCACAGGTCCGCAGCGATTTCGGCCAGCACCTGTTTTTGGCCGGCCGTCGGATGAAAGGGCAGCAGTTGCTTGATTTGTTCGCGGATGCGGCTGTTGAGCTGCATAGGCGCACCGTTTTGGCGTTGCCATTTGCGCCGCTTCAACTCCAGGCCGGCTTGCAGGAAAAATAGTTCCTCCAGAATCAGGCGCTGATGGCCGGGCGTGCGAGCCGACTCCAATTGTGCCAGGGGGACAGATTCGGAAGGAAAGTGGACCTGTTCCAGGGCAGTACGCCGATCGGGGAAATGCAGGTGCTGGCGAACTTCGGGCGGCAGGGGATCAGGCAAGGTTGCGGGCAGAGCGGCCAGCGCTGCATGCACCAGGCGCCGCAGGCGCGCGGAACCCAGGCCGGCAATGGCTTCATAAACCGGCACGATCCGGCCCAGCTTGAGTGAGGCGATGTGATCCTGGGCGGCCGGACTTGAAGCGAGGACCTCGAACTCTGGCTGGTGCAGCATGAGGCGGCCCTGCTCGCGCGTGAGCTTGCCGTAGAGCGCCAGGGTTTGGCCGGACTGAAAGCGATCACGCAGATAATCGGCGTGAAACCAGAGGCAGCGCAGCATGCCGGTGCCGTCGCCCACCAGCATCTCCAGGCGTGTCATGCCGCCACGGGTACGACTGAAGGCGAAGCTATGGATTTGGGCTACTACGACGGCGGGCTCACCCTCGCGCAACTCTCGCACGGTTTGCCGGCGAGAGCGGTCTTCATAACGGAAGGGGAGTGTGGTGACGAGGTCATCCACGGTAAAGATTCCACGACTGGCGAGAATTTTGGCGACTTTCGGCCCTACCCCTTTGACGTACTGCACCATTTGGTGGCGCGGGGCCCCGCCCGGCTCCGAGCGCTCAGTCGTAGGACTGAGGGTCGAATTTTGCACAGGGGTGAAATCCGGCATGGGGTTAACTATAATGGCACCCTCATGAGAGTAGGAAGGTACAAAGCGGTGCTGGTTGTGGCACTACTGGTGGGCGTTGCAGTTTCGGCGACTCCGCCCAACGGCAGTTTGAAAAAAGCCACAGCGGCGGCCGAGGCGGGTCAGCTCGACAAGGCGTATTTGCTGGCGAAGCAGGAAGCGGAAGCGCATCCGCAAAATCAGGAGCTGCGCGCCGCGAGCGAGCTGCTGCGCGCGCGTGTGGTTTTGACTCATCTGCAGAGCGGCCGCGCGCTGGCGGATGCGGGCAAGCATAGCGAGGCGGCGGCGCAGTATCGCGCAGCGCTGGAGATCGATCCGGCGAGCGCGGATGCGCGCGCGGGGCTGGCGGCGCAGTACGCGGCGCAATATCCCGCGGCTACTTCTCCGAAACCGATCCCGATTGCGATGCGCGTGGAGCGAGCGGCGCCACCGATCAATCTGCTGCCGAAGACGAGACGGCAATCGTTTCATTTCCGCACCGGCTTGCGGCACGTGATCGCACAGATCGCCAGCGCCTATGGGCTGTCCGCGCTGGTCGCCAACGACGTTCCGAATACGAACATTCATCTGGATGTGACCGACGCCACCTTTGCGCAGGCGATGACTGCGCTGCGGGCGGTGAGCGGACTAAGCTGGATTCCGCTTGACACCCACACGTTGTATGTAGGAACGGAAGGCGAGCTGCACGACCTGCAGCCGTTTGCACAGCGCACGTATTACCTGCCGTGGGTTCCCAGCACCGCGGACTTGCAGCAGATCAGCAACGTGGTGCGCACCATGCTGGGCGTGCAGGACATTACGGTTGCCAGCGCCGATCAGGCGTTGGTGTTGCGCGCCCGGCCCGAGCAGCTCGATGCGGTCGAGAAGCTGTTGCTGGATATGCGCGGCCAGCCGGGCGAGGTGCTCTTGCAGGTGCGCATTGTCGAGCTGAACGCCACCACCTCGCACGCACTGGGGGTGTCGATACCGAGCCAGTTCACCATGTTTGCGCTGGGGCCGTTACTGTCGCAGCTTCAGCAGAGCGGCGGGCTGTCGCAGAACATCCTCAATCTATTTCAGCAGGGCGGACTCAACGCGGTGCTGAATTCCGGGCTGCTATCCCCGAGCGCGCTGGCAGGAGCGCAGTCGTTGCTGCCGACGCTACTGAAGAATCCATTTGTGGTGTTTGGCGGCGGAGCGACACTGATGGCACTTTCGGTGCCCAATCTTACGGCCAGCCTCAACCAGTCGAGCAACAGCACGGCGACGCTCGAAACGGCGCTGCTGCGCGCCAATAGCGGTCAGCCGGCGGAGCTGCAAATCGGCGAGAAATTTCCGGTCATCAACGCCTCGTTTGCGCCGATATCCCTGAATCCGGCGCTGGAGAAAATCATCGGCAGCAACACCTTTCGCGAGCCGTTTCCGTCGTTCACGTTTGAAAATATAGGTCTGGACGCAAAGGTAACGCCATTTGTCGCTGCGAACGGCAATATCCGCCTGCAAATGGACATCACCGCCAGCGCGCTGACCGGCGCGACCAATAACGATATTCCGATTATCGGAAACCGCCATCTCACGACGGCGGTGAACCTGAAAGACAATGACCCGGTGCTGGTGGCCGGGCTGTTGAACCGGCAGGAAATGCGCTCGCTGGCTGGGCTGCCGGGGCTTTCGGCGCTGCCCGGCTTTGGACGGCTGTTCTCAACCGAGAATCTGCAGACCGGCAACGATCAGTTGGCGTTGATCATTACGCCGCATCTGGTGCGACTGCCGGAGCATCAATCGAGCGCGACCTGGCTGCCGTCGAACTTCGGCAGCGCCACCGGACTGCGCGGAGCGGGCAATCACTAGGTCTGGTTACATCGCCTCGTTCTTGTAGACTTTGCCGCCTTTCATCACGAACTGGACGTGTTCCAGCAGCTTGATGTTCTGGAGCGGGTTGCCCCTGACGCCGACGATATCGGCGTATTTGCCCACGTCGAGCGAACCGAGATCTTTGGCGTCGCGGACGAGTTCAGCGCCGTTGATGGTTCCGGCTTGAATGGCCTCGATCGGTGACATGCCGAAGTGCACCATCCAGTAAAATTCCTGACTTTGGGTGCCGTGCGGGAAGGGGCCGACATCGGACCCCATGGCCATGGGCACGCCTGCGGCCAGTTGTTTGCGAAACTCGCGCGCTTTGTATTCGACCAAGGGATCGGGACCACCGGGGCCACCGAGGGCTTTACTGTGAAAAGCAATGAAGACGGTGAAGGTGGGCACGGCGAAGATATGCTTCTGGACCATGAGTTTCATGGTCTCGGGAGAGAGTTGCGTGGCGTGTTCGATGGAGGCCACGCCGGCCTGGGCGGCGAAGAGCGTGCCGGGCTCGCCCTGATCATGCACGCAGACGAAGGTGCCGAGGCGCGCGGCCTCTTGCACGGCTGCGGCGAGTTGCGGCTCAGTGAATTGGTACGGCGTATGGAAGACGCCGTTGTGGAATTCGTCGTGGCCAGTCTCGTAAATTTTGACGAAGGTTGAGCCTTCATAATGCTGCCGGCGGATGGTCTCGATGAGTTGGGTGGTACCGGTCACCATGTCGGCGTTTTGCGGAATGATGATGGCAGGGTTGTAGCCGTAGATGGCTTCGTGGCCGCCGATGATGGAGATAGCCATGCCGGAAACCCAGAGGCGCGGGCCGGGGATGGCGCCGTCGTTGATCATCCGGCGCAGCGCGGTATCGGCGTTGCCGGCGCCTTCGGTGCCCATATCTTTTTCGGTCGTGAAGCCCGCCATGAGGTCCTGCTTCGCCTGGATGGTGGCGATGATAGTGCGCAGGGCGACGGACTCATGAATCGTCTGTCCGGCCTCGTCGGGCGCGTGGCCGGGCGCCATGGGGTGCAGGAACATGTGCACGTGGCTATCAATCAGGCCCGGCAGCAGAGTGAGGTTGCCGAGATTGAGCACTTTCACGCCGGCCGGGGCAGTCACGTTGGCGCCGAGGGCGGCGATGCGGCCATTTTCGACCAGGATGCGGGCAGGCCGCGTGTACTGGCCATTGTGGACGTTGAGCATGGCCGCGGCCTCGACCAGCACCGGCGGCGGAGGCGCAGGGGTTTGGAGAAATTGCGCCCCGGCCATCCCGGAGCCGGTAAGGACTAAGGCGGCAGTCAGACAGAGTGCGAGGGTGCGGGTACGCATGTCGCGTAGTATGAGCCGAATCGGCCTCCAGCTTCAACTTCTGTTAGAGTCATTCCATGGCCGCTGCCAGCATTGCCGATCGCTTCCGCCCGGTGGGCCTGACGCTATTGCGTCTGACGACTGGGGTAGTGTTTCTGTATCACGGGTTGGCAAAGGTCAATGACTTTCACCAGTGGACGCAGAACTTTACCCACATGGGCTTCCCGGGAGGCGTGGCCTATTTTATTGGACCGCTGGAGGTGGTCGGCGGCATTCTGCTAATCCTGGGGCTTTTTAGCCGCGTGTTCGGATTGCTGCTGGCGGGGGAGATGCTGACGGCGCTGCTCAAGGTGCATTTGCCGGCGACGAAAATCACGAATGTCCCGGGGCTCAATCCGCCTATGATGCTGTCGGCGATGGCGTTCGTCATCTTCTGTTACGGCGGCGGGCCGGTGTCGCTGGACCGGCTGCGCTCGGGCCGTCCGCGGGCGAAAAAGGCTGCGGCCGGTTAAAGCGGGAATACCAGGCGTGCAGGCCGAAATAGTGGTCGCGGTGAAAAAACAACACTATTGTTGTTAGATTTTGAAGTGTTCGGCGCGATCGGCAAGTAAAGCGTCCGCGTTTGCAGCAGAAAGAGCGGACTAAGCAAAGGCGCCGGGTTCAAGGGGACGCCGGCGCCGCAGTCACCAAAGCCACCGCAGCAGCATCTGACGCTCGCGCACCCGAAATACGCTTGCGCTGTGTAGAAGCGCGAACAAGAGCGTCAGAATGGCGGCAGACCGCACCACAGCGGCTATAGGATGGCGCGCGGCGAGGGGGAATTGTCAAGCGGTCCGGCGGTGTCGAGGCGCTGCCACTTGTAGATGGCGATGGCGATGAGCCAGCTCACGACGAACAGGCCGATGATGGCGTAGCCGACGGTTCCGAAGTGTTGGTTGATGGTGCCGAGGGCGGCCCAGAAGCGGCCGCCGAGATGCATCTCATTGCCAAACAGGCCGAGAGCCTCGACGCCGCCGACCGCGAGGGCCACGAGAGCGGAAATCGCGGTGATGGTCAGGTTGTAAAAGAGCTTGCGGACCGGTTTGGCGAAGGCCCAGCCGTAGGCGCCTACCATGAGGACACCGTCGGAACTATCGACCAGGGCCATGCCGGCGGTGAACAGGGCGGGGAAGACCAGCACGGCGGTAAGCGACAGGCCTTTGGCGGCTTCGGCGGCGGCGATGCCGAGCAGGCCGATTTCGGTTGCGGTATCGAAGCCGAGGCCGAACAGCAAGCCGAGCGGATACATGCCGAGGCTGGAGCGGATCATGCCGAACATGGGACGGAACAGGCGCGCGAGGATGCCTCCGCCGGCAGTAAGCAGCGAGACGTCTTCTTCCTGGTAGCTGCCACCGGCACGGACGCGGCGAAAGGCGCGGTGTACGGAATGCCAGACCATGAGGTTCACGACGGCGATGGCGAACAGAAACAGCGCCGAGAGCGAAGTGCCCACTACACCACCGATAACTTGCAGCTCGCCTATACGCCCTTGCAGCGCGAGGGTGGCGCCGGCGATGGCGCCAGCGCCGATAAAGACCACCGTCGAATGGCCGAGGGAGAACCACATGCCCACGGTTACGGGCTGCTGGCGTTCCTGCATGAGCTTGCGGGTGACGTTGTCGATGGCAGCGATGTGATCGGCATCGACGGCATGGCGTAAGCCGAGGCTGTAGGCGACGAGGGCCGTTCCGAGGAGCACGGGATAGTGACGGAAGACAACGACGGCCCAGACCCAGGCGGCGAGGTTGCCGGCAACGAGACCGGCGTACAGGGTGCGGATGCGAGGTTTCATGCGGTCGTGCCCGCACCGACCATCAGGTGCTCGAGCGCAGGCAACCCGGCGCCGCTGCGCGCCGAGACTTCGCAGATGCGCATGCCCGGGCGGACAGCCTCGATGTTGCGACGCAACAGGGCGAGATCGCAGCCGGCCGGTTCGGCCAGATCCAGCTTGGTGATAACAGCGACGTCGGCCGTGTTGAAGATGGTGGGATATTTGAGCGGCTTGTCTTCGCCTTCGGTGACGGAGGCGAGTACCAGGCGCAGGTCTTCGCCGAGATCGTAGCCGGAGGGACAGACGAGGTTGCCGACATTTTCGATCAGCAGGAGATTGAGCGCGTTCAGGTCCCAGTCAGCAAGAGCGGCATCGATCATGCGGGCTTCGAGATGGCAGAGAGTTCCGGTGTTGATCTGTCGGACAGGGGCGCCGGCGCCGGCGAGGCGGCGGGCATCGTTTTCGGTGGCGAGATCACCGACCAAGGTGGCGACGCACGCGCGCTGGCGCAAGCGCGGCAGCAGAGCCTGCAGGAGCGTGGTTTTGCCGGCGCCGGGGCTGGAGACGAGGCTGACGACGCGCACGCCAGCGGCGTGAAAGCGCTCGCGCAGGGCGCGGGCACGCATGTCGTTATCGCGCAGCAGATTGCGCCGGACTTCGATGATGCGGGGGAGCGTGGGTGGCATCGTCATCTTCGACCTCCAATCCAATAATTTCCAGCTCGCGGCTGCCGGCCGCTTCGACCACCAGGCGCGTGCCAGCGAGGGGGGTATCCGCGCTGGCGAGCTCATAGGCGAAGCTGAGGGCGTCGGCGCTCACGCCGGCGAGAGAGCCGATGCGGAGGTGAATGGCGCGGAGGCGGAGGCCGCCGCGGGCGGTGCACTCCTCCTGCACGCCGTCGAGCAGGCTCATGGCGAGAGAGAGCTCGTGCATTACATCGAGTAGATTTTCAGTTCGCGGCGGATATCGGGGCCGAATTTGTAAAATCCAAACGCCACGAGGCCTAACAGGAGCGGCCATTTGAGCTTCTTCATGGGGTGGTTACCTCCTGGAGATGGGATGCGAGCAATTCCTGGATCATTGCCTCCGTCATGGCGCAGGCGCGCGGCAGGGCGGCGGCAACGGGCGGGCTGAGCGGGGGGCGATTGTCGAAGACGGGCTCCAGCGAGAGCGGTTCACAACCGATCAGGAACATGGGCGGAAGCGCAACCATGGTTTGGCGCGCGAGGGAACGCAGGTGTTCAATGCCGACACTGTGGGGATTGAGCGAGGCTGGTGGCTCGCCACTATTTGCCCTGGTCGCTCCCGTTGGTCGCTGGGAGTGCGGGCTTCGATGCCCGGCAGGGTCCGCCCGCTGGCGCTCAGGGCTCCTCCAAGCTGCCGCCACCGGCTCGGGTTCGTCGTCGAGCGTGATGCGGTACAGCGTTCCGGGCAGTAGGCCGCGGCTGACAGCGTCGAGGACGATCACCGCGGTCCAGTCAGCGTCCAGCAGGTAGGCTAATTCGAGGCAGCGGATGCCGAAGTCCCGGACGGCGACCTCAGCCGGCAAGGCATGCTTCGTCAGCGCCTGCGCGGCTTCGCAGCCGAAGGCATCATCGCCGAGGAAAATATTGCCGATGCCGGCAATGAGGATACGGGCGTTCACAGGGGCTCAACTTCGCTGAGGCTGAAGAAGAAACGGTGACCAGATTGGCGGGCGTCGCCGAGGTCGGCGCCGGGGTCGTCCTCGGCTACCACGGCGAGATGGACCGCACCTTCAAGATCCTGTTCGATGGCCTGGATATGAGCGAGCTTGCCGGCGAGAAGCGAGCTGAAAAGATCGGCACCGGGACGGGGATGAAGGCGAACACGGTCGCCGGCGCGGAGCTGACGCCCATTGCAAAAAACGGATTGCGGCGGCTGGGCAAAAGGATCCCAGGGGGCGACAGCCCCACCGTGCAATTCGGGAGGAGGGCCGGGCTCGCAGCGATCAAGAATGGCAGCGGCGGTGCCGCCGGCGGCACGGATTTCGGCCTTTTCGGCTGCGCTCAGGGTCATTACGCGCAGGGTGAGCAGTTCGTCCATTTCAGTTGAATCACAAAAGTTGCCGGTGCTTTGCGGCGCGATGCCGGCCCAGTCTGCGAGGATGATCGGGGCAGCCAAGACGAGATCGCGCGCGCCGGGCACGCCCACGAGGACGGGATAGACGCCGCGGCTTTGGCACGCGGCAGCGGCATCGGCGAAGGCCGGCGGAGGGTCCTGGGCGGAGATGAATTGGCCGCGATCCAGAGCGCAGCGCAGTTGCGCCGAAAGCATCGGCTCCCGGCCCGGGTTGCGCGCGGTGGCGGTGAGGCGCCAGAGGTCTGGCGCAAGGGCCGCAAGATGCGTTTCAAGGAAGTCAGAAGACTCGGTCTGCACGATGGTGTCGCCGTCGAGGAAGACCACACGGACGGCGGCCATGGGAAACTCGGCGCATTCGATCAGGATTTCCAGATGCAGTTCGCTGGGTTCGCCTTCAGTGCCGGGAGGGTAGAGGGTGCCGAAGTTCCAGCGGTGTTGATTCTTGAGGGCGCTGGGGCGATAGGGATAAAGGACGTGGCCCTCGTGGAGCACGGTGGTGGCCAAAGGCTCGAAGGCTTTCCAGTTCATGCAGCGGCCTCTGTTATTGGTCGCGAGCTCCCGGCCTCACTCGGCGCTGGTGCGCCTCGCAAGGCCGCCCGCTCTTCTCGCCCGCATAGCTCCGCGGCGGGGGCCCCTACGCCCCGCCGCTGCGCTGTCGGTCGTGGATCGCCAGGGTAGAGAGTGCGAATGGCGGCTTTCCAGGCGGCGACGGGCATGGCATAACGGGCCTCGAGATCCCAGGGGATGGGGACGGCTTCGAGGCCCGAAGCGGCCTGGATGAGGACGATGCCGCTGAACTGGGCGTCGATGGGGACGGCGCCGTCGGCTAGGGACTGGCAGTATTGCGTGGCGGCAAGAGAGAGATCGAGCGAGCAGGGAAGGAGCACGTCGCTGACGGTGGTTCCGGTAAAACCGGAGATCATGGTGACGACGTGTTGCCAGAGAAAAGGCCGCAGGGTCTGGTCCCAGCGGTCGGGAGCGGTGAAAAGAGGAAACAGGTGATCCGCTTCGGCGGCGGTGTAGCGGCGGCGGGCGGGCTCGATCTGGAGCTGGCAGCGGAGCCAGATGGCGTGAACGGGTTCGGGGCTGGCGTTGACGGCGCGCAGCTTCATACGCAGAGTGGGCGTGAGCGCATGCTCGACGGGCTCGAAGCCTTCGATGAAGAAGCGCAGCTCAGGCACGGCTTGCCCCGCCGCGCAATTCGGCGCAAAGGTTATGCACGTGGCGGCGGACTTCGGATCCGCCGGAAAAGCCCGACCAGGCCGAACGTACCAAACCGGCGAGGCGATAGCACTGATCGATGGGAGTGATAAAGAGTTGATGCGGGCGTTCCATGTAGTTGAGCAGCAGGGCTTCGAGGCCGGGCCGGAGGGATTGCAGTTCGGGGTGGCGCGAGCAGATGGAAATCCAGAGGTCGGCGTCGAGGGGCGCGGTGACGATACCGCCAGGACTGGGATAGCGAATGTCCATCGATGGCGCGGGCCCCAGCGCGGCTGCGCCGCGCGTCCCGCTTGGGCTGGCGCGGGGCCGTGGGCCCGTGATCCCCAGCCCGGCGCCAGCCTTTCCCGTGATGAAGGCGAGCTTGACCGGGATCATGAGGCTGGCCCACTCGAGGGGGTCGAGATCGAAGCCGAGTAGATAACGGGAATCGCGGGGCACGCGGCGCAAGGGCTGGCCTTCGCGGTCGAACAGGAGCGCGCAGGCAATGCAGGAACAACTTAACGCGCCGGTCGAAAACTCGACCACGTGCTCGTGGCGTTCGGCCAGCGGCTGGGCACAAAACTCACAGCGGCTCGCCTCGGCGCGGGCCGGCGGGCGAGCGCGGATGCGCTGGAGAGCGGCCATGGCGCCAGCGGTCATGGCTCAGGCCGGCGGCAGGTGCGGCATGCGGTGGTCGACGGCATCGTGCAGCAGCGGATTTATGGAGGTCGCGCTGCGGGCGTGACGGGCTAGGCCGACCCGGCCTTTTTCCTGAGTTTTGAGCGACCACTCTTCACCCTTGCTGGTGCCGGGGGTGTGGGAGGGAGTGTCGATGCGGACGTATTGGCGGGCGACACGGACGCCGGCGATTTCGGCTTCGAAATTGTCGTGGGCGTGCTTTTCGCGGCGGCGCAGACCGCCTTCATGCAGCTCGAGGATATGTGCTGCCAGCTTTTCGCGGGTGCGGTCGTTGCGGCGGGGATTGAGAGAAGGCATGGGAGCTCCAAAAGTATTTCAGTATTTCAGTAGGTCAGTATGTCAGTTAAGGCTCAGAGGGTGAGCGTGGCCAGAGGGACGAAATCTCCTTGAGGGACGGGCGGGCGTGTGGGCTGGGGGAAAGGCAGGCTGTGCAGCTCGAGGAGGGCGGCTACGGAAGCCTCGCGGCGCCAGGCGGCGAGGAGGGCCTCGATGTGAGGGGCTTCGGCGGCGGCCTGGAGCATGGCGGCGAGGGCTTCGGCGTGGAACTCCAGGACCATGCGGAGGAGCTCGAGGACGTCGGAGCGCAAGGCCGGGTCCGGAATCGCTTCGCAGCGGGCGACCAGAGATTCGATACGTTCACTTTCCATGGCCAAAGAAGGGGGAGTGCTGCACCTCGAGGGTGCGGCCGTTGCCGAGGTACATGTGGACGCCGCAGGGCAGACAGGGATCGAAGCTGCGGACGGCACGCATGATGTCGATGCCTTTGAATTTATCGGGGCCGTTCTCCTCGAAGATGGGCGTGTTCTGGACCGCGTCCTCGTAGGGTCCGGCCGTGCCCAGGCTGTCGCGCGGGCTGGCGTTCCAGGGTGTGGGCGGATAGGGATGATAGTTGGCGATTTTGCCGCCGCGGATCACCACATGATGGCTGAGGACGCCGCGGACAGCTTCATGAAAGCCGCAGCCGATGGCTTCGTCGGGAACGGTGAAGGGCGACCAGGTGCGGTTGTCGCCGCCCAGCAGCGTGGCCATGGCTTTGTCGTAGAAAAACAGCGCCATGGCAGCGGAGTAGGCCTGGAAGTACGTACGGGCGCGGTCGCGCTCGATGGCGTTCGACCACTTGGGTGGCTTCCATTCGAAGGTGGTCTCGGGCAGCTCGGCGGTGCGCGGCAGGTTGATTTTGATGATGCCGTTGGCGGCTTCAACGTAGCCGGTATGGACGAGGCCTTGCAGGGCGGTGGACCACAAGCGGGCGATGGGACCGCCGCCAGTGTCGAGGGCGAGGTGCTCGCCGGTCTTTTTGTCAAACCAGCGTGGCGACATCACCCAGGTGTAGTTGCCTTCGAAGTTGCGTTTCTGCGGGCGCGGCGTGGTGGTTTGGTTCCAGGGATGGCGCTGGTCGATGGGGTTGCCGAGGGGATCGTGGCTAACGTAGGTTTTCTGATTGGCCCAGTCGTCGTAGAAGGAATGGCCGAGCAGGATGCGGATGCCGAGGTTGATGTCGACGAGATCGCCGGTGACCAGCTTGCCGTCCACGATGACGCCGGGGGAGACGAACATGTGATGGCCCCACTGCGACATGGTTTCGTAGCGGTAATCGCAATGGTCGGGATTGTTCCAGGCGCCCCAGCAGCCGAGCAGGACGCGGCGCTGGCCGACTTTTTCATAGCCCGGCATGGCTTCATAGATGAAGTTGAACAGGTCGTCGTGCAGGGGCACCACGCGCTTCATGAAGCTGACGTACTTGAGCAGGCGCGAAAGGTAGTCGGTGAACAACTGCGGCGTCGCCACGGTGCCGACGCCACCGGGATAGAGCGTCGAAGGATGGACGTGGCGGCCCTCCATGAGGCAGAACATTTCGCGCGTGAGGCGGCTTTTTTCGAGGGACTCGCGGTAGAAGGCGCCGGTAAACGGATTCAGGCTGCGCATGATGTCGGCGATGGTGTGGAAGCCGTGTACTTTGGCTTGCGGAGATTCGGTCTTTTCGGCCTTGGCCCAGACGCTGGGATTGGTCTGCTTGATCATCTCTTCGCAGAAATCGACGCCGACCATGTTGTCCTGGTACAGGCAGTGGTCGAACATGTACTCGGCAGCTTCGCCGAGATTGACGATCCATTCGCCCAGGGGAGGCGGCTTGACGCCGAAGGCCATGTTCTGGGCGTAGTTGGCGCAGGTGGCGTGATTGTCGCCGCAGATGCCGCAGATGCGGCTGGTGATGAAGTGGGCGTCGCGCGGATCTTTGCCCTTCATGAAGACGCTGTAGCCGCGGAAGACCGAGCTGGTGGAGTGGCATTCGGCCACTTGCTTTTTGGCGAAGTCGATCTTGGTGTAGATGCCGAGGTTGCCGACGATGCGGGTGATGGGATCGAAGTTGACTTCGACGAGGTGATTAGGTTTGGCGGGAGGGTTGGGGGTGGTCGCCATCGGAGTTCTCCTTAGAAACGGGCGGCGTCCTGGTAACCGGTGGTGAGAGCCGGTCCGCGATGGCGCCATTTGGGTTCCTGATTGCCGCTGATGTTGGTGACGCTGCGGAGGGTGCGGATCATGCGGCCGTAGCCGGCGCCGGCCATGACGGAGACGCTGGAGCCGGGCGGCTCATCCATAAAGGGCATGAATTTGTCGGGGAAGCCGGGCATGGTGCAAGTCATGCAGATGCCGCCGACGTTGGGACAGCCGCCGATGCCATCCATCCAGCCGCGCTTGGGAACGTTGCAGTTGACGACCGGGCCCCAGCAGCCGAGCTTGACCAGACATTTGGGCGAGCCGTACTCGTTCGCAAAGTCGGATTGCTCGTAGTAGCCAGCGCGGTCACAGCCCTCGTGCACGGTTTTGCCAAACAGCCAGGTGGGGCGCAGCTTGGCGTCGAGCGGAATGATCGGGGCAAGGCCGGCGAGCTCGTAGAGAAGGTAGGTGAGCGTCTCCATGAAATTGTCGGGCTGCACCGGACAGCCGGGGACGTTGACGATGGGCAGGCCGGCAGCGGAGCGGAAGTCCCAGCCGAGGTAGTCGGCGAGACCCATGCAGCCGGTGGGGTTGCCCGCCATGGCGTGAATGCCTCCGTAGGTGGCGCAGGTGCCGATGGCGACGATGGCGGCGGCGTTGGGCGCGAGGTGATCGAGCCAGGCGGTGGTGAGGATGGGCTGGTGGGTTTCCAGATCTTCGCCCCAGGCGGCCCAGTAGCCTTCATCATGAGTTTCTTCGTTGGGCACCGAACCTTCCATGACCAGGACGTAAGGTAGCGTGTTTTCGCCACGCCAGGCCTTGCGGAAGGGAACCAGAAATTCCTCGCCTACGGCGGACGCGAGTACCGGATTGTAGAGGTTTACCTTGGGCAGACCGGGAATGCCCTGAAGGACTATATCTTCAATGGCCGGGCGCTGGCCGGCGGTGATGGAGACAGAATCGCCATCGCAGCTCATGCCGGCGGTGATCCAAAGGATGTCGACCTCCTTCACGGGGAGATCGATCTTGGGAGGAAGCGTGGTGGGGGTGGGCATGATACTTGCCACGATTCCTGTACCTGCGTCGGGGATGTCCGCGGGATGAGCGGTTCAGCGTGTCAGCGGTTCAGCCGAATCGGGCGGCGACGGGGGCGGGGGGTGCGCTGGGGTCAGCAGATGCGGGGCAACTGTTCGTGAAAGTGGGTGTCGAGGACGCGGGTGCCACCGACGGAGGTCTGGAGCAGCACCATATCTTTGGGTGAGGCAATGATTTCGCCGATGCGGCAGGCATCCGCACCCAGGGGGTGCTGCTTGAGGGTGGCGAGGGCGCGGCTGGCGTAGTCGGACGAGACGATGGCGACGAGCTTGCCTTCGTTGGCGACGTAGAGGGGGTCGATACCGAGCAGTTCACAGGCAGAGCTGACGGATTCACGGACGGGGATGGCGGATTCGTCGAGTTGCACGCCGACGCCGGAGCGGAGGGCGATTTCGTGCAGGGAGGTAGCGACGCCGCCGCGGGTGGGGTCACGCATGCAGCGCAGCGCGGGGGGTGGGCAGGCGGCGAGGAGCGCGGCCGCGAGGGTGTGCAGGGCAGCGCTATCGCTGGCGATGGTGGTTTCGAACTCGAGGTTTTCGCGCAGCGAGAGGATGGCCATGCCGTGGTCGCCGATGGTGCCGCTGAGCAGGACCACGTCTCCGGGCTGGGCGCGGTTGGCGCCGAGGGAGACGCCTTCGGGAACCCAGCCGACGCCGGTGGTGGTAATAAAGACCTGGTCGCCCTTGCCGTGATTCACTACTTTGGTATCGCCGGTGACAATGGTGACGCCGGCTTGTTCGGCGGCGGCGGCCATGGAATGCACGACGCGGGCGAGGTCGGTGCGGGCGAGGCCTTCTTCGAGGATGAAGGCGGCGGCGAGCCAGAGGGGTTTGGCCCCGCCCATGGCGAGGTCGTTGACGGTGCCGTGGACGGCGAGAGAGCCGATGTCGCCGCCGGGGAAAAAGATGGGGGTGATGACGAAGCTGTCGGTGGTGAGGGCAAGGCGGCCGGCGCCCTGACCGGTTGTCGCAGCCGGCAGCGCCAGCACGGCCTGGTCGTCCATGCGTTCGAGGACGGGGTTGCGGAAGGCGGGTAGAAAGACGTCGTTGATGAGCTGGGCGGTGAGCTTACCGCCGGCGCCGTGGCCAAGGACGATGCGCTCGTGCTCGCGCAAGGGCAGGGGGCAGGAGGCGTTCACGAGGCTAGGTTGGGGGGTGTCCATAGGTCTATCGGTCGCTCGGTCTGTCGGTCTATCAGAGCGGGAGAGTAGGGGGCATGGGTCGGCTGAGGCATCGGCCTTGCGCACCTACGGTGTGCGGCGGGCTGCCCGGGATGGGAACGCACGGCTCCTGTCAGGAACTTACGAGCATTCGGACGCGGAAAGGGGGAAGAAGGTTGGCTGGCCGTGGCATTCTGCTCAGGCGGAATGCGGCGGCAGGGGATAGAGGGCAAGGTCCGGCATGGGGAAGTGCTTGCGGTTGTCGGATACGAGAGTCATCACGTGCGTCACACAGGCGGCAGCGATGGAGGTGTAGGTAGGAGTGAGCGCTCGCTTTCGGCGCGCAGGCGTTCGACAAACGAAGCTGAGCCGCCTTTCAGCTCGCGGTGACGCTTGGACTTCCAGACGACCTTCGCCTTGCGCAGTGCCGCGAGCAGCTTCCGGCGCTGCACCTCGCGTTGTGCCGCTTCGGTCAAAAAGGCGCTTCGCCCGCGCACGCCGACGAGTTGATCTACGTCGGCGAGGGGCTCAGCGGGAAGGACGATGTGGGCGCGGATGCGTTGCTACAACCGTAAACGGCAAGATGTGCTTGGCGATGGCGGCGGAGAACAGGAAGCGGCCCTCGACCGGTCCGGAAAGGCGGACATCTTTGTAGGGCGGTTTGGCTTCGCGGGCCTGCTCGGGGTCGGTTTCAATCCAGTAGGTACGGTCGGAGTCGGGAGCGCCGTCCAGGCCTTTGGCGCGGACGAAGTAGAAGCTTCTGGGGACAATGGTTGCGCCCTGGCGGAAGGCCTTCTGGTAGGGGCTGGCCTTGGCGGGCTCCAGTGCGCCCGCTTCGGTGGACAATGCGCAGCGGGAGCGAGATAGATGGTCCGCGCCTCGGCCTTGGTGCATGTCAGAGTCTTTGCGGCCACTGGCAGGAAACATTTCTCACCGGCACGCGGCCTTCCCAGATCTCGGCGGTGATCGGGTCGGCGGGGTCGCCCCGGCAACCGGGATCGCATCGGCGGCTACTTGCGCGGGATCATCAGCGTGTGATGTATTGGCGGCGAGCGTGGCGGTGGGGTTGAGGCTAGGCGAGGGAGGCGGCGAGGACCAGAAGGAAGTCGCGGGGCGGGAGGATGCGGACGGTTTCGAACTGAGGCGGAAAGTGGCGTGTGTTGCCGGTGACCAAGTAGCTGGCGCCAGAGGCCAGTGCGCAGTCGAGCACCATGTCGTCGGCGGGATCGTAGGCGGCGTGTACTGAGGGGACGTTGGTGGGAGCACGAAAGGCCGCGGCAAGGAAACGGCTCAGCTCGATGCGAATCTTTTGTGCATTAAAGCCGAAGCCTGGGCGGGTGAGGACCTCTTCGTACTCCCGAAGCAGGAGGTCGGAAACGGCGGGGATGAACCGCCTGGCGCAAGCCAGGGAGAAAATGAGGGCCTCGCGCCCGTTTCCTTTGAGGAAGGCCGAAACGAGGACATTGGTATCGAGAACGGCTTTAACGGCGGGCACGGTCGCTACCGGGTGGCGCGGCGGCGCTGGCGCCGCACGCTCCCGATGACCTGATTGATCTGGCGCAGGGATAGCTTGTCGAGGCCGCGGCGGCTGGACTCGCGGCGGATGGCGGCGAGGGTAGCCGAGGGGCGGGCGGCAAAACGCTGGAGGTATTCTTCGATGCTCAGAATGACGGCTTGAGGTTCTCCTCTGCGGTCAATGACAAAGCGCTCCTGGTTCTGTTTGACCCTGCGCAGAAGTTGTCCGAATTGAGTGCGGGCAACGAGCGCCGGAACGACTCGGGTGGCCTTGGACAGGGTGCGGTTCGACAAGCTGATGGCTCCGTGAACCAAGTAATTAGTTCGAGTTCTATTGTAGCAGCATGAAATGCGCCGACTCTTTTGCGCGCGGTCGACGGCGGGGGACACGCGGCATCGTGCAAGTTGTGCGCCGTCGCCGGGCCGGTAAAAATGGACCATGGAACGGTCTACACTGTGGTGTGCGGGCGGAGGATGAGGAAAGTTTCGGTCACGGCGGCTAAGGCGCAACTGACGGAGTTGGTGCGCCATGCAGAGGCGGGCGACGAGGTTGTGCTGACCCGGCATGGACAGCCGGTAGTGCACCTTGTCCCTGTGCGGAAGAGTCCGGACCGGCAGGCACGGTGCGCCTTGCTGCACGCGGTGCGAGCAGCAGCGGCTCGCAAGCGGACGCCGGGGCCGAGTGCGGCGCGCAGTCAGGATTTTTTGTATGGCGACGACGGGCTTCCGGAATGATCGCCGTCGATTCTTCCGCATTGACGGCGATGGTGCTTGACGAGAATGGGGGGCACGATGTGCCGTACGCCGAGCCGCCTTTCAGCTCAGGGTGACGCCTAGGCTTCCAGGCGCCCTTTGCGTCGCGCAGGGCTGCAAGCAGTTTGCGGCGCTGTACCTCATGCTGCGCCAGTTCGGTCAGGAAGGCGCTTCGCCCGCGCGTGCCGATGAGTTGATCTATCTCGGCGAGGAGCTTTGCGGGAAAAACGATGTGTGCGCGTGTGCGTCGCATGGCGTGGGTAACAAGGTTTTGTGATCGGCTATCAGCTCACAAGTATCGCCCAACGCTCGGTGCAATGGCTTCTCTTTGAGCCGTCAGACCACGTCTTCTTCGCCGAGGGCGACGTGGATGAGGTCCCAGAGGATGTGGAGGAGGGCGACGTGGGATTCCTGGATGCGGTGGGTGGAAAAGCTGGGGACGGTGAAGCAGTACTGGGCGGTGTCGGCGAGGCGGCCGCCGTCTTTGCCGCTGAAGCCGACGGTGAGCATGGCGTGGGCGTTGGCGTATTCGAGGGCGTAGATGAGGTTGGGGGAGTGGCCGGAGGTCGAGAAGGCGATGACCATGTCGCCGGGGCGGGACCAGAGGTCGAGCTGGTCGACGAAGACTTTGGCGAAATCCTTATCGTTGCTGATGGCGGTGACCACGGCGGATTGGCTGACCAGATCGCGGGCGGGCAGGGCGCGGCGCTTTTCGATGATGGGGTGCAGGAACTCGACGGCGATGTGCTGGGCGTCGCAGGCGCTGCCGCCGTTGCCGATGACCCAGAGGCGATGACCTGAGCTGAAGGCGGCAGCCATTTTCTGGCTGAGCTCGCCGATCTGGTCAGCGTAGGCGTCGAAGAACTTTTGCTTGACCTCGATGGATTCAGCGCACTTGCGCATGACCTTGGTGCGCCAGGTCTCTTCATCATGAGCGCGAGGTTGAATGACGACGGGGGCGGGAGTGCTCATTTGGTAGCTCCGGTAGCGGCGTGAGGCGCGAGATGGCGGCCATAAGCGTAGTAGGCGGCGCAGGCGCCTTCGGCGGAGACCATGGTGGCACCGAGAGGATGGAGGGGCGTGCAGACGGTGCCGAAGGCGGGGCAGTCGTGGGGCTTTTTGATGCCCTTGAGGATTTGGCCGCTAATGCAGGCAGCGGGCTCCTGGGTATCGACGTCGGCGACGGAGAATTTGCGCTCGGCGTCGTGGGCGCGGTACTCCCAGCGGAGTTTGTAGCCGCTTTTGGGGATGGAACCGACGCCGCGCCATTTCTTGTCACCGACTTCGAAGACGGCGAAGACGACGCTGCGGGCGCTGGGGTTGCCGTTGCGGTCGAGGATACGGGCGTACTGGTTTTCGACAGTGTAGCGACCGGACTCGAGCTGGCGGACGGTCATGAGGGTGCCCTGGAGGATGTCGAGCGGCTCAAAGCCGGTGATGACGATGGGAACCTTGAAGCGGGCGGCGATGGGCTCGTACTCGCGGTAGCCCATGATGGCGCAGACGTGGCCGGGGCCAAGAAAGCCCTGGACGCGGTTCATGGGCGATTGCAGGATGTTGGCGATGGCGGGCGGCACCATGACGTGGGAGACGAGGACGGAAAGATTCGTCAGGCCTTCGGCGTGGGCACGGGCGACGAGCATGGCGTTGGCGGGAGCGGTGGTCTCAAAACCGATGGCGAAGAAAACGACTTCACGGCCGGGGTTCTGGCGGGCGAGCTTGAGGCAGTCGAGCGGGGTGTAGACGACGCGGACGTCGGCGCCTTCCGAGCGCAGGGTGAACAGGTCGCCGCGTGAGCCGGGCACGCGCAGCATGTCACCGAAGGAGCAGAAGATGACTTCCGGGCGTTGGGCGATGGCGTGCGCCTTGTCGATCATTTCGAGCGAGGTAACGCAGACGGGGCAGCCAGGGCCGTGAACGAGCTCGATGCCCTCGGGGAGCATGTAGTCGATGCCGTGCTTGACGATGGAATGCGTCTGGCCGCCGCAGACTTCCATGATGACCCAGGGGCGGGTCTGGAGGCGGGTAATTTCGGCGACGAGGCGGCGGGCGAGAGCCTGGTCGCGGTATTCGTCGAGGAATTTCATGAGAAGTATTTCAGTATTTCAGTTCGTCAGTATTTCAGTTTTGTCGAACTCGCCGGTGGGGCTGGGCGGGGCGCGGGGGATTCGGTTACAACCGGGGCGTCGAGTTCGCCGAGTTGGTTCAGCTCTTCCAAGGCGGAGTAGGTGCGGGCGGCTTCGGCTTCGTTGACGCAGCTTATGGCGAAACCGACGTGGACGAGGACGTAGTCGCCCACGTGCGCTTCCGGTGTGTAGGTAAGGCAGGCTTCGCGCGTGATGGCGCCGAACTGGACGTTAGCCATGGGGAGGCCGTGGAGCTCGTAGGCGGTGAGGATTTTGCCGGGGATGGCTAGGCACATGGGTGGGACTCGATTGCCTGCGCGATGGCGGCTTGGCCGAGAGAGAGGCCGCCGTCGTTCATGGGCACTTGCTGAGGGACGAAGACGTGGAAGCCGGAAGACTCAAGGGACTGGAGGGTTGCGGACAACAGGATTTGGTTTTGAAACACGCCGCCTCCGAGGCATACGCGGTCGCCGGCGCCAGCATCGCGCAGGGTGCGACACGTTGCCGTGATGGCAGCGGCGAGGGTGGCGTGGAGGCGTGCGGCAAGGAGTTCGATGCGCTCACCGCGGGTGCGGGCCGCTGCCAAAGAGGTGAATAAAGAGGCCAGGGGCCAGGGGACAGGGGCCAGGGGGCACGCGAGGGCCGCGGTTTCGACACGCATCGCGGGGTCGGCTTCGAAGGTCACTTCTTCGGTTTCAGGGAAGAGGCCGAGAATAGCGGCGGCGGCGTCGAAGAGGCGGCCAGCAGAGGTGCAGGGAACGCAGAGCGAGGGGCGGTGGAGGAGGGTCCAGACCATTTCGAGGCGCTTGGGGGCGAGATTGGGCCAGAGCTGGCGGGCGATGGGGAGGGCGGCGTCACCGAGCTCGCGATAGAGGTAGGCGAGACCGAGGCGCCAGGGCTGGCGGATGGCGGCTTCGCCGCCGGGGAGGAGAATTTCGGGCAGGTGGGCGAGGCGGCGGAAAACAGAGCGGGAGGCGAGGAGGAACTCTCCGCCCCAGATGGCGCCGTCGCTGCCATAGCCGGTGCCATCCCAGGCGACGCCGAGGACGTCGCCCTCGAGTTGATATTCGGCCATGCAGGCGGCGATGTGGGCGTGGTGGTGCTGCACCGCAATGATGCGCCCGATGCCGAGTTGGGGGGCGAGTGTGCGCACCCATTGATTAAGCAGATAGCCGGGATGGGCATCGAGTGCGAGCACTTTGGGGCGAACGCTAAGTAGGGTCAAGTAATGCTTTAGGGTTTGTTCGTAAAAAGACCAGACGGGAGGGTTCGCCATGTCGCCGGTGTGAGGGGAAAGAAACGCCTGGGAGCCGCGGGTGAGGCAGAAGGTGTTCTTGAGTTCGGCGCCGGCTGCGAGGATGGCAAGGGCCGCGGGACAGGGGACCGGGGTCAGAGCAAGCGGTTGAGGGACGTAGCCGCGGGCGCGGCGCAGCAGGTGCAGGCGGCCGGCGGCGACGAAGGCCACAGAATCGTCGGCGCGGGCGTGGATGGGGCGAGAGTGGTCGAGGAAGCAGTCGGCGATGCCGGTGAGGTTGGCGTGGGCTTCGGATGCCGAGGCGGCGAGGGGTTCGGAGCCACGATTGCCACTCGTCATCAGCAAGAAGGGCTTGCCATAGGCGGCGAGCAAGAGGTCGTGCAAGGGGCTACTGGGGAGCATGATGCCGAGGCGGAGTTGGCCGGGAGCGGCGGAGGGGCAGATTTTGGGAGAAGCGGGATCGCGGCGGCGGAGGAGGACAATCGGGCGGGCGGAGCTTTCCAGCGCCGTGCGCTCGATGTCGCTGAGATGGCAGATTTGTGCGACCGCGGCGAGGTCGGCGGCAAGGAGAGCGAAGGGCTTGCGGGGACGGTTCTTGGCGGCACGGAGGCGGGCGACGGTGCTTTCGTTGGCGGGGTCACAGGCGAGCTGAAAGCCGCCGACGTTCTTGATGGCGACGATGTTGCCGGCACGGAGGCGGGCGGCGGTGGCATCGAGCGAGCAGGAAAGCTGGGGGCCGCAGGCGGGGCAGGCGTTGGGTTGAGCATGAAAGCGGCGGTCGAGGGGCGAGTCGTATTCCTGCTGACACTGTGCGCACATAGGGAAGGCGGCCATGGTGGTGAGGGGGCGGTCGTAAGGAACGCCGCGGGTGATGGTGTAGCGCGGGCCGCAGTGGGTGCAGTTGGTGAAGGCATAGCCGTGGCGGCGGTTGTGCGCATCGAGGTAATCCTCGTGGCAGTGGGGGCAGGGGGCGGTGTCAGGAGCGATCTGGGCGGGTACGGCGGAAAGCGAGCGGCTGGGGAGAATGTGGAAGCCGGCACCGCCATTGGCGGCGATGGTCTGGACGGAAGTGGATTCGACGCGGGCAAGTGGTGGGGGTTGGGAGCGGAGCTGATGAAGAAAAAGTTCGAGAGCGGCTTCGGGCCCTTCGGCCTCAATCGTGACGCCGGCGGTGGAGTTCCAGACGGCGCCGTTGAGACCGCAACCGGAGGCAAGCTGATAGACAAAAGGACGGAAGCCGACCCCCTGTACCGCACCAGTAACTTCAATGCGCCGGCGTGCCACTTGTAAGGCGATGCGAAACTGCGGCTTGCCGTGAGAGCATCTATAGAAGGAATCGCGAATTGCGCTGGATGGGCCTCCTCATGTTGCTGGGCACACTGCTGCCCACTGGCTGGGCACAAACGCCCGGAACGACCCCGCTCGACCTGTTTCAGGGGCGGCCGGTGACGGCGGTGGAGCTGGCGGGGCGGCCGGGATTGGATACGGCGCCGCTGATCGCGGCCTTGCCGCAGCAGGCGGGAGAGTTGCTGGATGAAGGCAAGATTACGGCCTCGGTAACGCTGCTACGGCAACGAATGGGTGCCAAGGTCACGTCGGTTGTGGTCAATGTGATTCCGGAGGTGAGCGGAGTCCGGCTCCAGTTCCTGTTGCGACCGGCGGATTTCTTTGGCATCTACCAATTTCCGGGAGCCTTGCAGTTTCCCTACACGCGGTTGTTGGAGGCGGCGCACTACGCGACGCAAACACCCTACACGGCCGATGCGGTGAGCAGCGCTGTCAGCGGACTACAAAACTATTTTCAGCAGGAGGGGTATTTTCAGGCGCGCGTCGAACCGGAGGAGCGCGTGGACGACGGACACGGGGTGGTCAATTTGACCTTCGCTACTGCACTGGGGCCACGCGCCCGCTTTGGCGCGGTACGCTTTGATGGGGCGACCGGGGCGCAAGCGGCGGATCTACTGGCGACGCTGAGCTCGTTTTGGGCGCGGCTGCGGCGGAAATCGGTGACTTCCGGCAGGTTGTACTCACGGCAGCGGCTGCAGGTGGCGGCGGCGTATCTGCAATCGCACTTGAATGGCGAAGGCTATTTGGGCGCACAAGTGAGCCCGCGCGGGGCAACCTATCACCCCGAGAGCAATCGGGCAGACATTGCGTTTGACGTTCAGGCCGGGCCGAAAGTCGACCTCAGCATTACCGGCGCCCACCTTTGGCCGTGGACCCGCCACGGCTTGCTTCCTTTCTACAGCGAAAGCAACGTTGCGCCGGCCGCCGTGCAGGACGGGCAGCAAAATCTAGCCAGCTACTTTGCCTCCAAAGGCTACTTCAATGCGGTGGTCACCACCAAGGTGACGACCACCACGGTGGGGGGGGAAACGGAGACGCGGCAGACGCAGGCCTCGGCTGCCGATCTCACGGTGCCGCCGGCACCACCAGCGCCGGCGGCTGAACCGCTGCAATTGAAGTCGATTGCCTACCACATCGACAAAGGGCCACGGAATGATGTTGAGGCGATCCGGTTCACGGGCAATCAGTTTTACTCGCGCGCTGACCTGTTGCCGCTGGTGCAGGTGAAGCTGGAAGGGCTGCTTTCGCATGGCGATTTCAGCGCCGAGCTGCTGCGGCAGAGCGTATCGAATCTTGAGGCGCTATACAAGGGTTCCGGGTACAGCAACGTGCAGGTCACGCCCGAGATTACGCATCCGGGCGGCAATCTGGTGGTGACGTTCAAGATCAAGGAGGGCACTCAGGATTTCGTTTCGGCTCTCAAGATTGAAGGGAATGCAGTGGCGCCGGGTGTGTTTGCGCCGCAAGGACTAATGATCGGCAACGGTACACCCTTTTCGCAGACGCTGATTTCGGAAGACAGGGCGCAAATTCTGGCGTATTACCTGTCGCATGGCTATCTCAATGCCAACTTCCGCGCTACGGCGGCACCGACGCCCGGGCATCCGCACCAGGTAGAAGTGACGTATCACATTCAGGAAGGCCCGCAGGTGCATACCGCCGCGGTGTTGACCTATGGCCGTCAGCAAACCAATGCGCGACTGATTCGTCTATTGACGAGCGACCTGAAACCCAAGGAGCCGCTGACGGAAAACGATTTGCTTCAAGCAGCGAGCCAGCTTTACAGCCCGGGCATTTTTGACTGGGCCGATGTGGGACCGCGGCGTCCGATTGCCGACCAGACGCAGGCCGACGTACTGGTGAAGGTGCACGAGGCGGCGAGGAACTCGCTGGTGTGGGGGTTTGGATTCGATCTGACGAACCGCGGGGGCAGCATTCCGTCCGGCACGATCGCGCTGCCGGGGCTGCCGGTGGTGGGGCTGCCGTCGAGTTTCGTCACGAGCCAAGCGACGTTTTTTGGGCCGAGTGTGAACGTGGAGTACACGCGGCTGAACGAGGGCGGCAAAGCCGGGACGCTGAGCTTTGGGGGCTTTGCGGGGCGGCTGGATCAACATGGTTCGGTTACCTGGACCGATCCGTATCTGTTCTGGACAAAATTCACCGGGAATCTGCTGATTTCCGGTGAGCACGATTCACAGAACCCGGTTTTTACGGCGCAGATTGGACAAATTGGCTACCAACTCGAGCGTCCGCTCAATCTGGATCGAACCACCAATCTGTTTCTGCGGTACAGCTACAGCCAAACGGGATTGAGTCAATTGCTGATTCCGGACCTGGTGCCCGAGCGGGACCGGCACATCCGGCTGTCGACGCTTTCGGCGACGTTTCTGCGGGACACGCGTGACAATCCTCTGGATGCACACAAAGGGATGTTGCAGAGCTACGAGGTGGATCTCAATACGACGGCGCTGGGATCGAATGTAGATTTTGCGAAGGTGCTGACGCAGACGGCATATTACAAGACCCTCCATCTGCTCGGGCAGCCGAGCACGGTCTGGGCCAACAGTTTGCGTCTGGGACTGGAGCGAGCCTTTGCCGGCAGCTTCATTCCGCTCAGTCAGGCGTTTTTCAGCGGCGGCGGCAGTACGCTGCGGGGCTTTCCGCTGGATGGCGCGGGGCCGCAGAAGACGATCCCGGCTTGCGGCAATCCCAACGTGCCATCGACATGCTCACTGATTCAGGTGCCGGTGGGCGGCAGCGCGCTGCTGATCTTCAATTCCGAGTTGCGCATTCCGACGCCGGAGGTCTGGAAGAATCTGGGCATTGCCTTGTTCTACGATGGCGGCAATGTATTCAACCACGTTGGCCTGAATACGATCGGGGCATCCTATACCAACACGATCGGTTTTGGGTTGCGCTATCAGACGGCGGTGGGACCGATTCGGATTGATTTCGGCCACAACCTAAATGCCGTGCCGGGTATATCGGCGACGCAAATTTTCATTACTTTGGGGCAGGCGTTTTGAGTAAGGCGAGTCATCTCTGGCGGCGGATTGGGATTTTCGCCGCGATTGTGGTGGGGCTGGCCATTCTGGCCGTGTGGCTGGTGCTGCGCAGCTCGGGGTTTCAGCGGTACGTGGTGCAGAAGGTGGAGGGGAGCGCCAGCCAGGCGTTGGGAACGCCTGTGCATGTGGACCAGTTCCGGTTGCAGGTGCATTCGTTTACGCCCAGCGTGGATTTTTACGGCCTTGTGGTCGAGGGAAAGCCCGTTGCGGGCGTAGGTTCGCAGCAGCCGCTGGTGTTGATTCCACATTTGCACGTTGCGGTGAAGGTGACCTCAATCCTTCACTGGACGTTCCAGATCGAAGATGTCGAGCTGGACCGGCCGGTGGTGCATGTATATGTGAACGCGCAGGGGGACAGCAACCTGCCTCCGGGGGGAGGGGCCAGGGGGCAGAGGTCAGAGTCGGATGTGTTTGCGTTGGGGATTGGGCGGGCGGAGATGCGCGACGGCCAGGTTTATGTCAATGACCGGGAGCAGAAGATCGATGCGGAGGTGAGGGGATTGGAGCTGGCGCTCGGCTACGTACCGAAGACGCAGAGCTATACGGGCAAGGTGAGCTATACGGCTGGGAGTGTGCAGGTTGCCGGGATGCCGACGATCACGAGCGGCATGGCGATGCAGTTCACGGCTTCACGCAACGGGGTGCAAATACCCTCGCTCACGCTGACGGCGGACGGCGTGAAGGTGAGCGCGCAGGCGACGCTGACCGGCTACGCGGAACCACGGCTTGCCGCAGCGTATCGGGTGCAGGCGGATCTTGGCCGGCTGCGGAAGGCTCTGCGCGAGCCGGCGCTGCCCGCGGGTCAGGCGGAGATGGTTGGGCAGGCGAAGTACGCCAATAACGAGTTCAGCACCGAGGGTCGGTTTTCCAGCGCAGCCATGGAGCTGAGGCTGGCCGGGTTGGCGGCGCCGGTGCGCCATTTGAGCGGCGCGTACCAGTTTGCTCATGGAAAGCTGCAGGTCAGCCAGATGCGCGCGGAGGTGATGGGCGGGCGATTGCAAGCTGGAGCTTCGGTAGAGAATTTCGCGGCGCCGCGGCTACAGGCGAGCGCCCAACTGCAGGACGCGCAGCTTGGCCGGATGGCGCGCCTGGCGCCGAACAGCCAGGCGACGCTGCAGGCGCTGGGCCTCACGGGAAAGGTGGGGGTCAAAGTCGAGGCCCGGGGCGCAGTCGCAAAGTTGCATATTGCGGCGCAGACCACGATGACCGCGATGTTCGGACCGACGAGCGTGGAGGGAAACGCGCAGGTAGCTTACGCGAATGACCGGCTGACGATTCAGAGCGGCCGGCTGCGTACGCCCCACGCCGAGGTCCGGGTGACGGGCGGATTGAGCACACGCGCGTCCGGCGCAGCGCAGTTGGAGGTGCAAGCGCAGGCCAGCGATTTTGCGGAAGTGGAATCCCTGGCGGGCCGTGCGGCGGGAGCGCTCGGTAAGCCTTTGCCGACGCTGGGGTTGCAGGGCAGCGGATCGCTCCACGCCCAGGTGGTGGGTACGCTGGCTGCACCCGTGATTGACGGACAATTCCGGGCAGTAAGACTGGGGCTGCGGGGAACACATTGGAATTCGCTGAAGGGATCGTTTGCCGCGAGTGGGGCGGAGGTGGCGTTGCGCGATGTTGAATTGCGAGCGCCCAAGGGCGCTATCAAGCTGAGCGGCAGCCTGGCGCTGGAGCACTGGAAGGCGACAGCGGCGAGTGTGATGACGGCCGCGCTCACCGTCAACTCGTTGCCGGTGAGTCAGGTAGCGGGGGCCGTGCCTGGTAAGTTGCCGCTGGAGGGCATTGTCGATGCGCAGGCAGCGGTAAACGGGACGCTGGATTCACCCGTGGGGCAGGGAACCGCGACGGTACGTTCGGCGCGGCTGGTGGTGAACGGCAAACATGCAGGGGTTGAATCGGCGCGGTTGAACTTCCAGGCGGCGGGCGGAACGATCACCGCCCAGCTCGCGGCGCAACTGGAGGCCGGAGAGATCAAGGCCAGCGGTACCTGGAAGCCGGCGTCGGGGGACTACAGCGCGCAGCTTTCGGCGCCGGGGCTCGAGTTGGCGAAAATTCCGCCGCTGGCGGCGACGCATTTGGGTATTCATGGCTTGCTGGCGTTGGAGGGCCAGGGGCAGGGAAAGATAACCGCGCCGGTTTTTGATTTGAAGCTGCGCGCGAAGGCACTTGTGACCGATGGTCAGACGGTGCAAGATCTCAGCGCGGACCTGGCGTTGTTGGGACAACAGTTGCGTGCTACGTTGACGGCGACCACGTTGCAGACGACGCTGCACGCGCAGGCAACGATCCGACTGGAAGGCAACTGGCCGGCCACGGCATCGCTCGATGCACCGGCGATTCCGCTGGCGCCGGTGCTGGCGGCGTTTGCGCCGCAGGTGGGGTCAGCGATTGTGGGGCAAACCGCGGTGCAGCTTACGCTCTCCGGACCGGTGCGCGCGCCCGAGCAGCTTCAGGTCGACGTCACCGTGCCCAAGCTGGAAATGCGCTATGAGAAAGCGCTGGAGCTGCATGCGGCGGCGCCGATGGAGGCGCATTTGGCGCACGGGGTGGTGCAGCTTGCGCCGGCGCATTTCAGCGGCTCGGGGACGGAGTTGCAGGTGCAGGGGACGGTGCCCATTCCGGCGTTGGGCGCGAGTGCGTCGGCGGCGATGAATCTGGCAGTAGCGGGCAACGTGAATCTGAAGCTGGTGCAGGCCTTTGTGCCGGACCTGGTGGCCGGCGGCAACGTGAACCTGCAGCTTCATGGCGCGGGCACACTGGCGCGACCGAATCTGACGGGAACCATTGCGGTGAGCGGTGTCAGCCTGAACGATCCCGGCTGGCCGGTGGCGCTACAAGGCGGCGAGGGCGCGCTGCGGTTGCACGATGGGCGGCTGGATCTCACCGGTTTTAGTGCGAACGTCGGCAGCGGCCGGGTGACGGTGGGCGGCGGCATGGCACTGTTGCCGAAGATGCAGTTCAACTTTGCGGTAGCGGCCGAGCAGGTGAGTGTGCGTTACCCGCCCGGGCTGCGGGAGGTCATCGGGGCGAATGTGAACGTCACCGGTTCGCCAGCGGCGGCACTGGTCGCGGGCCGGGTACGCGTCGAGAGCGTCTCGCCCGCACCCGGCTTTGATTTCGCCACCTTGACCAGCCAACTGGCGCAGCAGACGGTGGCCGTCGCCACGCCGGGGGATTTTCTCACCAATTTGCGGCTGGAGCTGACGGTGAGCACGCCCAACGAGATCAACGTGGTATCGCGCGACTTCAGTATTCATGCCAACGCCAATGTGAATGTGCGCGGAACGGGACGGGAGCCGGTGGTGCTGGGGCGGTTGGATTTGACCAGCGGCGATCTGATCTTCCGCGGCAACCGCTATGTGATCCAGGCCGGCACGCTCGATTTCGTGAACCCCATCCGGACGGTGCCGAGCGTCAACATCACCGCGGACACGACGATTCAGCAATACGATTTGCACCTGCACTTTCAGGGACCGATGGATAACATGCGCACCAGCTACACGTCCGATCCGGCCCTGCCGCCCGCGGATATCATTAGCCTGCTGGCGTTCGGCACGACTACGGAAGCTTCGGGTGCGAATCCGCTGCCGGGCAATTTAGGCGCGGAGAATCTGGTCGCCAGCGCCGTGACAAGCCAGATCACCGACCGCGTGGAGAAGATCGCCGGGATCTCGCATCTGTCGGTAGATCCGGTGCTGGGCGGAGGACAACAGAACGCCAGCGCGCGCATCACGCTGCAGCAGCGAGTGACGGCCAATCTTTACGTCACCATCTCGACCGACGTCACCGGCACGCAGCGCAACGTGATTGAAGTGCAGTACCGGCTGTCGCCACGGGTTTCGGTCAGCGGCGTGCGGAAGCAGAACGGCGGGTTTGGGGCGAATTTGCAGTTCAAGAAGACGTGGCACTGAGGCGGTCTGCGGGGGCGGTCATTGGCCGGGGGCGAGCTGGCCGCAGGCGACGGGGAGGGTGGCCTGGGCGGGAACTCCAGGGAGCGAGACGACGGTTGCGGGTAGTTTGGTGGAGGGCGGAACGCCGTGAATGTAGACGACACGGTGGGCCAGGTCGAGTTGGGATCCATGGAAGTGGGTGGCCATGGCTTTTTCGAGCGCCGGCAACGAGACGGTTTTGCGATAGATTAGGCGGCGGGTTGTGGAAGAGCGGGGATAGGTACTGGCGGCAATCTGGGGCGAAGCGACGACCAGTGCGGCCGGGGAAAGATAGTGCTTTTTCATGGCAATCTCCTAACGAAAGATTACTGGATTTGATGTTGGGCAAGCGGTACCCGCCCGGGTGGGCCTTGAGCGACATGTCCGCATTCGTGCGGCCGCAGCTTGGAGGAGACCTGAGTAATCTGCGGGTGGTGGCGGCAGCTTCACCTCGGGACGCCTATATGCTTCGTCGCAGCCGGTGAGAGTGCCTTAATATGTCAGGGTAGACATTTCCTTAAAGGCACGGTGTGATATTGTGGCAAGCGGAGCGGAACTTATATGACAGGTGTGCGCCTGCGAGTTTACTTTGGCCTTCTTGTGGCTGCGCTGTTAACCGGTGGGATGCTGTGGGCGCAAGGACCCGGCCAGGCGGCGATGCAGTTCCGCGAGATCGGGCCGGCCGAGGGGGGCGGACGGGTATGCTGCGTGGCCGGCATACCGGGGCGGCCGGACATTTATTATGTCGGAACGGCGGGCGGTGGGGTGTGGAAGACGACCGACGGCGGCTTCCGGTGGAAGTCGATTTTCAGCCACGAGACTACGGAGACCATCGGCGCGGTGGCGCTGGCGCCATCGAACCCGAACCTGGTATGGGTGGGCACGGGCGAAAGCAACGTGCGCAATGACGTGATTGATGGCCACGGGCTATTTTTTTCTCCCGATGGCGGGCAGACGTTCCGGGAAGTGGGGAAGAAGTACTTTGACCACGCTGGGCAGATCGCCAAAATCATCATCAATCCTGAGAACCCGGAGGAGGTTTGGGTTGCGGTCTTAGGACATGCGTTTGGGCCGAACGACGAACGCGGCGTGTTCCGCACCATCGACGGCGGCGCAACCTGGCAGAAGGTGCTGTACGTCAACGCCATGACGGGTGCGATTGATCTGGCGATGAAGCCAGGGAATCCGCGCGTGCTAGTGGCAGCGATGTGGCAGACGGTGCGGCACCCGTGGGGACTGGAAGATGGCGGGCCGGGAAGCGGGATTTATAAATCGACCGACGGCGGCGCGAGCTGGACCGAGCTGAAGGGCCATGGTCTGCCCAAGCCGCCTTATGGCCGCATTGCGTTGGAGTTCGCGCCCAGCGCGCCAAGCCTGCTGTATGCAGAAATTCAGGCGAAGCAGGGTGTGTTCTGGCGCTCGGACGATGATGGCGCGAACTGGACGATGGTGAGCAACAACGACCAGCTCAATTCGCGGCCGTTTTACTTCAGCCGGTTCGAGGTGATGCCGAACAATCCCGATGACATTTATTTTTTATCGGTGCGGATGTCGTATTCCTCCGATGGCGGCAAGACGTCGCAGCCGGCGGGGGTGACGCTGCACTCGGATCACCATTCGCTGTGGATGGATCCAACCAATCCGCGGCGGATGATCGAGGGTGATGACGGCGGCGTAAACTTCTCGCACGATGGCGGCAAGAACTGGATTCACGTGGTCAATCTGCCGATTGAAGAAGGCTACACGGTGCATGTGGACAGCGAACAGCCTTACCACGTGTGTGTGGGCCTGCAGGATAACGACGCCTTTTGTGGGCCTTCGCAGGCCGATGCGTGGCCGAATCAGTGGCGCGACGTGGCGGGCGGCGACGGCGAGTACGCCGTGCCGGCGCCGAGCGATCCGAACATCTTATATGCCGAGTCGCAGGAAGGCGACGCGCAGCGGATTGACCTGAACACGGGGCGGCGCACCGGCATCAAGCCCATGCCTAACTTCACGTCGGGCGAGACCAACTACGTCTACGCCATGCCGGCGCGGTTCAACTGGACGACGCCGATTGCGGTCAGCGCCACCAACCCAAACGTGGTCTATATGGGCGCCAACCGGCTGTATAAGTCAATCGACGGCGGGCATTCGTGGACGGCGATCAGCCCGGATCTGACGCTGAACGACAAGAGCAAGGAGCAGGCCTCGGGCGGCGTGATTGATCTGGACATGACGGGCGCCGAGACCGCGGATACGATCCTGTCGTTTGCGATTTCGCGGATTGATCCGGAGACGATCTGGGTGGGCACCGACGATGGCCTGGTGCAGGTGACGCACAACGGCGGCAAGACGTGGGCGCGGGTGAGCGACAACATTTCGGGTCTCAAGCCCTGGGGACGGTTGCAGGAGATGGAGGTCTCGCCGTTCGAACCCAACACGGCCTATGTTGCTTACGACCGGCACGAGATGAATGATGCGCACCCGTACGTCTTTAAGACGCACGACGGGGGCAAGACCTGGACGGAGATCGACGCCGGGCTGCCGGATGACTACGTGGCCCATGTGATCCGCGAGGACCCGAACCAGAAGGGGCTGCTGGTGTTGGGCACCGATTACGGGCTGTATCGGTCGGACAATGACGGCGGGACCTGGACGCGGATTCATGATGGCTTCCCGACCGTGGTCGTCTATGACCTGCAGTTCGTGAAGCGGACGCACAGCCTGGTGGTCTGCACGCATGGGCGTGGCCTGTACATTATGGACAACATCGTACCTTGGGAGCAGATGGCGCGGCCGCAGGTGGCGTCGGCGCCGTTTACGCTGTTCCCGATCCTCGATGCGGTGAAGTTCCAGAGGATGGGATTCACCGACTTGAACATCAATCCGCTGGCGCGGCGCACACCGCAGCCGCCGCAGGGGGCGGTGATCCAGTACAACCTGGCGAAAACAGTACATGCGGTGCATCCGGAGGCTGCACCGCCGCCGCTGACGCCCGAGCAGCAGGCGATGCTGGAGATGGCCGAGCATTATGGCTTCACGCCGCCGGGGAGGGGATCGAACGGGCCGGTGAAAATTGAAATCACCGATGCCGAGGGGCATTCCGTGGCCACGATCCATGGCAGCGGGCACGCGGGCGTCAATCGGGCGGTGTGGGACGGGACGTATGATCCATCGCCAGTGAAGCCGCCGCCGGCGAGCGGACGAGGCGGATTTTTTGCGTTATTCCGTGGCGGCGGGCGCGGGCTGCGGGCGCTGCCGGGACGGTATAAGGTCACGGTGACCGTGCCGGGATTGGCGCCGCAAGCGCAGTGGGTCAACCTGCAAGAAGACCCGCGGGTGAAGGTAAATCTGGCGGCGCTAAAGGCGACGCTAGCCGCCGGTCAGGCGATGCAGCCGGATATCGACGCCATGAACCGGATGCTTGACGGCCTCGCCAGCCTGCACACGCAGCTTGGCGCATTGCAGAAGAACCTGCCCAACGTTGCCAGCGTAGGCGGGCCGGGCGCGTTTGACGCGGAGCTGAGCGCGGCCAAGGCGCTCGATGAGAAGATCAGCAGCTTGCAGCATATACTGGTGCCGCCACCGAAGCATGAGGATTACGGTGGAATTGCCGGCTTCGCGTCCGATTTTAACGGTATTTTCCGCGAAGTCAGCGGCGGGTTCAATACCTTCCCGCCGCCGCAGGTTGTGGGCGACTGGGCGACGGCGCGCACCAAACTCGAAAGTTATCTCACGCGCTACAACGCCATCCTCAATCAGGACGTTGTGGCCTTTAATCGGCAGGCACTGGCGCATCGCGGCATCACCCTGGTGGCCGGTAACCCCGTATCCCTCGGCCGTGCGCCTGCGGTGTTGACCGCGGCCACCGCCGCTAACCGCTAAGGAGGATTCATGAAGCTGAAATCAGTTTTGACTGCTTCAGCGCTGGCCGTGCTCGCTCTGGGTGTGGCCGCGCTGCCGTCGCAGGCACAATTTTTCCGCCGCCCGAACCAAAACAGCAAGCCAATGCAGTTTAATGACATCGGGCCGGCGCTGGCTGGTGGACGGGTGTCGTCGGTGGTTGGCATTCCTGGCAATCCGAATATTTATTACGCCGGCACGGCCGGCGGCGGCGTTTGGAAATCGAGCGACGGCGGCAACACCTGGAAGGCGATTTTCCAGCATGAACCGACCTCGTCGATCGGCGCGGTGGCGCTGGCGCCCTCTAATCCGAATCTGGTTTGGGTGGCGACCGGAGAGCCGAACATCCGCAACGACGTAATGGTCGGGCACGGACTGTATTTTTCTTCCGATGCCGGCACGACCTGGACCGAGATTGATCCGCAACTGTTCCACAACGCAGGGCAGATGTCGAAAATCGTGATCAACCCGCACAACCCGGAGGAAGTCTGGGTCGCGGTGCTGGGGCACGCCTTCGGCCCGAACGACGTGCGGGGCGTGTATAAGACTACCGACGGCGGCAAGACGTGGAAGCGCACGCTGTTCGTGAACGATCACACGGGCGCGATTGCACTGGCGATGCAGCCAGGCAATCCTGAAGTGCTGCTGGCGGGGATGTGGGATGTGGTGCGGCATCCGTGGGGGCTGGAGAATGGCGGCCCGGGCAGCGGGCTGTACCGCTCGACCGATGGTGGCGACACCTGGACGCGCATCACCAAGGGACTCGATGCGGGTTCCTATGGCCGCATCGGGCTGGGCTTTGCGCCGAGCGCGCCGGATACGGCGTATGCCATCGTGCAGGCGAAGAAGGGCTTGTTCTATAAGTCGACCGATGCCGGACTGAGCTGGACGCCGGTGAGCGACAGCGACAACATCGACGCGCGGCCGTTTTATTTCAGCCGCTTTGTGGTGGCGCCAAACAACCCGGAAAAGATCTATTTCCTTTCGACCATGCTCAGCTTCTCGACCGACGGGGGCAAGACGCTGCAGCGCGCCGGCCGCGTGCATCCCGACAATCACAGCCTGTGGATCGATCCGGACAATCCGAACCGCATTCTCGAGGGCAACGACGGCGGTGTGTATCTTTCGTACGACGCCGGGCTGCATTTCCGCTTCCTCGATACGATTCCGATTGAGGAGGATTATATGGTCTCGGCCAGCAACGAACCGGCCTACAATCTCTGCGCCGGCTTGCAGGACAACAACGCCTGGTGCGGGCCGTCGTCGCGCAACAGCACCATGAGTTGGTCGGTGGCGGCGGGCGGTGACGGGGAGTACGCTGTGTTCGCGCCGAGCGACCCGAAGATCGTTTATGCCGAATCGCAGAATGGCTCGGCCTCGCGCATCAATATCGGCAACGGGCTTTCCACCAGCATCATTCCGTATGAGCTGGGGGTATCCGACATCAAGCAATCGGATTTGAAATACCGCTTCGGCTGGACGACACCAATTGAGGTCAGCCCGACGAACGCCAACAGCGTGTACATCGGTGGCAATGTGCTATTTCACTCGACCGACGGTGGTTATAGCTGGAAGGTCATCAGCCCGGATCTCACCCGCAACGATAAAGCGAAGCAGGTGCAGAGCGGCGGTGAAATTGTAAATGACCTGACCGGCGCGGAGACCTACGATACCCTTCTTTCGATCGCGCTTTCGCCCACGGATTCCAGAACTATCTGGACCGGCGCGGACGATGGCGTGATCGAAGTGACGCATAACGGCGGCCAAACCTGGACGCGCGTGGATAGCAATATTCCGGACCTGCCGCAGTGGGGCCGGGTGCAGCAAATTGACGTTTCGCCGTTCGATTCCAACACCTGCTACGTTACCGTTGACCGGCACATGAACGACGACAACAAGCCCTATGTCTATAAGACGAATGATAGCGGCAAGACCTGGACGTCGATTTCGGCCGGGCTGCCGCAGGATAACTCGGCGCGCGTCATCCGTGAGGACCCGAACGAGAAGGGCTTCCTGGTGGTGGGCACTGACACCGGGCTGTTCTACTCGCGCGACGACGGCTCGACCTGGACGCAACTGAAGCGCGGTTTCCCGACTGTGCCGGTGTTCGACGTTCAGTTCGTGAAAAAGACGCACGATCTGCTGGTGGCGACGCATGGCCGCGGCATTCTGGCGCTGGATGACATCATCCCGCTGGAGAAGACCACGCCCGCAGTGGCCGCGGCCCCGCTGACGGTGCTTCCCATCCTCACCGATTACGACCTGCGCGGCGGTAAGCTGGGCGGCGGCGGATTCTTCGGCTTTGGAGGCGGCTCGGGCGCGCACATCTACTACAACCTGAGCGAGGCGCATAAGGGCAAAAACAAGGTGACCATCGCCATCAGCGACAGCCACGGCAACCTGGTGACGACACTGACAGGAACCGGCAACCAGGGGCTGAATGAAGTTTCCTGGCGTGGTAATTACGACGGGCCAGTGACGGCGATTCTGCCGCGGTCCAGCGGCGGTTTTGGCTTTTTCTTCCGGCCGCGCGGCACGCCGGGCAAGCCCACGCCCGATGCGGGACCGCACGCGGTTCCGGGCGCGTACACGGTCAAGGTGACGGTGGCGGGCCTGCCCGCACAGTCACAGACTGTGCGGTTAGAAGAGGACCCACGCTGGCCACACCCGGTGGATGCCATTGCCAATGCCGAGACGACGCTGCGCATGTCGCTGGCAGCGCGCGATCAGATGTCGGCACTTAACCAGATGCTCACCGGCCTGCAGAGCATGAAGTCGCAGCTCCAGGCCGAGCAGGCGAGCATGAAGACTCTCGACGAGAGCGGCTCGGGCAACTATGGGGGCGTGATCAGCGCGGCCAAGGAGTTCTCGGGCAAAGTGGTGACGCTGGAGAACGCGCTCTACAATCCTGACGGGCAGAAGAACGAAGGAACGGCGTTTTTGAGCGCGTTCCAGCAGAAGTTCGAAAGCGCGTACGAGGACCTGGGGAACGTATATGACACGGCTCCCCGGCCGACCGACGTGACCCTGTGGCACTCGCTGCAAGCCGAACTGCAGGACTATCTCGGCCAGTACAACGGCCTGCTGCGCGCCGACGCCGTCGCCTACAACCGGCTAGCGGCCAAGAACCACGCCATCACGCTGGCGGTGGGTGAGCCGATCACGCTGCCCGCGGCGAGCGGGCGCGCCGTTGCGGCCCGCCGGCGCAAGTAGGCTGCGCGCAAACTCGGAACCGCGCGAGCCCGGCAAGCGATTGCCGGGCTCGCAGCTTTTTTGGCCCGCGGCGAGCTCAACCTCTGGCTCAGCGGCCGGAGAGGAGTTCGAAGCCTGCGTTAACTCGACCGCAGTGCTGGGCGGGGGAGCTACTTCAAATACTCAGGACGGGGCAGTGGGCGTCGCGGATGAGGGCATAGGTAAGGTCACGCATGCGGCCCAGGGCGCCGGCGACGGGGCTGCGGCCGATGACGAGCAGTCCGGGATGCAGCGCGTCGGCGGCATCCAGGATGGTTTGCCGGATGGGGCCGCTGGCGAGGCGTACCTCCGCGTGCGTGCCGGCGGAGCGCTGCAGGTCGCTGATTCTTTGCTGCGCATTGCGGGCCGGCTGTTCCTCTTCGCGGTCAAACAAGACGGTCAGATCGGACTCGCGAACGGGCAGCACGTGAAGGATCGAGAGTTGGGCACCGGCCGCCTGGGCGAGCTGGCCGGCATAGCGCAGGACGCGGGCACCTTCGTCGTCGAGGCGGATGGCGCAGGCGATCTGGCGCTGGCCGGCAGCGTGGACCTGCCGGTCGACCGAATGTTGCGGGGTGAGCACCGCGCAATCGGCGTCGTTGAGAACCTTAGCGGCGGTGGAACCCAGCAGCGCGTGGCGGAACGCGCCTTCGGAGTAGGTAGGGATGACAATCAAATCAAAGTGGTGGGTCCGGGCGGCGGTGGCGATTTCCTCCGCGGGTTCACCCAAGGCGATCTTGCGCACGCATGAGGGTGCGGGCAGATCTTGCGCAAGGAAGGCGTCAAGGCGCTGCCGTGCAAGACCGCCCTGCTCTGCTTCGATTTCAGGCACGGTACGGCCAAGGAGTTCGAATGCGCTGAAGTCGAACGGCTTGATTACGTGGAGCAGGGTCACGCGGGCGCCGAAGATACCTGCCAGGTTGCGGACGAAGGGCGCGGCCGCGGCGCAGGCGGGGGAGAAGTCGACGGGGAAGAGAATGGTTTGGATCAGGGCCACGTCAGAAGCCGAGCTCAACCTGATCAATGTAACACCACCCCCAGTCTTCGCCTGGTTCGAGCGACTTCATGACGGGGTGATGGGTTTTGTGGAAGTGCTTGGTTGCGTGCTTGTTTTTGGAGGAATCGCAACAGCCGACGTGGCCGCATTCCAGGCACAGGCGCAGATGCACCCACTCATCACCCGTGCGGAGGCATTCTTCGCAACCGTCGGTGCGCGGCGAGACGTCGCGGATCTGATTCAGGTGAGTACAAACCGCCATGGTGATCTCCTGCGCTAGACATCCTTGCCGTCGTCGCGATACTCCTCGGGGATATCATCCTCGGGCAGTTCTCGCGTGCGCACGGGCCGTTCGGGCTGGTCGGATGCGTCCTCTACGCCCTCGATCACTTCCGCCTCGAAGGGCTGACCCTCATCGATGAGTTCTTTGACACTTTCGGAGTCCGCATCGCTGCGCGCGGGAAGGCCCTGGTCATCGCCCGCTTGTCCGGCGGATTCGTTGGAGAATTTGGGGTTCTTAGGCTTGTGCTTCATGGCGATCCCCCTCCCTTTTCCATGCCCTTAGTATGAACTGCGTTGAGACTAGCTGAGCCGGAGCTCGTCCCAAGGGCCTTGCCACTCGCAGGGACGGCCTTTGGTGCGGAAGGTGGTGCGATCCTGGGCAGTCGAGAGGGTTACGTAGACGTCGATGCCCTTGAAGGTGTCGACGCCCGCTGGACCGCTGGCGTGCCAACAGAGGGTGCCAATGCGCGGGACGAGGTGGGTCGGGACTTCGCGGCCGTCAACCGGGACAGTGTCATGGCGGACGCCGGTGCGATCGAGGACGAAGTGGGTGCGGCGCCAGCCCTGGACTGTGGCGGGCGTGATGGCGCCATAGTGGCGGCGAATGAGCCACATGAACGTCCAGAAGCGTGTGCCTGTGATGTTGAGACCGAAATACGACGGGCGCTGCTCGGCGTTACCGTGCTGGCGCATGGGATGGCCGGGATCGTAGGCGTTATCTTCGTTGTAGCTGTCGCGCGCCTCGACGTTGTTGGTGGAGACTATGTAGGCGGCATTCCGCTCGCCCATGTCGCCGGGCTTGCGGATGGCGTAGCGCGCGGTGCCGTGCTGATCGGCAGGTATGCTTTCGACGACGAAGGCGTGTTGCGCGTCCGATACCATCCAGTTGGCCCCGCGGGTGCATTTGCCGATGACGATCTTGTAGCCGGATTTGGCTCGATATTCGGGACGGCCGACGGTGAGCAGCTCGACGGCGTGGCGGGCGCTATCGCCAAACGAGGTGGCGTAGAAGTTGCCGACTTGCCAATCCAGACCAGGGCGGCGATAGCCAGAAAACGGCTGGGCCAGAGTGGGGGCGAGAATGCCCATGCCGCCGCCAGCGTAGCCGCTGACGGCCACGCCGCGCTCATTCATAGCGTGCTCGCTGCCGATTTCACCGGCAGAATCGGTCACAGTGAAGCGGTGCGCGCGCTTGTCGCTGGGTCGCGCGATGAAGGTGACTAGATATTCCTGCGGGAAAAAGTGCTGGTCTTCGGAGCTGCAATGGATGGTCTTGCTGCCGGTCGAGGCGGGTAGCATGATGGCGCCGCTGCAGCAGTGGAAATCGTCCTCTTCGGGCGCCAGCTCGGCCGTGGCGCTGTGCGGTGGTTTGCCCTGCAGACCGAAGTAGCTGTTGATCATCAGGATTTTTTCGAAATTGGTCAGCTCATGCGGAAACGCTGAGCGCTGGAGCTCGGTGGCGGCGCCGTCGGCAAGGCCGTGCATGAACTCCAGCGCCTCGGGGACCAGCAGCTCGTAATAAGCGTTCTGATGATGCAGGTATTCGGCCATCACTTCCGGGCTGCCCTGGATGGGGAGCAACTCGCGGTACCAGCCCTCGTAGACCATGCGGATGAGATCGCCGGCGCGCTCGCCATACTGTAGGCCCATGGCGTGCCAGGAGCCGGCCAGCTCACCCAAGTAGCGAGGGTGGGGATCAAAGGCGGGATAGCCGGGAGCGCGGTAGTAGCGGTCGAGGGCGCGGTTGTGGCCGGTCCAGTCTTTGGGTTCAGGAATGTCGAGGGGCGTGTTGCGACGCGGCGCGGGCCGCGCCGTTTGGGCTACGATTCCACTGCCGCTAACGGCCGCTGCCGCGCCTGCGGTTGCGGCCAGTTTCATCCAAGTACGCCGGTCCATAAGGAACCTCCAGTAGGCTGGCTCAGAGTTTACAATTAAGTAACATGAGCTGGCAGTCCGAATTTGCGGATTTTGAAGGCGAAGGGGTGGTTTACCTCAACGCTGCGACGCAGGCGCCCATGCCGCTCGGGGCCGCGCGCGCGGCGGAGACGGCGATTGGGTGGAAGCAGCAGCCGCAGCGCATTCCCGGTGACGAGTATTTGGGCCTTCCGGACCGGGTCCGGAGGCTGCTAGGGAGGCTATTCGGCGGCGAGCCAGACGAATTTGCCATCACTTCGGGGGCGAGCAGCGGGCTGAGAGTGGTTGCGGCGCAGTATGACTGGCGGGCGGGCGATGAAATTCTGATCGCCAAGGGCGAGTTTCCCTCGCACTTTACGGCCTTCCGGCCGCTGGAAGCGGCGCGGGGCGTGAAGGTGCGCGTGGTCGCGCCGCGTGGGGCGTTTATCAGCGCAGCGGATTTTGTGGCGGCGATTACGCCGCAAACGCGGCTGATTTCGGCGAGCGTGGTGCGCTCGAATGACGGCTCGCGGCTCGACGCCGCCGCGCTCGCGTCGGCCTGCCGAAGTGCAGGCATCACGCTGGTGCTGGACCTGGCGCAGTGCGCGGGCGCGCTACCGCTGCAGCTTGGTGATCTGGGCGCTGATTTTGTGGTCTGCTCGGGCTACAAGTGGCTGCTGGGGCCGTACGGGACGGGATTTTTCTGGGTGTGCAAGCCGGCCATGGAGAAGCTGCTGCCAGGGCCGTTTTACTGGATGGCGAGCGAGGGAGCGGGGAATTTCGACGACCTTACGCGCTTCGAGAACCCGGTGCCGGTGGCAGGCGCGCGGCGTTGGGACGCGCCCGAAACGGCCAATTTCATAAATCTGGCGGCGTTCGAAGCTGGGCTGGAATGGATCGCAAAGGCGGGCGTGGACGCCATCGCTGCACACACGGCCAAGTTGGTGGAGCAACTGATTGCCGGCTTGCCGCAGGAACGCTACGAGCTGGCCAGCCCGGCGGAGGCGGCCGAGCGCGGCCCGTATGTCTGCATCCGTCCGCGCGACATCGCATTGCTGCCGGCCCTGACGGAAAAGCTCGCGCGTGGGAACGTCTTTACCAGCGTGCGTGGCGGCTCACTGCGGCTTTCGCCGTACGTCTACAACACCGAACGCGATATCGAGCGGCTGGTCGCGCTGCTCTAGGTGGCTCGCCATTTTTTGTCCTGGTCGCTCCCGTTGGTCGCTCGGAGTGCGGGCTTCGATTCCCGGCAGGGCCCGCCCGCTGGTGCTCGGGGCTCCTCCAAGCTGCCGCCACTAGATCACGTCCATAAATGAGCTGACGGAGAAGACGGCGCGGCCGGAGCCGGGGTCGCCGTAGCCGGGCGGGACGGGCAGCTTGTATTTGGCGTGGGTGTCGCGCCAGGTTTCGAGCAGGCGCAGGTGGTATTCGAGCGGGGCGCCACCGGCGTTGTCTTTGCCCAGGCGGGTGAGCGGCTCAGCGCACCAGGTGGTGAAGCGCGGGCAGACGCCATGGGACATAAAAAAGTCGAGGCCCGCGCCGGTCGAGCGGATGGCCTCGGCAACGTCGGTGAAGCCGTGCGGCTTCGACATCTCGATGCCGGCGACGAAGTTGGGGATGACGTGCGAGGGACCGAAGATTTCGGCGGCGTCGAGGATGCGCTTGTGCCATTCGCTGCGACCGACGTAACGGCTCTTGCCGGGGCAGAGAATACCGAAGAGGCGCTCATCCCAGACTTCGTAGTTGGGGTGGTAAATCTGAATACCGGCCTGCTTGAATTTGCGGGCTTCTTCCAGCGGCAGCGCCTGCGTGACCATTTTGCCGATCCAGCGGCCGGGGAAGCGTGACTCGATGGCGGCGGCATATTCGGCGTAGAAGTCAGCTTCGGTTTTGCCCTTGAGTTTGGAGGTGATGCTGCCACCGGTGATGGTGTAGGCGCGGCTGGCAGAATCGGTGGAGGCGATGAGGGCGAGGGCTTCGAGAATTTCGTCCACGGACTTGACGCCAGTGTAGGGTCGGCCCTCCTGAATCTGCTGGCGGTAGTTGTTATTGATGTCGCAGAACTGGCACTCTTCTTTGTCGCCGAAGTACTGGCAGATGCGGAAGACGGTGAGATAGACGAGGTAGCCCCATTCGATGGTGGGCGCGATTTCGATGACGCGCTTGCCGCTCGCCAGCGAGCGGGTGTAATACTCCGGGACGGGCGGGAACTTGACCGTGGCGAGAGTTTCGCCGTCGAGTTGCAGCTCGGCGGTGTCGCCGGTGGCCTCGATGCGGTAGGGCGAGGCCGGATTCAGGCGGACGGAAATGATGGTCGGGCGGAAGTTCCAGGGGCCGGCTTCGAGCCAGATTTCTTCCGGCGCGCTCCAGTGTTCCTGCTGCTCCATCTCGTTTAATGGCACCAGATCGAAGGAAAAGATGAAGTATGCCTTAGCCTTAAACTGAGCCGCGAGCTTGAGCGCCGCGGGCGAAAAAGCGATGCCGGTGCGCAGGATGTCTTCTTTGACGACAGCTTCGCGCGGCAGGGTGGGATGGGCGGCAGCGGCGGCTTCGACTTCGCGCAAGCGCGCCGGGGTTGAACTGGCAGTGGCCACGACCTAGTTTAGCGCGGTAAGGTTGAAGCTTGTCTTCGATTGCGGACCAACTTGAAAGCGCGGGCATGAGTGCGGGGGCGGCCGCCGCCAAAGCGCAACTTTTTGCCGTGCTGGGCGCGCGCGCCGGGCGGGCGTGGTTTGTGCCGGGGCGCATCGAGCTGCTGGGCAAGCACACCGACTACGCCGGCGGGCGGAGCCTGCTGTGCGCGGTCGAGCGCGGATTTTGCGTTGCGGCGACACCACGCCGCGACCGGCGCGTGCAGCTTACCGACGCACGGACGGGAGAGAGCGCCGAGTTTACGATCGGGGAGCTGTTAACGGCGAATTGGGCGCGGTATCCGGCGACGGTGGCGCGGCGGTTGGCGGTGGATGGAAAACTCGATTACGGCTCCGACATCTTGTTTGCCAGTGATTTGCCGCCGGCGGCGGGGATGAGCAGCTCGAGCGCGTTTGTCGTGGCCACGTATTTGGCTTTGTGCGGCGAAGCCGGGCCGGAGGGCAGGGAAGCCTTAGCGGCTTATCTGGCGGCGACGGAAGTGGGCGTGGGCACGCATGGCGGCAGCGAAGATCATACGGCGATTCTTTGTTGCAAGGCGGGACGCTGGAGCCAGTACCGCTTCTGCCCGACGCGGCTGGAACAGACGGTGGCCGCACCCGAGGATATGGCGTTGGTGATTGGCGTGAGCGGCGTCGCGGCCTCGAAGGCGGGCGCGGCACAGGCGGACTACAACCGGGCGGCGGCGGCGACGGCACAGATATTGTCGACCTGGAATGAGGTGAGCGGCCGGCACGACGCGACGCTAGCGGCCGCAGTGGCTGCAGGAGCGTATGAGCCGCTGCTGGCGCAGTTGCCGAACGCGCTGCGCGCCCGGCTGGAACAGTTTCACAACGAATCGGACGTCTGGATTCCAGCGGCGGCGTTTGCGGCGCGCGAGGGCGATTGGCAAAGTTTTGGCGAGTTTGTGGCTTGTTCGCAAGCGGGGGCGGAGGCGGCGCTGGGCAACCAGATCCCGGAGACAGTTGCGTTGGCCGCGAGTGCGCGGCGGCTGGGCGCGGTGGCGGCGTCGGCGTTTGGCGCCGGCTTTGGGGGTTCGGTGTGGGCGCTGGTGCCGGGCGGTGCGGCGGCGGCATTTCGCGCGGCGTGGCAGCGTGAATATCAGAAAGCGTTTGCCGCACACGCGGTGGAAAGCCTATTCTTTGAAAGCGCCGCGGGGCCAGCGGCACTGCAGATTGAGCTGGAGGGTTAATGGAGCGCAGGGAATTTTTGGAGCGGGGAGCCGCGGCTGTAGCCGCGGCGATGACTGCCGGTTGGGCGCTGTCGCGGGGTTTACAGGCGCAGGCGCCGGCGATCGCGAGGGTGAGCGGGAATCGGGCGAAGCTCAGCAATGACATCTTCGACGTCACCTGGGACTCGGGGACGGGCCTGCGCCTCGTCAGCCTGCGCGCGCCAGCGCTACCGCAGCTTGGGCCGATGCCGGTGTTCTGGCTGCAGGTGAACGGCAACACTGTCGACTCGACCCAACTGCGCGTGACGGCTCCCTTGCAGCAGCGGGTGCTGCAGCCCGACGCCGGCGCTGCTTGTTTTGCGGAACGTTTGCCGGGACGGCAGGTGACGGTGACACTGGCGGATCCGGCGGGCGCGTATCAGGTGCGTTGGCGGGCGCTGCTGCGCGACGGCTCGCATTATTTGCGGCAGGAAATCGAAATCATGGCCGGTGGCAGCGACGTGCCGATTAGCGCAGTCACGCTGATCAATCTCGCCGCGAGGGGCGCGCGCGTCGAGGGCAAAGTCAAAGGCTCGCCGATCACGCTGACCGAGACAACCGGGGAGTCGGGCATCCGAAAGGGAGGGTGGTTTCTGGGCCTTGAGCATCCGCTGTCACAGAGCGAAGTCAGCGGCGGCCGGGCGCGGTGCGAGTTTTCACGGGGGCTGCCTTTGGCGGCCAATCACACCGCGGTCTATTCGAGCGTGATCGGTGTGGCGGCGCCGGGGCAGATGCGGCGCGATTTCCAGCGCTACATCGAGCGCGAGCGCGCGCATCCCTACCGGCCATTTTTGCATTACAACTCCTGGTTCGATCTCGGCTACTTCACTCCTTACGATGCCTACGGTTGCCTGGACCGCATTCATGCCTTCGGCGAGCAGCTTTACCGGCGGCGGAGCGTGCAGCTCGATTCGTTTCTGTTTGACGATGGCTGGGACAACCACAAGGACTGGGGATTCAATAGGGGCTTTCCTGACGGCTTCACACCGCTCGAAGCGGCGACGGCGGCGATGGGCGCCGGGCCGGGCGTGTGGCTGTCGCCCTGGGGTGGTTACGGGCCGCCGCGCAAGGAGCGGCTGGCGTGGGGCAAGAAGCTCGGCTATGAAGAGAACCGGTACGGGCTGGCGCTCTCCGGGCCGGTCTATTACAAGCGGTTTCATGAGGTCTGCCTGGAGATGGTGACGCGCTACGGCGTGAATCAGTTCAAGCTCGACGGTACGGGCAGCAACGCGCGCGTCGTACCCGGCAGCCAGTTCGGCAGCGACTTTGAAGCGGCGATCAGCCTGATTGCCGACATGCGCCACGCGAAACCGGATTTATTCGTGAACCTGACGACGGGAACGTATCCCTCGCCGTTCTGGCTACGTTATGCCGACTCGACCTGGCGCGGCGGCTACGATACGAACTTTGCCGGGGTGGGCAGCGACCGCCAGCAGTGGATCACCTATCGCGATGGCGCCACGTACCGCAACGTTGTGGGCCGCGGGCCGCTGTATCCGCTGAACTCGCTGATGCTGCACGGCATCGTTTATGCCAGCCATGCGCGCAAGCTCGAAACCGATCCGCAACACGATTTTGCCGCAGGGGTACGCGCCTACTTCGGCACCGGTACGCAATTGCAGGAAATGTACATCACGCACAACCTGCTAACCGAGAAGAACTGGGATGAGTTGGCGGAAGCGGCGCGCTGGGCGCGGCGTCATGCTGCGACGCTGGTCGATACGCACTGGGTGGGCGGCGATCCAGGCCACGGCGAACCCTATGGCCACGCCGCCTGGTCACGGGAGAATGCCATCCTGACGCTGCGCAACCCGAGCGACAAGCCGCAGAGTCTCTGGCTCGATCCGGCAGAAGCGTTTGAGATCCCCAACGAGGCGCGGCAGAGCTACCGGATGGTTCCTGCGTGGCGCGCAGACCAATGGGGCGAACCCATCAAACCGGAGTCAGTGCTTCTCGAAGCCGGCACGGCGCATGAATTTCGCCTCAAGCCTTTCGAAGTGCTGACGTTGCACGGGCATTAGTTCATAGTTCATGGTTTATCGTTCATAGTCGCCGGGCCGCAACCGCGGGCGCCGTGCGTGACTATAAACCGAAAACGATGAACTAAAACGCCTTGAAGCCGTGGAAGAACAGGGCGAGGACGATCAGGCCGAGGATAATGCGGTACCAGACGAAGAAGCGCAGGGTGTTGAGCTTGAGGAATCGGATGAAGAGCCAGATGGAGGCGATGCCGACGAGGGCAGAGGCGATCACGCCGGCGACGAAGGGTGCGTGCATGCCAGCGGGAATGCCGCCTAGCTTGTGGACGTTGTGAAATTTGTAGAGCACCGCGCCGGCGATGATGGGCGTGGCGAGCAGGAAAGAAAAGCGGGCGGCGGCTTCGCGCGTCAGGCCGGCGAACAGGCCGGCAGTGATGGTCGCGCCGGAGCGCGAGATGCCGGGAATGACGGCGACGGCTTGGGCGCAGCCGATCCACCAGGCTTCCCAGACTGAGGTTTTGTCGAAATCCTTGCCTGCGGAGGTGGTCCTCGCCGTCGCGACTGCCGCGACGGAGCTGCCTTGAGCGACACGCGACCCGGCTTCTGCCGCAACGTCTGCATTATGGTTGTTAGCCGCGCGAAGCTCGGGCATGTGGTCGGCCCAGCCCATCACAATGCCGACAACGATCAGACTGGCCGCAATGATGAGCGGATTGCGCCAGGTGGATTCGATCTCCTTATTGAACAGCAGGCCGATGATGCCGCCGGGAATCGTGGCCAAAACCATGAACCACAGCAGGCGGCGCTGCAGCGCCAGCGCCGGGCCGCTGATGGGCGCGCCGGTGTGAATGTCGATGGCGGCGCCGAAGCCGGCGCGGATGATACGGATCCAAGTCATGAAGAAGAAGCCGATGATAGCCAGCAGCGTGCCGGCGTGCAGCGCCACGTCGAAGGTCAGGCCGGGATCGGGCCAGTGGAAGAACCACGGCACCAGAATGAGGTGCGCGGTGCTGGAGACCGGCAGGAATTCGGTGACGCCCTGGATGACGCCGAGGATGATGGCTTGCCAGACGTGGATCATGGAAGTGGGTCAGTATTTCAGTAGATCAGTATTTCAGCGACGCGGGACGGCTGTGGGTGCGGAGAAGGCGCAAGGTGTGCTCCTTATTCGCAAGCATAGCAGTGATCTGGCGCCCGTACCTAGCTCGATACCCTGGGAGCCGGGGGATTTCGGCGGTGGCTATGATGGGGCTGTGCATCCTCTTCGGCCCACTACCAACCGGCGCTTTAATGAGCTGGTCGGGCTGCTGATCCTGGTACTGGCGGCACTGCTGCTGCTGGCGCTGGTGTCGTACCATCCGGCGGATCCGTCGTGGGATACGGCGGCGGTGGTGACGCGACCAGCAAATTGGGTGGGGCCCGTGGGGGCAACCGCCGCGGATGTCCTATTTCAGCTTTTTGGGCTGGCATCGTTTCTGCTGGTTTTGGGGCTGGGATTTTTGGCGCGGAACTGGTTTCGAGCGCCACGTTCGCAGTCGCTGCACCGGAGTCACGTTTTGGGGTTGCTGCTGAGTATGGTGGGGCTGGCGGCGCTGATCGCCGAGCTACCGTGGCAGCTTTTGTGGCGGGGCAGCGTGCCGCTGCATGGGCTGGTGGGCCTGTTGGTGGCGAGTGCGCTGATTGCGGCGTTCAATCCGATTGGCGCGTATCTGCTGACGGTCACGGCGCTGCTAGCGGGATTGTTCCTGGCGACCAAGTTCTCATTCAGCGCCACGCAGACGTGGTGGTCGGAAAACGTTGCACCCAGAATGGGTTGGGCCGCGCCGCTGGTGCGGCCGTTTGCGGTGATGCGGTCGAGCTGGCGGAACTGGCAGGCGAAGCGACAGGCGCGGAAGCAGGAAAAAGAGCAGGAGCGGGCGCGGCCACGGCGCGCGGCCGCAGCCGAGGTTGCCACGACATTTATTCCGGCGCGTGTGCCACAGCCGGAGCCGGAGACGGCAGCCGCGCGCGCCCGGCGCGCGACCATAGAAACTGAAGACGAGCCGGCGCCGGTCACCATTCACATGCGGGAGCTGGCGCCCGCGCCTGCGGCGAAGGCGGTGCGCGTGAGCACCGGACAGTACAAGACGCCACCGCTGTCGCTGCTGCAACCAGCGCCGCCGGGCAATCAGGTGGAAGAGGCTGAATTGCGCGACATGGCGGAGCGGCTGACGGCCAAATGCGAAGAGTTTTCGGTTGGGGGCCAGGTGGTGCAGATCAACCCCGGGCCGGTGGTGACCACTTACGAGTTCAAGCCGGAAGCGGGGGTAAAGTACAGCCGCATCACGGCGCTGAATGATGATCTGTGCCTGGCGCTGGCGGCCGAGTCGGTCTACATCGAGCGCATTCCGGGCAAGAGCACGGTCGGTATTGAGGTGCCGAACCCACACCGCGAGACGATTTACCTGCGTGAGATCATTGCGTCCGAAGCGTTTCAACGCTCGAAATCGCCACTGACGATGGCGCTGGGCAAGGATGCCAACGGGGCGATTGTGGTCAGCGATCTGACCGCCATGCCGCACCTGCTGATTGCCGGCTCGACCGGGTCGGGCAAATCGGTGGCGCTCAACAGCATGATCGTGTCGTTGCTGTACAAGGCCACGCCCGATCAGGTGCGCTTCATTCTGGTCGACCCGAAGCGGCTGGAGCTGGGCCTGTACGACGGTATTCCGCACCTCTATACGCCCATCATCACCGAACCCAAGCAGGCGGCCAACGCGCTGCGCAACGCTACGCGCGAGATGGAGCGGCGGCTGAAGCTGCTGGCAAGTTGCGGCGTGCGCAATATCGCGCAGTACAACCGGCGGTTTGAGAACTCAGCGCCGGGCCTGTTCGAGAATCTGAATCCGGCCGAGGAGAACCGTCCGCTGCCCTACATCGTGATCGTCATCGACGAGCTGGCCGATTTGATGATCGTCGATGCGCACAACGTCGAAGAGTCGATCACGCGGCTGGCGCAGATGGCGCGCGCCGTGGGCATTCACCTGATTCTGGCGACGCAGCGGCCGTCGGTGGATGTGATTACCGGCCTGATCAAGGCCAATTTCCCCGCCCGCATTTCGTTCCGCGTGGCCACGCGCGTGGACTCGCGCACGATTCTCGATTCGCAGGGCGCGGAGCTGCTGCTGGGCAAGGGCGATATGCTTTTTCTGCCGCCGGGCACGTCGCGCTTCCATCGCGTTCATGGCGCCTTCGTCACCGAGCCGGAGATTGGCGGCGTAGTCGAGAACTGGAGCAAACAGGGGCAGCCGGAGATGGACGATACGTTCCTGGATGCGCCGGCGGAAGAAGAAGATAGGGGTCAGGGGTCAGGGGCTAGGGCCCAGGAGGAATCTCCTGCCGGCGGGGTGCCGAGTGGCGAGGAGAATGACCCCATGTTCGAGGATGCGGTGCGGGTCGTGGTTGAGTACGGCAAGGCGAGCACGTCGCTCTTGCAGAGGCGGCTGCGCATCGGCTACGGCCGCGCCGCGCATTTGATCGACCTTATGTACAACGACGGCATTGTGGGTCCGGCGGATGGTCCCAAACCGCGCGAGGTCCTCAAGCGGCCCGACTGGATCAGCGAAGTCGAAGAAGTTCTACGCTAGTCTGCCAGTTCATCGAGCAGGCCCTGGATTTCGCTGGCGGCGTGGCGGTCGCCGGCAGTCGCGGCGGCTTGCAAGCCACGTTGCAGGACGGTTTTCGCATCGCCGTTGCGACCGAGAGAGAGCAGCAGTTGGCCCGCCTGTTGAAAGCCGGCAGGATAGTTGGGGTGCTGCTGTTGCAACTGGGCGAACTGTACGAGCGCGGCTTCGGATTCGCCGCGGTGCATTAACTCCATCGCCAGGCCGTAACGCGCGAAGGCGTCGTTGGGGTTGTGGCGCAGAAACTCTTCCAGTTGTTCGCGGCGGTTTACTGCCATAATATTTCCATTATGGCCTGCCCCTTCTTCATGCCGACCGAGGAGTTTAGTGACTGGCCCTGGCATGCGCGTCCGCGTTTGCCGCTGGGTGAGCCCTGGCGCGGCCTGTGCACCGCGCCGGGACACGACGGCGAAACGCCGACGGATGAGATGCTGAAGGAATTTTGCAATTTCGGCTACGCCAGGCACTGTCCCTGGCTGCCGGAAAAACGGCACGCCGATAAGGTTGCCTTCAGCATCGCGCGCGACAAGGAAGACATCATTCTGATCTACTACGTGCTGGAAGTTGACCACACACCCGGCGAACACGGCACGGTGCAGTACGACAACCAGCAGAAACGCTGGCTGAAAACGAATCCGGATCCACGCGTGCAAAAGCAGGCGGAATGCTACCTGAGTTCGTATCTGCAGCGCAAGGAAGTTCCGGTGCGCGCCAATCATCCTTCCACGTAACGTGAAACCCGCCACGCTCGAACCCAAGCCCGTCCGCGCCTCGCAGGCCGAAATGACGGAGATCGTGTTGCCGAACGACGCCAACATCGTCGGCAATATTCTCGGCGGCCGAGTGATGCATTTGGTGGATTTGTGCTGCGCCATCGCGGCGTCACGCCACGCCGGCAGCATTTGTGTGACGGCGTCCATCGATCAGATGGATTTCCGCTACCCCATCCACATTGGCGAGCTGGTCATCGTCAAAGCCAGCGTGAACCGGGCGTTTCATACCTCGATGGAGATCGGGGCCAAGGTGTTTGCGGAGTCGCTGCTGAGCGGACGGCGCCGTCATACCAGCTCGGCCTATCTGACGTTTGTCGCGGTTGATGAGCACGGCGACCGCATTGCCGTGCCGCCGGTGTTGCCGGAAACCGAGGAAGAGAAGCGGCGTTACGAAAAAGCTGCCGTGCGCCGCGAATACCGCCTCAGCCAGCGCCCGCGCCCCATACATCACGAGTAGCGGCTGGTAACGGCGCTAAAGTAGAAACAAGATGTCGACGGCAGAAGCGACGCCGGTTCCACACGAACGCGCGCCCGAAGAGGGGACGCCGCAGATTCTGCGGAACATTATTGCCAGTGTGGCCTGGAATGCGATTGTACCGGTGCTGCTGTATCAGGGCGCCAAGATGTACCTGCACGCCTCGGAATTTGAGGCGCTAGTGATCGCGACGCTGTTTCCGGTGGCCGAAAGCGCCTGGGGGCTGGCGCACGAGCGTGACATGGACCCGGTTGCCGGCGTAGTGCTGTTCGGCATTATCGTCGACCTGCTGGCGCTGACGCTGGGCGGAAGCCCGAAGCTGCTGCTGATCCGGGAATCGTTTGCTACCGGCGCGCTGGGCGTTGGCTGCTTCGTATCGCTGGTGTTGCCGCGGCCGCTGATGTTCTACTTCGGACGGTACTTTTTCTGCGGTCAAAACGCACAGAAGCGGGCGTATTACGACCAGAGCTGGTCGCTGCCGGAGGTGCGGCACGGCAACCGGCTGATTACTTCGGTTTGGGGCATTGTGTTTACGGGTGAGCTGGTGATCCGGGTGCTGCTGGTCTTTACGCTTTCGGCGGCGGCGGTGCTGGTGCTGTCACCGCTGATTCTGGGTGTGCTCACGGTTTCAACTATCGTCTGGACTCTCGCCTATGCCGGCCGGTTGCGCAAGCGCGTGTTGCCAGTGCTCGTAGCGATGGCCGCTGAAGCGGCCGGTACTGCGAGCTAATCAATCCAGGCGCCGCCGAGGACCTTGTCGCCGGCGTAGAGGACGACGCTCTGGCCGGGGGTGATGGCGCGCTGGGGTTCGTCGAACTCGACCGTGAGGCGAGCGCCGGGGCGGGGTTCGGCCCAGGCAGCGGCGGGCGTGTGGCGATGGCGGATACGGGCGGTGACGCGAACGGGGCCGCTCGGAGCGTCGCCCGAAATCCAATTGCAGCGGCTGGCTTCCAGATGGTGCGAGCGCAGTTCGGCGTCGCTGCCGACGGTGACACGCTGCGCTGCGGCATCGACCTGCAGAACGTACAGCGGCGACCCCGTCGCTACGCCCAGGCCCTTGCGCTGGCCGACGGTGAAGTGCTCGACGCCCGAGTGATGGCCGAGGACGTGGCCGCTGGTGGTGACCAGCTCGCCTTCACGCTCAGGAGCAGTTTCGCCTTGCTCGGCAGCGTAGGCGTCGATGAAAGCGGCATAGTTGTTGCCGGGGACGAAGCAGATTTCGTTGCTGTCGGGCTTTTCGGCCACGCTCAGGCCGAATTCTGCGGCCGTGGCACGGACCTCGGGCTTGTGCATTGCGCCCAATGGGAAGCGGGCGGCGGCAAGCTGCTCCTGTGTCAGGCCCCAGAGGAAAAAGGTCTGATCTTTGGCTTCATCGATTGCGCGCAGGAGCTCGTAGGCGCCGGCATCGGGGTTGAACTGAACGCGGGCGTAATGGCCCGTGGCGACGGTGTCGGCGCCGATCTGGCGGGCGGTGGCCAAGAGCTGATGGAACTTTACCGCCGTATTGCAATGGCTGCAGGGTACGGGCGTGCGGCCAGCGCGATACTCGGCGACGAAGTTGCGGATGACATCGCGCTCGAACTGCTCCTCGAAGTTGACGACGTAATACGGAATGCCAAGCTGCTCGGCGACGCGACGGGCGTCGTGCACATCGTCAAGCGAGCAGCAGCGGCCGCGAGTGCTGGGCGTCATGCCGGGCGCGCCCGCCAGGCGGCGCTGATTCCAAAGTTGCATGGTCAGGCCGACGATGGGCTCGGCTTGCGCGTGCAGCAGGGCGGCAACGGTGGAGCTGTCCACGCCCCCGGACATTGCTACGGCAATCATGCCGTGTGCTACGGCAATCATGCGGCGCCTACCGCCAACTTGCGCTGCTTCTCTATGAGTGCAGGCAAAATCTCAAGTAACGCTTCCACTTCCTGCGAGGTGTTCTGCGAGGCAAAGCTGAAGCGCAGGCAGGCGCGGGCGCGCGAGCGCGGGAAGCCCATGGCGAGCAGGACGTGCGAGGGCTCGATCGACCCGGACGAACAGGCCGCGCCGGTGGAGGCGCAGAAGCCGTGCAGGTCCAGGCCGATGACCAAGGCCTCGCCTTCGATACCGTCGAAGTAGATATCGCTGGTGTTGGGCACGCGGGGCGCGTCTGCGCCAGCGACGCCGGAGCGGGGAACTGTGGCCAGCACGGTGGCTTCCAGGCGGTCGCGCAGGCGGGCATAGTGCGCAGCGCGCTCGTCAAGATGCTCACGCGCCAGGCGGGCGGCGGTGCCGAGGCCGAGAATGCCGGGCAGGTTTTCCGTGCCCGCGCGGCGGTCGCGCTCGTGATGGCCGCCGAAAAGCTGCGGCCGCAGGCGGGCGCCACGGCGGACGTAGAGAGTGCCAATGCCCGCGGGGCCGTGAATCTTATGGCCGCTTAGGCTGAGGGCGGTGCAGTTGAGCGTGCGCACATCGACGGGGATGCGGCCCACGGCCTGGATGGCATCGATGTGGAAGGCCACCTTGGCCTGGGCAGCGATGGAGCTGATCTCTGCAACCGGCTGAATCACGCCGGTTTCGTTGTTGGCCATCATGACCGAGATCAGGGCGGTGTCCGTGCGAATCGCTTCCGCGGCGGCCTGAGCGCTGATGCGGCCCTGCAGGTCAGGGCGCAGCCAGGTGACAGGATAGCCGGAACGCTCCAAATCCTCGAAAACGTTCAATACCGCGTGGTGCTCGACGCGCGTGGTGATCAGGTGCGGCAGCGGGGCCTGCGGGTGAGCTTCCTGCCAGGCGCCGATGAGGCCGCGAATGGCGAGATTATCGCTCTCGGTGCCGCCGCTGGTGAAGACAACACTGCTGACGGGCGCATTGATAAGCGCGGCGACTTCGGCGCGCGCCTGCTCCATGGCGGCCTTGGCCGCCTGGCCGCGCTGATGGATGGAGCTGGGGTTGCCGCAGGCGCCATTGAGGGCGGGCAGCATGGCCTCCAGGACCTCGGGCAGGACCGGGGTGTTGGCGTTGTTGTCGAAATACGCCCGCAGCATCTCCCTATTATCGCGCGCCTCAATGAGCGCTGGTGGAGTAGTAGCCTTTGCGGGCGCGGACATCCAGGTGCTTCTGGTGCTCGTCCTTGACTTCGATACGGATGGTGCGGAAGCCGGTACCGGTCTGGTTGGAATGATAGGCGAAGGTGTACTGGGAACGGATTTCTTGGGCGACTGCGAGGGTGGTGGCGTTGACCTGCTTGAGGTTCTTGGGAAAGTAGGCGGCGCCACCGGTGGCTGACGCCAAAGCGATCAGGGCGCGTTCGGCGGTCTTCTTCATCGAGTGGCTATCGTCGTGGTCGAGGATGCCGATGCAGTAGATCAATGGCGAGTTCTTGGCCTGCAAGAGATGGACAGTTTGCTCGAGAGTGTAGCGGCTGGCATCGTCGTCGCCGTCGGTGACGACGAGCAGCACGTGCTTTTCGTTGTGCGCATTGTTGTTTATGTAATCGAGCGAGGCGATGGTGGCATCGTAGAGAGCGGTGCCACCGCGCGATTCGATGTGCTCGAGGGCATCTTCCAGCTTGGGAATGCTGTCGGTGAAGGAGGCATCGAGGTAGTATTCGTCGTTAAAATTGACGACGAATTCCTCGTCCTGGGGGTTGCTGGCCTTGACGAAGTTGATGGCGGCGCGATTGACCGCGGGACGGCTATCCACCATGCTGCCGCTGTTGTCGATCAGAATGCCGACGGAAACCGGCGCATCCTCGTGGGAAAAAAACTGGACGTGCTGGGGTACGCCGTTCTCATAGACGGTGAAATCGGATTCGGGCAGGTCGATGACGGGCGCGCCGTTTTTCTTATTAACCACAGTGGCATGCACCAGTACCTCGCCTACGTTCGCCTTGAAGACGTAGGGAGCGCGCTGCTGGGGTCTGTGCGCGGCTTGCGCCGCGGCGGTGGAGGCAAGCAGGCAGAGCGACAGCGCCAAGCAATGCACAGTCCTGCGTGGGGGCTTCATGTTGGCTCAGTGGGGGCCGTAGTATCCGGAGCGCGCCGCGACCGTGAGCGGTGGCAACCCTGGGGGTGGACGCAGCTTGACGACGATTTTGCGCCAGTCGCCGTTGCGGTTCTTGTTGGTCGAGGTATAGCCGACCACGTATTCATTGCGCAGTTCGATACCAATTTTGGTCGCCGTATCGGCCAGCTCGTCCGGGTCGTTGATCTCAAAGGTCTTGCCGCCGGTGGATTCGGTGACCTTGTCGAGCAGTTCGGGGCCGTTGACTTCTGCCTGGGTGGGCCGGTCGCCGACGGGATTATAGAGGCCGATGCCGTAGATTTGCACGTCCGCCTCACGGACCACGCGCTCGACGTCGCGCAGGCTGTAGCGGCTGTGGTTATCGCCGCCATCGGAAATGATAAGCAGGGCGCGGCGCTGATACTTGGCATAGCGCATTTGCGCCAGCGCCATGTAGATGGCATCGAGCAGAGCGGTACGGCCGCCCGCCTGCAGGAAGGTCACGGCGTCTTCAATTTTGTCGATGTTGTCGGTGAAGCTACACAACAGGCGGGGCTCGTCAGCAAAATCGATCAGGAAGAATTGATCCTGGGGGTTGGCGGTTTCAAAAAACTGCACCAAGGCTTCGCGCGACTCCTGGATCTTGTTGGTCATGCTGCCGCTGGAGTCGAACACGACCCCCACCGAAATGGGGGCGTCTTCGGTGGAGAAGGATGTGATTTGCTGTTGGACCTTGTCTTCCGTCAGGCTGAAGTATTGTTTTTGCAGGCCGGTAACCATGCGATTGAGCGGATCGGTGATGACCACCGGCACCAGCACCAGATTGACGTTGGCGGTGATTTCCGGGACGCTGGGCTGGTCGTGGTTGTTGGTGGCCGGAGCCGCGGTGTCGGGCTTGGGCTTAGCCGGCGGCAAGATCCGGGGGGTAACGCCACCAGGGACCACCGCCGCACTGCCGGGGGTGACCAGCACTGGAACTTCAGGCGGCGTGACCTTCTTTTTCTGCGGCTGTGCCTGCTGCTGCGACTGCTGGGTGCCTTGGCCGAGTACGGGCGCCGTCAGGGCGAGAAGACACGCCAGCGCCGAGAACATGGTGAACCGGAAAACAGTGCCGGATTGACGGCGAATCATGATGCGCTGCGACCTCGCGGAAGACCCTTACCCAGACATTAGCACCGCACAAGCGTTAAGGAAAGGTAAGATTCGGGGAAGCCTATGAGAGCAAGGGGGAAGAGCGTCGAACGCAGGAAGCAGAGGGTGGCACTGATTTCCGTGCTGGCCGCGGTGGGCATTTTCATCTTCAAGTTGTTGGTAGGGTTGCACACCAGCAGCATGGGCATTCTGGCAGCCGCGGCGGATTCGGCGCTGGATGTGTTGGTCACGCTGCTGACGTGGTTTTCGCTGCGGATCGCCGCTCTGCCGGCGGACGCCAACCATCCTTTCGGTCACGGCAAGTTTGAGAACTTTTCGGCGCTGCTCGAAACTGGTTTGCTGGTGCTCACGGCGCTGGCGATTGCGGGCATTGCCATCGGGAACTGGATCAGTGGCCAGATCCCACGGGTGCATATCGATGCCTGGGCATTTGCGGCGATGGTCGTCTCCGTCGGGGTGGATTGGAGCCGGTCGCGGATCATGCGGCGCGCGGCAATCGTCCTGCGCAGCGACGCCCTGGCGGCCGATGCCCTGAATTTCACGAGCGATATGGCCTCCAGTACGGCGGTGCTGATCGGCCTGGGTCTGGTATGGCTGGCGAAGGCGCAGCAGATCGACTGGCTGCTGCATGCTGATGCCGCATCAGCGCTGGTAGTGGCGGCGGCCATCGCCTGGCTGGCGTTGCGGCTGGGACGCCGAACCGCAGGCGTACTTCTGGACGAGGCGCCCGTGGGTATAGCGAGTGATGTGCGCGCGGCACTACAGGGCATTCGCGGTGTGGCAGCGCTGGACCGGCTGCGCCTGCGCAAAGTGGGCAGCCGATATTTCGTGGACGCGCAGGTGGAATTGGAGCCGGCGACGACGCTGGAGCATGCCGGTGTAGTCAAGCAACAGGCCGCAGAACGCATTCGTGCGCGGCTACCGGAGGCCGACGTGGTTATCGAAACCAACCCGCGCCGGCCGGCGCTGTTCGGTCCCTTCGAGCACATCCAGGAAATTGCCCAGCGGCAGAACCGGACGATCCATGACCTTTCGGTATACAAGGTGGGTGCCGGCCTGGAGGTGGAATTTCACTTGGAGCTGGATGCTGCGCTGCCGCTGGCGGAAGCGCATGACGTGGTGAGCCGGCTGGAGAGCGAAATGCGGAGCGAAATACCCTCGATTCAGGGCATTGTGACGCACATTGAGCCCGAGGCCGACCGCGTGGCGACCGCCGCAGTGCTGGCGCCGGAGCGCCTCAGCGCGCGCGTGCAGGAGATCGCGAGTCAAGTGCCGGGCGTGCTCGACTGTCACAATCTGCAATGGCGGTACTCGGGCGGCCATTTGGTGCTGAGTTGTCATTGCAGTTTCGCCGACGGCATGCCGGTCGCCGAGGTACACGAGCTGGTCACGCGCCTGGAGGCGGAAATCAAACGCAATCTGCCGGAGATTTTTCGGGTGACCATCCATCCCGAGCCGCGCTCGGACAACCGAAGATAGTTCACAGGTTAGCGCGCCGGGTTGCGGGGGCGAAGGTGGCGCCAAGGGTTTCGCGGTAGCATGGGCTATGGCAGCTCCAACGCAGGCATCGGCGCAGTGGACGGGCGGAGAACAGTTTCTTACGCGGGGTTCGAGCGGGCACGAGGTGCTGATGGATTCCGACCGGGCATCGAATCTGGCGCCCGGGCCGATGGAGATGGTGCTGCGCAGCCTGTGCGCCTGTTCGGCGACTGACGTGGTGATCGTGCTGAAGAAGAAGCGGCAGGCATTCACCGCCGTGGAGGTGACGGCGGCGGGAGAACGGGCGCCGGAACCGCCGACCGTGTATACGCAAATTCACATGAAGTACCGGATTGCGGGCCATCATGTGGACCGTCAGGCGGCGGAACGCGCGGTGGCCTTGTCGCAGGAAAAGTACTGCAGCGTCCTGGCGACGCTGCGCCAGAGGGCCCGGATATCGTACGAATTGATCCTTGAAGAGGCGGCCGGATCGTGACTGCCGGAATGCCCGCACGCGAGGCCGCCTTGCAGATGCTGTATGCGCTCGATCTGGATGGCGGCCGCCAGTCCGCGCGCGAAGTGGAGCACTGGTATCAGCAGGCGCATCCGCTGCCACCGGCCGTAGCCGCGCGGGCGCGGGCGCTGGTCGCGGCGGTGGAGGCACAGCGCAGCGAAATTGAGCGCCGCATCGAAAAGCATGCGATTGGCTGGCGGCTGGAGCGGATGAGCGTGGTCGACCGCTGCGTGCTGAAGCTGGCGACGGCAGAAATCCTGCTGGCACCGGAGGCACCGCGGGCGGCGATTCAGGCGGCGATGAAGCTGGCGCAAAAATTCTCGCAGCCGGAAGCGGTCGCGTTTATTCAGGGTCTGCTGGAGGCAATTGCCCGCGAGTTGGCATCCCAGACGGAGGCAGCACCGCATGCCGGATAGAAAGGCGACAACGATCGGGAAGGTCCTCCTGGGACTGGGGGGCGTTGGCCTAGCCGGGGCCACGGTAGGTGCGGCCGGATTGGCGTGGGGATGGCAGCGCTGGCAAGAATCGCGCCGGCCGGACTGGAGAGGGCGTGTGGTGCTGATCAGCGGCGGCTCGCGCGGACTGGGCTACGCCATCGCGCGCGAGTTTTTGGCCGGTGGAGCGAAGGTGGCCATTTGCGCGCGCGATCCGGATGAGCTGGCGAGGGCACAGAACAAACTGGCGGGCCAGGCGCAGCAGGCGGATGCGGTGTTTCACTACGCCTGCAATTTGCGTGAACCCGGCGCGGCGGCCATTGTGGTGGCGGCGGTACGGGAACATTGGGGCCAGATCGACGTGCTGGTGCATAACGCCGGCGTCATGCAACTTGGGCCGTGGGACCAGATGACGGAGGCGGATTTTGCCGAAGCCATGGACATTCACTTCTGGGCGGCATTGCGGCTGGCGCGCGCCGTGCTGCCGGAAATGATTGCGCGCGGCAACGGCCGCATCGTGAATATCAGCTCCATCGGCGGACTGGTTGCGGTGCCGCATATGCTGCCCTATACGGCCAGCAAATTCGCGCTGGTGGGACTATCGCAAGGCTTGGCGAGCGAGGTGCGGCGGCATGGCGTGCGGGTGACGTGCGTGTGCCCATTTTTGACGCGCACGGGCTCGCAGGAACGGGTAACGGTGCGCGGCCGGCACGATCAGGAATACGCCTGGTTTGCGACATCGGGTAGCATGCCCGGCCTCAGCCAAAGCGCGGCGCATGTGGCGCGCACGATTGTACGGGTCACCGCGCGCGGACCCGCGCAGGTGACGCTGGCGCTACCGGGAAAATTAGCGGCGCTGGCACATGGGATCGCACCGTCAACAGTCACCACGCTCATGGCACAGGCCGACCGCATGCTACCGCACCCACCCGCCCATACAGACACGGAAGTCCGCTCCGGGCGTGAGAGCTACAACCCCTGGACCGAGCGCGTGGTTAAGCCGTTGGTGCAGCAAGCGGGCAGCAAACTCAATCAGGCCTGACAGCCTCCGGCGATGGAGGGGAGAATCAACACTTCATCTTTGGCGGTGAACTGGTAGTTGTTGCCGCCCAGGAAACGGATGTCTTCATCGTTGACGTAAACGTTGAAAAAGCGGCGCGGGCGGCCGTCGGGCTCGCACAGCCGATCTTTCAAATCCGGAAAACGCGTGGTGAGTTCGGCAAGCAGGGCGGGCAGCGTGGCGGCTTCGCAGGCAACGCTGTCGGCGCCGTCGGTGAACTTCTGCAACGGAGTGGGAATTTTAACCTGGCAAGACATGAAGATTTCCTTTTAGGCGGCGGTAGGTGCAAGTGCGGCGGGCTGCGCCGGTGGCAGCGGAGCAGCGAGATAGGCTTCGAGGTTGCTGAGCTTGGGAGCCAGTACAGGAATGGGCGCCTGCACGGAGTTGATGGCGTCGAGCGTTTTCAAGCCGTTGCCGGTGATGACCAGAACGAGCGGGCGATCGGGGTCGACGCGCTTCTGCGCCACCAGCTTTTGGGCTACGGCGACAGTGACGCCCGCCGCGGTTTCGCCGAATATGCCTTCGGTACGGGCAAGAAGCTGCATGCCGGCCACGATTTCGGCGTCGGTGGCGTCTTCCGCCCAGCCGCCGGTCTGGCGGATGGTGCGCGCCGCGTAGAAACCATCGGCAGGGCTGCCAATGGCGAGCGAGCGGGCGATGGTGTTGGGACGCTGGGGTTCGATTTCATCGCGTCCGGCTTTGACCGCCTGACTGATGGGTGAGCAGCCGGTGGCCTGAGCGCCGCAAATGCGCGCGCCCTCGCTGTTGGTGACCCAGCCGAGCTGGCGCAGTTCGTCAAAGGCCTTGGCGATTTTGCCGATAAGCGAGCCGCCAGCCATAGGACAAACCACAGCGCCGGGCAGACGCCAGCCGAGCTGCTCGGCGATTTCGTAACCGACCGTTTTCGAGCCCTCGGCGTAGTAGGGGCGCAGGTTGACGTTGACGATGCCCCAAGGATAGCGCTGCGCGATTTCCGAGCAGAGGCGGTTCACCTGATCGTAGTTGCCTTTGAACTTGATGAGGCGTGCGCCGTAGACCAGAGTGTTGGCGATTTTGGCTTCTTCGAGATCGGCAGGCGTGAAGATGTAGGCTTCGAAGCCTGCCGCTGCAGCGCCAGCCGCGAGCGCATTGGCGAGATTGCCGGTGGAGGAACAGGCAACGGTGGAGAAGCCAAACTCGCGCGCTTTGCTCAGTGCGATGGCCACGACGCGATCCTTGAACGAGAGCGTCGGGAAGTTGACAGCGTCGTTTTTGATATAGAGATCACGCACGCCCAGGGCTTTGGCCAGCGTAGGAGCGGCGAGCAACGGCGTGCCGCCTACAGGGCGTTCCCGCGCGCTGGGTTCATCGGCTACCGGCAGAAACTCGCGGTAGCGCCAGATCGAGTGGGCGCGCGTGCGCAAGCGGTCGGGCGAGACGGCGTGGCCGATGCCTTCGAGGTCGTAGCGGACTTCGAGAGGCGCAAAACACTCGTCGCACCCCGCCATCGGTTGAGGAGGGAACTGCTTGCCGCAATCGCGACACTGTAGGCCAAGCTCGAAACTCATGCCATGCTTCCTTTCGTGCCCAATAAAAAACCCCTTCCCGCTGGGGAAGAGGTAATGGAAGCCGGCTGGCCGTTGGCTGCGCAGCCCCATCTCATCTTTCCCCTTGCCTCCACGCGGGAAGCTCGGGCAGGAATTGGCACCTCGACGCTCCGCCTGTACGGAGCCGGTTGCCGTGGCTTCATCGGGCCTGTTCCCTCAGCCACTCTTGATAAGATTCAGGGGTACTGAATCGGGCTATTCGGTTGTCTCTTCGAGTATCACTGCAACCGGCCGTCACGTCAAGGGGCATATTGCAAGTCAAAGTTACTGAATCGGAAATCAGATGGGTGGCAGAGGCAACGGATATCCTGGCAAGCGTACTTCAGGCGAAGCCGGAGGCACGAATTGGCTGGCCGACGGGGACCACCCCGCTGCCGTTCTATGCGGAACTACGGCGGCGCGCTGCCATCGGTAGTCTGGCGGCGCAAGCGTCGCGTGCGGTGATGCTCGACGAGTATCTTGATCCGCCCGAAGCAGCATTTTCCTCCTGGTCTTGGCTTTGGCGGGAAGTATGGACACCGCTCAGGCTGGGGCGAGAACAAGTGTTGCGGATGCCACACCGTAGTCCGGGGATCGATGCAGCCTGCGGTGAATTCGAGCGCGCGCTCGCCGAGGGCGGAGGGTGTGATCTGCTGATATTAGGGTTGGGAGCGAATGGGCACGTTGGGTTCAATGAGCCAGGTACGGCGATGGATACGCGGACGCGTGTGGTGAAGCTGACCGCGGAAACGGCTGACGCCAACGCGGCGTATTGGCGGGGACGGTTTACGCCGGAGTTTGCGGTGACCATGGGGATGGCCACGATTTTGGAAGCCCGGCAAATACTCCTTTTGGTGCGCGGCGGAGCGAAAGCGGACGTGTTGCGGCGGATGTTGCACGACCCGGTCAGCTCGGAACTGCCCGCAACTTTTTTGCGGGAGCATGAAGGGCTGACGATTTTGGCTGATCCGGAGGCGGCGGCCGAGCTGTGAGCGCTGCCGAAGAAACCCTGTCGCTGGCGCTGCCGGCGAGTTCGGCCAACCTGGGGCCGGCATTCGATGCCGCGGCGGTCGCGTGGAACTGCAATCTGCGTGTACGGGCGCAGCTCGCTGATACGTTTGCGGTGCAAGCCACCGGGCGCGAGCGTGAGCTGTGCGGCGAGGTACGCGATCATCTGATTCTGAACGTCTATCGCTCAATCCTGGAGCGCGAGGGTCGCGCCGTGAGGCCGTTGGCGTTAGAGCTGGACAACGAGATTCCGGTGGGCAAAGGTTGCGGCTCTTCGGCGGCGGCGCGGTTGGCGGGCGTAGCGCTGGCTGTGCACTTCGGACGGCTGGGCTGGAGTGCGCAGACGATCGCGGAAGAAGCGGCCCGGCTCGAAGGACATGCGGACAACGTTGCCGCGTGCTGGTGGGGGGGATTTGTGGTGGTGCAAACGCAGCCCAGTGGCCTGCGCTGGCTGCAGGTGAGCCAAGAGAAACGGTGGCCGCTGTTGTTGGTGGTGCCGCGCGAGGCGCTGGCGACCGAGCGCGCCCGGGCAGTGTTGCCGGAAACGTATCGCCGTGCCGACGCCGTCAGCAACGTGCAAAACGCCATGTTGCTCGCATGCGCCTGGCAACAAGGGCGTGGAGACTTGCTGACCGCGGCCATGCGCGACCGGATGCACCAACCCTTTCGTGCACCCCTGTGCCCGCTGCTGGACGCGCTTAGTTCGCTCGCGGGGTGCAACGGGATATTGGGCTGTTGCCTAAGCGGCGCCGGCCCTGCGGTGCTGCTGGTGGTTGCCGATGCGGCTGCTGCGGTTCCGGCGGTGCAGGCCCGGCTAAGCGAAGTCAGGTTGGAGGCCGAAATACTGGAGGCGGCCGTGGTGACGGAGGGTCCGGGGCAAAAATGGCGGAACGGATGAAAACGGTACGGATAGGGATTGCCGGATTTGGAACCGTGGGTCACGCGGTAGCAGCGATATTGCAGTCGCACGGGCATGACATTGCGCAGCGGTGCGGAGCGCACGTCAAAGTTAGCGTTGTCTGCCGGCGCAGCACAATCGCCGCAGCCGAAATCCCCGAAGGAGCGGAAGCCGTTCAGGACTGGCGCCAGGTGGCCGAGAGTCCGAACGTAGATCTGGTAGTCGAGACCATGGGCGGCACGGGGGCGGCGCGGGAGCTGGCCGTGGCGGCGCTGGAATACGGCAAGCCTTTGATTACGGCGAACAAGAACCTGCTGGCCGCGCATGGCGAGCAACTGATGCGCTTGGCCAAGCAGCAGAATCTGCCGTTGGGATTTGAAGCTGCCGTGGCGGGAGGCATTCCGGTAATCCGGGCGATTGCGGAAGGCACGGCGGCCGACCGGTTGCGGGCGGTGTACGGAATTTTGAACGGGACCGCGAACTATATCCTGACGCGCATGGAAGCCGAAGGAGCTGAGTTCGACGCAGTGCTGCAAGAAGCCCAGCGGCTGGGTTACGCCGAGGCCAATCCGGCGGCCGATGTAGACGGTATCGATGCGCGCGACAAACTCGCGATCCTGGCGCGACTGGCGTTCGGAGCGCGCGTGCTGCCGACGTCGATCCCGACGAGCGGCATTCGCGGGTTGGGCGCGGTTGACATGACCTATGCGCGGCAGTTGCGATCGGTGATCCGTTTGGTGGGGGCGGCGGAGTACAGCGAGAGTGGCCTGGCGCTGTCGGTGCGGCCGTGGCTGGTGGATCAGCGCTCGATGCTGGCCAAAGTGGAAGGCGTGAACAACGCCGTGTTTGTCGAAGGCGAACGGGTCGGGACGCAGATGTTTTACGGGCGCGGCGCGGGGGGTGATGCGACCGCGGTGGCCGTGCTATCTGACGTGATGGAGATTGCAGGCGATTGGGCCGCAGGGCGCACGTCGGCGAAGTTTGCCGGAGGTTTTCTGCCGACACGGGATCTGCTGCTTTGCCGCGTGCCTCCCGCTGTGCGCTGGTACTTGCGGCTGGTCATCCGCGACCGGACGGGAGTGTTGGCGCGCGTCGCGGCGATTCTGGCCGAGCACGGCATCAACATCGATTTTGTATTGCAGCAGCCGGGCATGAACAAGGAGCGGCTGCCATTCGTGATTACGGTCGAGCCGGTGAGCGAACCTGATCTTATGCGCGCCGTCGCCGCCATTAACGCTACTGACGCCGTGCTGGAGCCGGTGCTGCCGCTGCGGATGCAAGCGTAAGAAGCTTACCGCTACAGTTCGCGCACGCGGCGGGAAGAGAGGTAATTTCCGTTGGAGGCTTGGCGGAGGCGATTTTCGGCGAGGCGGCGCTGAAGGGCGGCAATGGTGGGGTCGCCACTGGTGACCTGGCGCTGAAGCTGCGTTTCGCGCGGTTCGGCGGCCGGTGCAACGTAGCTGTAGACGCCGTAACGCAGGGCGTCGAGGCAGTCATCGAGCGGATCACCGCTGACTTTGAGGATGTCGTCGGGGCGGTTGGGATCGTGAATGCGCGAGGGCAGCGCCTCGCGCAACTGGCGGCAGCCGTCGCAGAGCAACAAGCGGCCGCTGTCCAGTTGTGAGTAGACCAACATAGCGCCGCCGATGCGGTCGTTGGAGGCCGGCGTGAAGCCGATGCCGGCGGCTTGCTGCATCTGGTCTGCCAGGCTGTGGCCGTCACCGCGGTCGGCCCAGGCGTCGGGCGAGAGATACCAGGCAACGATGTGACAGCCGTCGCGTTGCCAGCGGGTTTTCAGCGCGCGCGCGAAATCGGCGGCCTGCTGGTGCTTGGCGGTGTATTCCTCAAGGACATAGGTGGTGCCTTCGGGCGATTTGGTGAACAGATACGCGGCGGCCTGACTGATATTGAAGCCGTAATCGGCCGCCACCCAGCGGGGCCACCAGCCCTCGACGGGTGCGATGGCTCGCTTGACGATCATGCGCTCGGGCATCCAGTTGTCGAAGTACTGGCCCTCGTAGACATCCCAGCAGCCATCGAGCAGCGCCTTGCGGAAGGCACCGGGCAGCGATTCGAGTGAGGCCACGTAGTCGGCGCCGAGGAGGGAATGATCGGTGACGCGGCCAGGGATGAAGCAGGTGGATTTGCCGATGAGGCGTCCGTCACTCGGCCATGCGGCGTCGTTGTAGGTGCGGTAGGGGACGCGTGAATCCGGGCCGATGTGGCAGTGGGTACAGGTCTCGCCGTGAAAAATGGCCTTATGCGTTCCGTGGCCGATGTTGCCGGGATTGCTCGCCAGGCGGACACGCAAGCGCAGGTCGGCTGAAGTCGAGCGCAGGCGGCTGAGCATGTAGCGGATCGGAAATTCGCTGAAGTGGGTACTTTCGTCAAAGCCGATGAAGCTGTACTCGGCGCCCTGATAGCGATAAATGTCTTTGTCGGATTCACAGTAGGCAAACTCGACGGTGGCGCCGGAGGGAAAAGTCCACCGCCGTTTCTGCTCGTTATACACGCCGTCCGTGGCAGCGTAGAGCTCGCGGCTCCGGCGGATCAGCGACTTTTCGAGCTCCGGGTAGCTGCGCCGGAAGAGAACTGCCCGGAGGCCGGGATGCGTAACCTCGCGGACGGCATCGACGAGAAGAGTTTCCGACTTCAGTGAGCCGGCTGCTCCGCCGAACAGCAGAATGTCGGCAGCGCAGTCGAGGGCCTCCTGCTGCGCGCGGCTGCGCGGCTGCCAGTCCATCGGCTAGAGAAGTGCGGCGAGCGCCGGGCCATGAGGCATCATGACCGCTTGCGCAGCGCGTGCGGAAAAGCGGCAAAGCGGTCGGCCGCGATAGGCCGGCGCGGTAACGCGAAGGGATAGGCGCCTACCGGTCCTTGCGGTACGCCGACGTTGTTTGTGGTGCCGGTGGGCGGAGGCATGAGCAGGCCGAAAAAGGCAGGATTGCCCAAGTCGACTTCATGGCCGGCCTCGATTTCCCCAGCCATGGGCTGATCGGCGTTAGGCACGCGCGCGGCCGCATCCACGCCCGCAACTTCTGGTGGCTCAGGTTCACCGCTGGGCGTGAAGCTGGCCGTGCGCGCACGGCGAGCGGCGTCCCAGCCCGGCGAGCCTGGGCCGCTGTTATCGGGCAGCGCGGCCAGCAACTTCACAGCGAGGGGATGCAGCCAGGGATGGCGTTCGGTGACGATGTCGCGTTTGTCGAGGCCGGTGAGTCGAGGATCAATCATCGCTTGTTCTCCTAAATCTGGAAGCGGCCGCCAAGGCCGCCGCGCAGCACCCGCGACCAGAAGCCAGGATTATCGGCGACTTGGCCCTGCGTGCCGACAAGACGGCTAACGTTGTCCAGGGCGCCATTGGCGGCGCTGGTGGAGGCGCCATACAGGCGGTCGAGGCCGCCAAGAGCGTTTTGCGTGCCTTGGATGCGAGCGTTACCAAAACCTTGCGCTAACGATCCCATGGCCTGGGCTTGCTGCTGGCCCTGGCCGCGGGCAAGCTGCTCCTCGGTGGCGTTCATGCCTGCAGAATTGCCGGTACGGGCTGCCCGGTCACGTTCCCGCGCAGCCGCAGCGCCAAACGCGCCTGCGAGCGAGCCAAGTTCCGCTTGCGTCATCGCTTGTTTTTCGCCGGTGGTATAGCCAGGGCTGGCAGCCTCGCTCTCATAGCCGCTCAGTGCGGGACCGAAGCTGGCGTTCTGATTCGCCATGCCTTGTTGCGCCGCCTGGTTGGCGTTGGCGTACGCCTGCTGTTCCTGTTGGTTGTAAATCCGCTTGTCACCACGTGCCATGGAGTGCTCCTCAGAGTGAATTCGCGCGTAGAGCCCAGGTCGATTTCATGAACAGATAGATCGACTGAAGCTGCATGGAACCTTGCGAACTGTTCAGACGCAGACTAATGGCTTCGCCTTGGACCAGGGCGAGCGTCTGGTGGCTTGCGCTCGATACCCGATTGAGCGAAACGCTTCCGATCGACTGCGCGGCGCCGCCGTCGGTGATGGATTCCAGTGAGACGGTCGCGGTGCCGGTGGCCCGGACCTGTATCAACCCAGCCATTTCAATTCCCTGGCGCTGTCGCCGCAGCAACTCGCTCGCGCTGAACGCGCCCGTCGTCAGTGCCCAAGCAATCGCCGTGCCGCCGTCTTGGGCGCTATCCGGATCCAGCCGGTAAATCGCCCCATCCGGCTGCGCGCTGGCCACGAGCACCTGTTCGTTGACCTGCCGCCGGTCTGCCGGAAAGTCACCGAGCGTCACCGGCCGCCGCACGGCTACGGCCTGGCTCGCCGCGATGGTGTCCAGGCTCCAGCGCCGCCCCGGAAAGTAGTGATAGCGCGCGGTGAAGGCGCTGAACCGCTGGCTCGGCTCCCAGCCATCCATGTAGCTGACCTTGTAGATGGTGTCGCACAGCAGGCTGGTGCCGGTGGGGCAGCCCACGCGCACGGTCTTGTTGTTGTGGTCAATCGCGCACCAGATCAGCGCCGCCTGCGCCCAGTTGATCGCATCCCACGCCCCCGGCTTCAGGTGCGACGGCCCCAGCAGCTCCTCGCTGATCCACTGCGGCGCCCCGCCATCGAACAAGTAGGCGCCCGACGGGCACACCATAAACACAAAGCTCGTTCCCACCGCCAGCGCCCGCGGCGAGCACGCCCCCACGCTATGGGCGATGTGGGTGATCGACCAGGTGGCCGGATCGCCGTCGTTTGGCGTCACCAGGTAGAGTCCCCTTTCGAGCGCCACGTAAAGCTGATTGCGGAACTCAAAGCAGGCCGTGACCTTGAGGCCGCTGCCTTCGGCGACCTGAAAGAACCCAGTGTCGCCCAGATAGAGGCCCGCATCGCCCGGCTCCGAGCAGTAGACGGTGGACGGTTGCGCCGGATCGCCCCACCACAGCAGCCGCTGCGTGGTCTGGCTGAACAACACGCCCTGGACGTTCGGCAACTGCATCGCCCGGAACTGGTCGGCGGCGTTGTTGCTGGCCGCCAGGTAGTCATCGTCAAAGTTCACCGTGATTGAAGTGGTGGTGTTGTCGTCAATGACGGTCACGGTCTCGTTTACCCCGTTCACCGTCGCCGGCGTCTCGATGTAGAAGTACGGCCCCGCGCTCGTCCCTCCGGCCACGGTAAAGGCCACGACACGCGCCACGCACGACTGCGGTCCAGTCGGCAGACTGCTGATGACCGCCTCTTTGCTGCCCACCGCCGTCCAGTTGAACGGCAGCGAAGGCTGGGAGAGCGAGCCTTCCCGGTTTTTGAACATCACGACGCCATAGCGCGCGCCCGCGGCGATGTTGCCCGCAGTGGCGCTATCGGCGCCGCTCGCCACCGTGCCCGGAGCGGCAATCGTCACCGGGTCCAGGTTCGTGCCGTCAAACACCGCCGGCGCCGCCGTGCCCGCCAGGCCGGAGCCAAAGGCCAGGTAGGCCCGGTTATACGCCGAGGCGCCATTCATCCAGGCGCTGGCCGGCAGCACCACCGGCGAGCCGGGCGCGGCACTCACCAGCCGCCCGCTTCCCGCCGCCGATTCCACATACAGGTTGCCGTCGGCATCGAACACCAGCGGCTGCTCGGCGCCGTTCAACTGCACGTAGTCCACCAGGCCGCGCACGGCGGCGCCCGAAGGCGTGGCCATCGCCAGCGTCAGCCCCTCGCGCACCGACACCGCCGATTGCGTATAGCGGACGTTGGTCGCCTCTACCATCAGGTCGCAGTCCAGCATCTCCGCCGGCCAGTTCGTCACCAGGCCCCCAAAGTGCTCGAGCGGCACCGGTGTATAACTCTGTAGCATGGATTACTCGATAGTGAACGCGACTTGTGCCGGCTGCGGTGGATGTTCCATGGCCTGCTGTGCGCCCGCCGTGCCCGATGCGACCGAACCGATCACGTTGCTGTGGGTGACCATGGCTGCGGGTTTGCCCGAGGCGAGAATGCGGCGCATGAAGTTCAAGTGGCGCGAGCGCCAGGCGGCAACGCTCTCGCCGCCGGGAATCGAACGTTGTGGGTTATCGAAATGGGGTGCGAGGCGCCCGGCCACGGCACCTTGGGAGCCAGCGCCTAGCGTTCCCGAGCGCAGCGGCGCCAAGGCTTTGGCTTCCCGCACCGGAATGCCGGCGATGGCGCCGGCGATGCGTGCTGTCTGCGCGGCCCGCAGGCGCGGGGAATGCAAGATCACGACCGGCGCGGGCAGAGCGCGGCGCATCCGGATGCCCAGGTGAACGGCCTGGCGGCGGCCTTCGGCTGAGAGCGGAACATCGCGATTGCCGTGGCTTTCGCCACGGGCGTCGAGGGGGGTTTGCGCGTGTTCGATGAGTGCAATCATGCGTGGCCTGCCGATTTACGGGAATACTCGGACGTTGTAGGGCGTGGCAGCCGGCGTGAGGCTGCCGGAGGTGTCATTGCACACACGCACGGTTACCGTACCGGCGGCGCTGACCCAGGCCTGCCAACTGAATCCGGCGCCCGGATCGGTCTGTGGTGAGGCTGCCACCGCCATGTTTGTGGCGGTGCCGGCGACTGCTAGCGTGGCGCTCGTGCAGGCTCCGGCGCCCAGCGCCGAGCCGCCGATGTCGGCTGTCGTCGCGGTGAGTGGAAGTTGTGACGCAAGCGCGACGGTGCCGGTTGTCGCAGGTAGGGTGATATCGACGTTTCCAGGCGATGACGCTGGCATTAAGACTGCATAGCCATTGCTGTTTCCGAGATAAAGCGATGCCCAAGGCAGCGCGGAGCTGCCAAGCACGGCGCCGCCGGCGCTAGCCGGCGATGCACCGCTAGCCAGCATGTGCACCGCCTGCGAATAGTCATGGCTCACCGTCGCAACCGTGACCCCTAGAGTCAGGTCATCTACGCCATTCGTCACGGTTAGCCGTCCAGAAGAATTGTACTGTGAGGCTGGTCCGTAGCTGGACGCGCGCACGATGTTGTTGGCGTAAGGTCCGACAATGCCGCTGATGTTCGTGTTTTCCAGGACGACACCATTCGCCAGGGTGAGCGGTGTCGTGGTGCTGTAATAGTCGTACGTGTTAGGCCCGATCGTGGTGCCAAGAAACCAGCCGTCCACCATGGCAGTCAGAGTCTGCGAGCCGCTCGGCATCTGGATGACGAAGTTATTGCCCGTGATAGTGTCGCCCGTGCTGAAATCCCACGGCGCAGCCGCTGAGCCGGCCTTGATAATCGCGGTCGAGCTAGACGCAAGCTGGCTCAGTTCATTGCCAGTGACTGAGATGCCCGTACTACCGGGAGCGAGTACGATGTCGGGAACGTTTCCCTCCATGTACACTCCGGCGATTTTTCCACCGTCGCACGCCATGTTAATGCCTGCGCCTCCATTGTGGTATACGCGCCCACCAATGACGGAGCATCCCTCCACGGCGAAGCTGCCAATGCCAATGTCGATGCCGTCGCCAGCATTCGCGCTCGCCGTGGTGTCCGTGATCGTGATGGCGGTGCCGTTGCCGGAAGGGTTTTCGGCGAAGGAAATCCCACGGTTGTTCGAGGTGGCGTCGGAGTGATCGATGCCGAATTGCTCTGCGCCCATCACCCATATACCCGCGCTCGCCTCTGATGTGCCGAGCGGGTCGGTGAACGTTCCAGCTGCGCCGTCCGCCATCACCCTCGTCATCGAATCAACCCCGGACCCGCCCGGCCCGTTGTACCACTCGAAATCAGGCCCGCTCGTTGTCGCGTTGCCACTGACGTATAGATCCCGGGCGCTGTTGCCGACAACGTTTAATTCCATAATGGCGGCGCCGGCGCCAGTGTTGCAGATGTGCGTTGCATTGGCGCCGTCGCCTGCCAGAGAAATGGCACTCCCTGACACGACTATCGGAGCGTACGTGATCCAGCACGGCAATCCAGGCCCAGCGGGGAACGTGTTCGTTGTAGTCAGCGTGCTCGACGCCGGAATGTGAACGACGCGGGCGCTTCTCGTGATCGCGGACTCCGCCGAGTTCACCGCCTCTTGTATGCCATCGGTTGCGCTGGCAATCGTCCACGTTCCGCTATGGCTGTTGGCGAGCGTGCCGCAAACCGATAGCGCGGTTCCTCCGGGGCACTCACTGGCTCCTATCCCGAGAATATCGAATGCCTCTGCCGTGCCCGTTCCGCCGCTGATGTAGGCGCTCGTTGGCTGTCCCACGACCATCAACACGTGGCTGCCCATTGCCGATGCGTTTGCCGAGAGCGTACAGGCGGTCGCGGAACTGCAAGACGAAATCGTCATGGCCGCGCCGTTCAGGCTGACGCTTTTGCCCGCAGCCCAGTTCGGATTGAACTTGTCACCCGCGACCCAAGTCACGTTGGGTGATCCCGACGTTGTGCTGACGTAGCTCAAGGCGCCAGAAGCGACGCCCAAAGGGAGCGCCGGCCACGGCGGAGTAATCGTCACGAGATTGCCTGCCGCGACAGCCGAGGCCACAGGCTCGCTCCAGTCGAGGAGATCGGCGTGGATCACACGCTCAACCGGTGCGTAGCTGGTCCCAGTCCAGACATAACGGAGATCGTTGCCGGCGCGGAGATCCTCTACTGCGACATTCATGGCTCCAGCAGCGCCAACGAGCTGGGCGGTGCTGCCGTCCCACAGGTTACTCACCACGACGGTTCCGCCGCCCTGGGCGGCTGCGGAGGCGATGGCTTCGTTGAGGCCGAAATTGGCGGAGGTGAGCCGAAATCCGCCCGGGTGGGGATAGGTAAACGCGGCGGTCATACTACAGGACGAGCTGCCGCAGGTAACGGCCGTGGGTGTAATGATCTCACTATTGCTGCCGTCCTGTACCTCGACCGGTACGCCGGTGATCACGGGAGCGATCGAGCCGTTACCCACTAGAGACACCTGCGATGGGTTGACGATCACCGTCGCCAATCCCGGCGCCAGTACCGGCGTGATCGTTGACGCCTGCCAGCCGGAGAATGCGGCGGGATAGAAGCGACCGCCGAGCTCGGCAATTTGCGTGCTGGACACCTGAGCAGGAACCCGGGTCCACAGGAGCAGAGTTAGGAGTGAGAGCAGGTAGATCTTCATTGCATTGATCTTAAGTCCGGACGGGGAGCTGCTGCGGTCAGAGGCTGCAGGGCGTACTTGTGCTGCAGCAGGTGCAGCAGTACGTTTTCATAGCCCGCCGGTGACGCGGCTTTGGCTTGCATGCCTTTGCTGGAAACCGCCCAGTCCTTGATGGTCTGAATATGGACGATGTGATCATCGATTTCGACATCGACGGGAATGCTGGACGCCAAACCGCCATTTGCGGCGGGGATCGGTTGGCTCAGCATCAGACCTTCGATTTCCATGAACTGCTTGGAGCGGTTGTCGTCGGCAGGATCGACGAGATCGGGCAAACCGAGGTAACGGCTGACGATGGGACGGTTCACCGGTGCGCCAACGATTTCAAGCAAATCGGGATCCTTGGTTTGTAGGATGGCCTCGAGCGACTGGCGAATCTGGCCGAAACTCTGCGGGAAATCTTCATCGGCGGTGGGCGTCGCAATGACGTTGCCCCGGATGTCGCCGAGCCGGATGTAATCGCTTTGATAGCCTTCGCCGTGGCCTTCCACGACCATTTCCACATCTTCGGTGCGGTTGCGCTTGAAGCACTCGATGGCCAGCGTCATTTCGCGGGCCTCAGCCGCGCGCATCTGCTTCCAGACCAGGGATAAGCGGCCCATCGCCTGCTCGCGCGATTGTGCGTAAGCGGAGGCTGTCTTCAGGCTGGGCATGCCACCGCCAAAAATGGAGGGTAGCGCGCCGGTAATGAATTCGCCGGCTTCGGCCAGGCGTTCCTGATCATTCCAGAGGTTGGGATCTACATGAAAGACCGGTTGTTCGATCATGCTGGCGAGCGAATGCTGTACGCCAGCGTTTTCCACGATCACGGGAACGTAACTGCCCGGCTGCATGCGTTTGCGGGTGAGCGCCTCGCCGTTGATGTAACGGGCATCGTACAGGATCGGCGGCGCCGACGCCATTTCGCGGTACTCCGCCAGAATATTGGCGCTGTCGTTGATCTGGCGCTGAATCGAGAGCGCATCGGCGCCCAGCGCATCACTGTACATGCCGATGCCGGGCTGGCCCTGGCAGATCACCCAGCTATCATCAAGGCGCTCGGCTTCAGCATGCAGAAACACGTCGCCGGCGAATTCGACGCGGCAGCCGTCGGGAAACGCCTGCAGCAGCCGTGCGCGCATGGCTTCATCGCAGTGCGCCCAGAAGGCTTCCGGCCGCAGCCAGGCACGTTTGTAAGTGACCAGCCGCGACATGGGCAGCGAATTCCACGAGCCTTGCGCGTCCGCCAGCGAGAGCCGCACGATGCGCTCGTAGGTATCTTCGCCGCTGGCGCCGGGATCGTTGATTTGGCTGGCCTTCTGCGGATAGGCCGCGCGCAGCACCGCCTGATGCATTTCCTCGCAGCAAATGAAGTAATAGCAGTCGCGCTGGTTCATCGCCTGGGGTGGCACTTTGAAGTAGAGCGGACCATAACAATCCAGCTTTTCGGCGCCGTTGGGCACGGGGCGGGTTCCGAGGGGGAGTGGCGCCTGGATGGTCTCGGCGGTCTGAAAACTCTCCGGCCCCATCAGCAGGCCGCAATGTGGGCAGGCCACCGGGCCACCGGCAAGGATGCCACCGGCACGTGCATCGTCAGCGGGCGTATAGCCGCCGCATTGGTCACATTCCCAGCGGTCGGGCAGCACTTGAATCGCGTGCTCGGTCAATACCGGCTCAGGATGGTAACCGAACAAGCCGCCATCGACGACATAGCGGACGTAGGTAGCGAAACAACCTTCGTTCCACAAATAGTAGGCTTTGCGGACGCGCAATACATCGAGCTTGTTATTGCGCGCCACCAACTCCGCGACGCGGGAAGCCGCTTTAGCGGTTGCTATGTCGTCCTGCGATTCCGCTGATACCGGCAGGTAGCTGATCCGGGGTGGCGCCTGGATCAGAGCGGCAATCACGCTCAAGCCCCAGGGGCGATACACGTTTACCGTGTAGTCGAACCGGGGCATATCCTCCCGATTGATGTCGTCGCGCTCAAACGGCGTATGCCAGGCCGAGTCCTTGGTCGAAAACCAGATATTCTGGTTGCCCTTCCAGAATTCCTCCGCTTCCCGCCACGAGCGTACTTTATGGCGCCGCACGGCATCCGATTCCAGCTCGTAGGCGCGGACCAGCTCGCGCAGGGCGTCCTGCATGTCCTGGGGAAGTTCGGCTTGCTCGAGCAGCGGTGATTGCGCATCGGGCTGTTCGGCGCGATTGGGCGGATCGTCCGAAAGCAGGGGATCGAGTGGGAAGGGAAGGGTCATAGGCCAGGTTGCCTGCGGGAGTTGCATTTATATGACAGGTGTGCCATTCTGCCGCCGTCGGAGGTCCTCATGGCACTGACGGCTTCATTCCACGGGATGGATGAAATGCTGAAACCACCCAACAAGCGGCTTTATCACAACAACGACGGCTGTCCGTCGGCGACGGAGATTGCCCCAACCGAGCGTCAGACGGGCACCGGAGGGTACCGGCTCTGCAAGGAATGCGAACGGCTCGACCGGAAAGAAAATTGAGAGTTTACAACTCCTGATAGAAGGGGGTGTAGTCCTGATTGCTGCGCCGGAAGCCGAGGCGGACGAGCAGCGGCTCCATGCCGGCGAGCAAGCGATTGGGAACGAATACGTGTGCCTCATCGGCGCCGAGTGCACGGAGCTGGCCGGCGAAACGCGCGCGATCGCGCACTGCGGCCCGCACGACTAGGGAATCAGCGCCGACGAACATGAGTTCGATAGTGACGTGGGCGCCGACCGCACCGATGATCTGACCGTCTTTTTCGGCTACTTCCACCAGTACAAAGCGGGGGTCGGCGAGGTCCGGAAAGGCAAACGCGGCGTTTTGAGCCACATGCCGGGCACGCAGAGCGGCTTCATCCGCTGAGCGAAATGGGCGCCAGCTAATCATGATGTGCGCAAAGCTCCCGCATTGAGCGCCACTACGCCGTAGCTGGTGGCATACGCCGCCCAGGCGTTCCAACTTGAGCCCTGGTAACGGCTGCGGAGCTGCCAATAGCGGGTCTCATTGGGATCTACGATGTCACGCGTGCACTCGCCGTAGCCGAGAGTGTAGATGTTCACCGAGGCTTGCAGATTGAAGCTCTGATTGAGCGCGCTGCGGATTTGGTGCTGCACGGGCGCTGTGGCGTTGGCCGGCGTAGTAATTTGAATCACGAAATGACCTTGGTTGGCGGTAATCAGCCAGTGCGCAGGAGGGGGAGCGGGTGCGGCCGCGCCCCCCGAAGGTGCACCCAAGACCACGCCGGTCGCCCGCTCCAGTGCGTCACTCTGGTTGGCGAGCGTGGAGAGAGCCTGAAACAGCAGCGGATTGCTTACCGCGAAGCCGTTGATGTAGCTACGGTTGATCGGCATGGGGTCAGGGAATGACCGCAACCTGGAAGATGGTGCCCGCGGTCCAGGTCACGCTGGCGCTGGTGAGGTTGCAGACGGCAATGGTGACGTGATTGGCCGTATCGATATAGGCGCTGAAAACCAACCCGGCAGGGGGAACTGATTGCGGAGTGACGGTGACGACATTGCCGACGGCAACGCCGGTGGAAAAACTGACTCCGCCCGTGATGCATTGGCCGGCTGTGTAGGTTCCGCCCCAGGCGGTGCCGGAAGCGCCACGGACGATGGCGGGATCGGTGTTGATGGCCTTGCCACCGACGGTTCCCGCATCCATGGCCAGGGTTCCATGAATATAGGGACTGCCCTGGAATTCCGGATTGCCGGTAAACGTTCCGGCCAAAGCACCGCCGCCGTTCACGGTGAGCGTGCCATTAATGGTGGCTGAGCTCTGAAACAAGGCGCCCTGAGCGACGTTGAGGCCGCCGTTGCCGGTGACGTTGCCGCTGGCATCGACCCGAAACAGCGGGTGTGAATCCGTCGAGTCCTCAATGTCGAGCAGATAGCCGGTCGGCGCGGTGTCGGTCGCCCGCTGGATCATGATCCCCGAATCGCCGTTGGCCATCTGCAAAAAGTCATAATCTGCGGTCGGGCTGACGGTGCCGGGCGGCCCGATGCTGCTGAACTCGAAGTGCTTGTTGGGGCCGACGTACTCCTGACAGACGCCGCTCGCCGGGTTGGCCAGGTTGAAGACTGGGCAAAAATCATCACCGCCGTTGCCGGCAATGTCGGTCATGATCGCCCATTTGTAGACGCCCTGGTTGTCGAAACGCAGCCAGTTTTGGTCGTTGGAAGTGGAGTTGCCGTCCAGGTCGAGCTGCGCCGGATTGCTGACCATGGCGCCGCCCTGCACGCCGCGGATGCGGACCACGCCGGTGGGCGATTCGATGGTCGTATCGTGCAGCTCGGTGCCAAAGCTATCGGTGAGCTGATCGGTGCCCCCGAGGGTGAGCGCGCCGTAGCCCAACTGGGTGATGGTGTTGGGCTGCGCGCCGCTGCACTGGTTCGCCGCGGTGATGGTGCCGCAGTCGCCGATCAGCAGCACACGGCTGAAGTTGGGAGTGGGTCCGGTGATGGTGGCGTAGACATTCGCCGGAGCATAGCCGGAGTAGGTGTTGCCGCTCACCGTCATCATGACCGCGCCCAGGTTGAGCGCGGTCACGCTCGCATTGGCCGCGTTGAACAGGCTGCCCGTGACCTCGCAGTTGATACAGCCGGCACCGTTGTTGCCCGACACGCCGCCGCCCGCGACCAGTTGGCCGAGGAACACGTCGCCCTGGCCGGCCGTGTTTCCGTTGCCCTCGAAATAATCGCCCTGCAGATCGATGTTGTGGCCGGAGTAGTTCGCCGGCTGCGAGACCTGCTGCCAGTAGCCGTAGGCGCTGTTGTACTCGATATCGTCGCCCGTCCAGACGTGGTCCCAGCCGCCGTCGTCGAAGACACCATAGACATTGTGGTCCACCGTGTCGCCGGCGAAGGTGTCGCGGTTAGCGCTGCCGCCCACCAGGCGGACGCCGTAGTAGTCGGCGGTGAAATGCGAGCCGGTTACCAGGTTGTCGTAGGCATTGCCGTTCGCAGAGTCGAAATACAGGCCATCGTGGGCATCCTCGCCCACGTCGCTTATGAACTGCGTGAGGGCGCAACTGACGCAATGAAACGCCGCGCCGGTGTCGCTGCCGCTGCCGCTCACACCCTCAGCCGTGATGTACTCGATGGTCACATTCCGCACTGGCGCCGCAGCCGTGCCGATGTCGATTACGTCCGTATTGGGTGTCAGTTGCTGCATGGTTGAACCGGCAAAACCGGTAAGCCGGACCGCGCGGGCCAGGACCAGTGGTGCATGCAAGGTTGCGGTGGTTTCATCGTCAACGACCCAGCCGCCGGATCCCGCCGCGTTCACTGCTTCCTGCAATCCGCTGGTTGCGGAAGTCAACGTCCAGGTGCCGGTGTGACTGTCCTGCGGCGTGAAGGAGATGGAGGATGTGCCGGTGCTGGTTACCGTGACGACTTCGGGCGCGCCCGTACTTCCCGACAGGTACAGCGTATCGCCGGCCAAGATCCCTTTTGGCACGGGGCCGCTCAGCGTGACTACGGTTGCTGATCCTCCCGTCAGGGGTGTGTTCAAGGAGATAGGTGCAAAGTTAAACGAGTACGCGAACAGGGCGCCGTTCAGATTGCCGGCCCGAAGCGCTGTCAGCGTTGTTCCGGAGGTACTTGAGAAACTAGCGAAGGCGACCGGCTCGCCACCGTTGCCTAAGCCGTAATAGGTCCACTGGCCACCCGTCCCGTCAATCAACAACACTTCGGCAGGAAGCTTGACCAGGGGCAGCAACGTTGTCATATTGCCGCCGAAGCCGGGATCGGCCTCGACAATGCCGCCACCATGGGCCGCTTCATAATTGATCGCCTCCTGTAGTCCATCGGTGCCGCTCGAAACGATGAACCGGCCAGGATGAGGCTTGGTGAAGTCGGCCGTAATCGAACAAGTCTGGCCGGTCGACGGGCAATTGGCGGCTAAGATGGTAACCGTTTCCGGATTGCCATCTCCGGCAATGAGCAACGCATCGCCCACGGCAAAAGGAGAGAACGAAGTGCCATCGGGAAGAGTGAATCGAGCGGCAGCGGCTTCCATGGTGAAACCCTCCGGCTGGCCATTCCCGACGATGGGTCCCTGCGCCTGGGCGCTCCAATGGGAGAACGCGGAAGCAAGTACAATCCCCGGGGTGCTCGGGCGCGCTTGGGCGCATGCCATCACCGCCAGCAGTGCCGCGCTGCCCGCGCTCCAATGCACGTGCGCAAATCTCATTTGCTGATCTTAATGTGCGGATAGAGACGATGCACGTTGCGGCGGATAATGGTCTGCTCGCGCGGCGTGGCAAATTGTGTAGCGCGAGCCAGGGCAGCGCGGGCGTGGGTCGTATCGGGAATGGGATATGCTCGTTTGCGGGGAAGGGCGAAGGCGCTATCGGGTAGATGCTTGCGCTGGTTGACTGTCAGTAGACTCATGGGTATCTCCAAAAACTAAATCCAACGGCCGGCGGGCGACCACCAGCCCGGATCGCGGAAGGGACGTTGACGGCGGGTTTCGCCCTGCGCATCCATGATTTGGCGCTGCACCCACCGGTAGAGCAGGTGCCGCGCTTCGGCGATGTACTGCTGCCCCAGGGCCTGCTCGCGCATGGCCGTGGCCATCAGGCCCGCGGTCCAGTAGCCCAGTATGGTGGCGATGCCGATGGCCCCCAGGGCCTGCGAGCCGCTGGCAAGTACCGGCCAGAGCTGCTCAAAGCGCACTTCCAAATCCAGCGTCTGGGTCGCGCCGATAAAGTAAACGTTGCCGCCGCGCCATTCGTAGCTGCGATTGAGGTCGTCGGCCGGGCGGGCAGGCAACTCGGCCGTGCGCTCCATTCCGAACCAGTTGTTTGCGTCGGTTCCGGCCTGGCGCTCGCGGATGGTAAGGGGTGCGGCAAGGTTTTGCAGGACCCCACCGGGCGCAATGTAGGCGCCAAGATCGGTGGCATAGGCTGGGAAGCCGGGAATGATGACGACCGCTTCGGCCGCGGTCACCTCGCGTGCCGCCACGCCTTCATCCCGCAACGCCGAATAGGCGATGTTGAGATACGGCATGAGGCGGGCCGCCGGAAACATCTCGCCGCCAGTAGGATCCAGCAGAGCCTGCGCGCGCGCAATGGCTGTGGAGGCGGGCTGCATTTAATTCTGCACCCAGGCGACGGTTGAAGTGTCGCTGGTGGAGCTGCTGCTGATGATGATCTGACCGCCCGATTCGGTGTAGCTCAAAATGCCCTGCGTTCCACCTTTCGTGGCTTCGGTCAGCGACATCGGTCGCGACCCGGTAATGCAACCGGCGCTCACGGTCACTGTTCCGGCAACCATGGCGGTCGACACACCTGAGCAGCCCAGCGCGGCGATGTTATTGCCGCCCATTAGTACGCTGGTGCCGCTGATCGCCCACATTTGTCCGTAGTTGCTACCGCGCCAGGTGAACCACTGGAAGGAGCCGCTGCGGGTATCGGCAATCAGGGTATTGGCATTGCCCCCAGTGAGCGCCGTCTCCGCACTTGCGGAACCGGTAAAATCGGTGCCGACAACCACGATGCCGCCACCGTGGCTATCGCACCAGTTCACCGCTTCCTGCAGTCCCGCATCGGCTGAACTCAAGGTAAACGAGCCCGGATGGGCGTGGGCAAATGTCGCGGTGACGCTGCACACACCTGCCGTGCACGCGACGGCCGTCGGCGTGACGGTTTCACTCTGGCTCCCATCGTTGACGCGCGCGGGTACATCCGTGGCTAGAGGCTGAAACGATGGGCCTCCAGCAATAGTGAGCGTCGCCACCGGAACCTGGACCGTCTGACTTCCAGCGGCAATCGGTTGACTGTCGACGCGAATCAACCATTGACTGAATGCCGCTGGGTCATAACCGAGGGGCGTGCGGTATGAGGACTGCGCGGCGGCAAGCGCCGCCACCGCCGTGATGGCAAGAATTATGCGATAGCTTTTCATTTTTCCTCCTGTTCCGGCGCGAGCTTGGCCCGGCAAAAGTGGCATATTTTGGCAGTGCTGCGGATGCTTTCGCCGCACATGGGGCAATCGCGGCGGTCAGATTCTGAGCGGGTAATGGTGATCCAGTCCGGGAGTTTGGCGATTTCGCCGGTCGTGCATAGCGCCCGCGCCGCGTCGCGCATGCGGTCGGTTAACAGAGCGTGTTGGTGATAGCGCGACCAGGCATCCTGACCCTGCTGATAGAGGCGCCGGTACCAGGCATACATCCTGGTTTTGGTCGCGGCTAGCTCTTGCTCTGGAGGTTCGCCCTCACCCGCGTACCAGAAAACGCCGCCCGTGTCGCGGTACTCGCGCTCTACCTCCTTCGCGAGCTCGATGGGCAGAACGCTGACCGGGGTGAAATTGCCGTCGCCCAGATCGCGCATCGAGATGCGGTAGCGATCCAGCGGCAGTGTCTGCACTGGCTGCTCCGGAGTTGCTGCCGCCAGTTCGATGGTTCCCAACTCACCGAGGTTGACGGAGAGTGGAAAGGGAAGCAGGCTGACGATGGTTGCCTTTTCCCAGCCCCGACGCTGCAGCTTGGCGTGCTCTTCGCGCACCAGCCGGTCGCGCAGGCGGTCGCTTACGCCTCCACCGCGCAAGGCTTCGCCGAAGATTGCATTGTAGTCTGCTCCGGTCGGAGCAATGCTTGTGATCGTTGACATGGATTCTCCTTAAAGCGGATGTTGCCGGATGCCGATGCGCTCCGCCATTTCGACCAGAGCAGGACGGTGCGAACCGCCGTAGCCCACCATGGGAGCGCCGTGAAATGCGGGTGCAGCATCGTCGAATAGATCGGCGGCAAGCTGGTCGAATTCCGAATCCCGGTGTTGCTGCTCCTGCTCCGCGGCGAGCGTGCGGCGCCGGGCGCGGGCAGCCGGTGACGCGGGTGCGTTGCTCAATCCGCGCTCGCAGGCGTCAATCGCCAATGTGACGTGACGTTCGGTGGGATACCAGTACATGCGCGCGCCGATATCCTCGTAATCTCCGCGGTGCGGATAGTCACCGAGCGCAGCAATGCCACAGGGCAAGACTGTGCCTCCGGTGGCAGCCGGACGATACCACTGCTCCGGCACACCGTAACTGGACGCCGGCGCCCAGCGTTCGATCAGCCAGCAAACCTCGCCTGGATACTTCGGAACCCGGCGCATGGCCGCCACGCGCCGCAGTGCGCGCCCGCCATCCCAATCGGTCCACTCACCGCCCGAGCGTTCCCGGCGGGAGGGCGCCCAAACCAGGCGGTAGCGCGGCTCGCCGAACGGATTGGTGCCGTAGCGGCGGACCAGCAGCCGCTGCAGCCAGCGCGGCGCCTGCCGGCCGCAGATGTCGTCGCGAAGAATCATTGCCGGTCTGCGGGCAACTGTGCGGTGTGGAGATCGTGGAACGTGGCGACCAGAGCGCGTGCATCCGCGCGCGCAAGTTTGTGCCAGCAGAGGTTGCAAAAACCGGAACGGCGTGTCGCCGGGCGGCGCAGACAGGCGCGGCAATTGGGCATTGGGGATACCTCGGAAAGCAGCGCCCGCCATCAGCCCCTGGAAGCTGAGGCTGATGACGGCAGGCTGCTGGCTGTTGGTTAGTAGCCGCTCGGCAGTGCCAGCCCGGTGATCGAGCTGACCGACCTCGGGTTGTCAATAAAGAATTGGACACCGGTGACCAGATAGAACAGATAGCTGGCCGCGATGCCGCCCGAAGTGCCGTAGACAGGGAAAACCGTCGCGCCGCCGACTTCGTAGTAGTCGATCGGCAGCCATTCGACCCGGCCCCAGGTCTCCAGGTTGATCAGGTCCATGCGCGCGATATCAGCATGAATGTTTTCCTTGATCTTGATGCCGCCCAGGGTCTTGTTCTTGAACAGCAAGTCCAGGTCGTGATTCACTCCCTGGGTCATGACCTCATTGATGTTGAAGCCCAACTGCTCGTAGGCGGCCACCTGCGCCGGATGGGCATGCCACAGCAGATTCCCCAAGCCATCGGCGCCGATCGCCTGCCGGATCTGGTTGTAAGCCAGCCGGATGGGTGGCAGCGTGAGCGCGGCATTGCTGGCATTCACGCCGTTGGCCACCGCGTAGGGGTTGGCGCGCGAAATCCCCATCCAGGTGCCCGAGGTCGAGCTGTTCTGATGGTAGGGAATGCCGTATATGAACGTCGGCTGCGCGCCGCTGACACCGTCGACCACGAGCACGTCCGTTGCAAGGGTGCCCAAGGGTACCGCGTTGACGGTAATCGTCTGCGGTCCGCCCAGCGTCTTGGTCACGGCCGTGATGGTGCACGTGCCGCGATTGGTCGTGAGCGTGGCGTCATAGACTTGCACATTCTGGTTGTCATGTACCAGACGCGCGCCAAAGGGCGTGTCGGCCAACGTGATGACGTTGCCGGCAACGCTCAAAACCGTGCCGAACACGCCATTACCGGCGGTTTGCAGGCTGGCGTCGAGGTCGCGCCGGAACTGCTTCATGGCGTCGGCCACGTTGCGCTTGGCGGCGTTTTCAATCGCTTTGTCGCTGGCGTCGGTGGCGTATTCCACCAACTTGGTGATTTCCACCGCAAAGCGGATGCCCACCGGCGTGATCTGCGCGAAGTCGTAGCTGGTGCCCGAGCCGCGCCCCAGATCGCCGCCGTCGAAGCTGGCGTAGCCGAAGGCGCCGCCAGGCATGACCTGCAGAGGAATGCGGGCGGTGCGGGTCGAGACCCGTTCCACGTCCCGCTTCTGAATCAGGCTGAAAAACGTGTCGTCACGCTCGTACAGGATTGGCAGCTTGGGCCGCACCTTTTCGAGCTGCAACGCCACGGTCTGTGCATTTTGTAGGGCCATCGAAGATCTCCGGTTGACGGTTAAGGTTTACTCCGCTGGATGGATGAGCCGGTGGAGCTGGCCGTCAGGCCAACTCCAGGATTTCCCGGTCGGTGAGGCGGCGGCCCAGCCGTTGCTCGGCCTGGCGGACCAGGTCGTGCCCGCTGGGCGAGCGCGGCGCACTGGGTGCACCGGCGGCCGCGGGCTCGCGGCGCGCACTGGCCGCTACCGCCTGCCGCTGCTGCTGGCGCTGGCGCAAGCCTGCGCCGGCGCGCTTCAGGATCGGCTCCAGAATGTCGCGTCCGTTCTGGCGTACCCAGGCATTCGCCTGAGCCACCATCCGGGCGCGCGTCGCCGGAACCAGTCCGCCTTGCTGCAGGATGTCGGACAAGGCGGCGTTATGCACCTTGTCCTCATCCGCCGAGCGCACCACCGCTTCGAGAAAGTCGCGCGTGATGCTTTCCTTTTCGTAGTCGGACAAATGGGCGTTGCCCAGAATGCCGCCTACGAACGCGCGGATTTCCCGCCCGGCTTCCTCGCCGGTTTCGTCCAGAAACGACTCCAAGGCATGCTGCTCCTCCTGGCTCCGCCGGGATCGGAGTTGCTCGAGTTCCTCGAGCTGCTGCCGGATATGGGGAGGCAAGCCGTCGCCGTCAGAAGTGGTGCGCGGCGCAGTATCACCTGACGCCTGAGAGGTTGAGGCGCCTCGGCTCGATTTCCAGCCGAGATTCTCTCTGATGGCTGCTACCGCATCACCCAAAATTCGATTCTTGCCCTCACCGGCGCGTTCTTCCAGACCGGCCAGGAAGGCTTGCTGCAGATAGTGCACGTTGCGCTCGTACGCGCCGGTTTGGCCGCTGGCTTCATAAAGGTCGCGCCAGAAGCCTTCGGGCTGGCTGCCGAAGTAGGTCTGATCGTAGTGATCCAGCGTGTCGCGGGCAGCCAACGCCTCGCGTGCCTGGCCCAGACTCGGCAGTGCATCCTGATAGGCGGCCAGCTCCTGCGAGCGGCGCGCCATCTGATAGAGCTGAGCTTTGACGCGGGGATTGGCCTCGGCAGCCGCTGCCAGTTCGGTATTGTCTTGGAGCAGGCGGCTGAGCGCCGCGGGACCGAAGCGTGCGGCCGCCGGAGCCGGTTGCGGCTCCGTCTGGACTGGCGCCGCCGTGGCAGCGGGCGCATCGTGCGCTGCCGCCGCCTCGTCGTCAGGGTAGTCGAGCTCAACGGGAACGGGAGCCTCGATCCCAGCCGGCTCCGGGGCGGGGGTATTTACCTCGGCATCCGGCGCCGGCGCCGCTTCGGCCTGGGCAGGGGACTCTGGGGCAGCGGCGTCCAGAAGGGCGAGATCGTCATTGGGCATGCAGGTTCTCCTGAAGTTTTCGGGCGGCGGCTTCGCGCCGCAGTTGTTCGACCAGCCGGGCTTTGCGATCTCGGGCGGCGCGCTCGGCTTCGCGGGCCTCAATCCGCTTACGCCATTCGCCGGCGGAAAGCGGCGGGCGATGGCTCGCCGCGTCGGCTTGCTGCACCGCGGTCACGCGCGGCTGAAACCGGCTGTCCTCGGGGTGGAAAATAGGTGCCGAGCCGGAAGCAAACAGAGCGTTGTCAACTACCCGTTCGAGGCGTTGTTGCGTTGCCGCCAGTTCGGTCCGCAAGCGCTCGCATTCACGCCGGCTTGTCCTCCACGGCCAGTTCATGCGGCCACCTCCGTGGGAGGAGGAGCAATGCGCCGGGCCGCGTACTTGGCCCAGATGGCTGCGACGTAGTCCCGCATCTGGTCGGCGTCGCAGTGCTTCCCCTGGCAGACGGCGAACGGCAGTTGCGGCGCAACTTCGGCCCAACGGTGACCGGGTAACCCATCCCGCTGCACCAGTGCCTGTGCGGCGAGCACGTAGCCCGATCCGCCGTTGTAGCTTCCGAGGCCGAACTGAATGGCCTCGTCGGGCGATTCTTCCGTCCACATGGCGATGCATTGCCGCAGGAAGCTGGCGCCCAACTTGACGTTGTTGTGCGCGTCCAGCAGTGACGTGCGGGCCCATGCGGGAAAACTCGCCGGCATGAGTTGCATCAGGCCCAAAGCGCCACAAGGAGAGATGGCGTGAGGATCGAAGCTGGATTCCTGCTCGATCACGCCGTAAAGCAGCCACCAGTTGAGTCCATTGGCTTCGGCAGCGGTCGTGATCAGCGGATAGAAGTGCGCCGGGCTGGGTTTGTCATTCATAGCCGAGTCGCTCGCGAATTGTGTGTTCGGTGAACGCTTCGCCGTGGCGTAGGTGGTTGAACACCGCCGTCCGCAGCACCGTAATGTCGCGGCGGACCGGCTCCAGCTCCTGGCGGATGATGGCGCGCACCGACCACTGCATGAAGGTGCCCAGCACCACCGTAGCCGTGGCGAGCGCCGTAAGCGCCTGCCAGTTCATACCGTGGCCTCCGACTCTTCCACCCGCACCCGGGTCGGGGTGCCGGTAGCGGAGCGCAATTGGCAATAGACATCGGCCGCGCGATAGTTAAAGGCGGAAGCGCCATTTGCGGCGTTTTGTTCTGGTAGCCCCGCAAGCCCGTCGTGACCGGCCCCGGTGAAGGCGATGGGCGTGCCGGGCGCAAAGGTGAGCGTGGTGCTGAAGCCGTCGGCAGGGAACTGTGCTTCCAGTCCCTGCCCCGCAGCCGCGCCATCTTCGACGATGCTGACCGAGCGCGCGGGAATACTGGCCGGAATTGGCGTGAAAGCGCCGGTTGCAGCGTTCAGTGCAATGAGGCGGTTCACTGACATGGGAGCACCTCCAGGTGCGTGGCGTGGGTCACCCAGCGAAAACCAAAGCCGCGCAGCGTCTCGATGTGCCCTGCGCCTGGGCCTAACTTGTGCCGCAGCCTCATGACATGGTTGTCCACATTGCGCAACTGCAATTCCGTGCCTGCCTCGCCCATCACTAAACGCAACAAGGCGGCGCGAGAGATCCCTTCGCCCGGCTGCTCCATCAGCGCGCGGAGCAGTTTGCTCTCCATCGTAGTCACCGCAATCGTCTGACCAGGGCCGCGGAGCTCAAGGTTGGCGGCGTCCAGTGTCCAAGGGTCCGCAACGACTTGCGGAACTTCCCGCTGGGCGCTCTGTGCCGCTTCTTCGCCCAGTGCCGCCAGCAGCGTGGCCATTGATTGCAGCTCCTGGCGGAGTACGGCGGCATGGCCGCGCCATACGGAGGTGAGCCCTCGCCGCCGCAATGGGCGGCTCGCCGGGCTCGGGAGGGTCAGTAGTTTGGCGCTCATCAGCGTGCCTTCGCTGCGGTCGCCGCCTTCAGGCCCAACTGAGCTTTGATACTGGCGAACAGTGCCAGGGCCTCTTTGCCCACGGTGATGTCAAGCTGGAAGTTCAGGAACTTGTCGTTCACGACTACCGCGGCGTCACTCAGCATTTGGACGAATTTCGGCAAATCCTGGTCGAGCACGGCGTTGGCCTCGGCCACGTCTTTGCCAATGGTGATGAGCGCTTCGGGAATGGCCTCGATAACCTTCCCCAGGGCATTGAACGGAATTTCCCAGGCGGGCAGGGACATGCGGATCTCCTTTGAGGTGGATTGTCAGTTGTCAGTTGTCAGTTCTCAGTCCTCAGTGCAACGCTCAGAGATGCCGAGGCAAGACTGAGAACTGAAAACTGACAACTGTGAATTGGCTTAATGGGCTAGCAGTTCGAATCCGAGATTGAGATTTTGCGGTTCTGTGGTGTGGTCATCCGCCGCGAGGGCGACGGTCACCGGGACGCCGGCAGCGAAAACACAGGAGTTCGGCGCGCCGGAGGACGGTTCCGAGCTGGCGGTTGCAGTGGCAATCAACAGGCCCGCAAACGTACAGGTGGTGGTTCCGTCACTCACCGTGATGGTGAGGCCATGCGTTCCACCCGCGCCCGCCGCCTGCGCGTTGATGTCGATGCGCGCAATGCCGATATTTGTGTTGGGCGTCCACGACGCGAGCAGGGCTCCCGGCGCAGGGGCCGCGCCCGCCCAAAATGTGCCGAAGAAGCCCGGACCGACATTGCCCGACTGGGAGATGGAAAAGCCGTTGAGATCCAACCCGGAGCGTATGCTTTGCGGAATGTTGGAGTTGACTGGATTGGTCAGCAGTGGCATAGGGAATAGCACGGCCGGGTTGGTCGCCAGCGGCTCCAGTGCCCCGACGTTTGCGCTCAGACCCTCCAGATACCAGTCGCGGGGGAATCCGGCCAGCGTGGTGCCGTGGGCGTCCTGCAAGGTCACCGTGTACCAGGTTCCAGTAGGCAAAATCTGATCATTGAACAGCAACGTGCAGGCCGTCGTGTTTTGGGTAGGCATCGCGTTCCCGGCAGCCAGCGGCGCCGCTTGGGTGTAGCTTGCCCAGCCGGTCACGCTCCCCTGAACGGTCTCGGCCGCGGGCGAGTTGCCCATGAAGACGGTGTAGCCGCTCGCTGTCACGGGCTGCAACGTCGGCGGGTTGATCACCAGCTCCCCCGCTTGGCTTAAGATGAAAACGCCCGGGGGAGAGGCAATCGTCGTTGTACCGCTTGGACCTTTATAGGCAATCGAAACGAAATAGGTTCCAGCGGTCAGCGTCCCGGTTCCAGCAAAGGCGCTACCGGCGGGAGTGGCCTGTGGGTTCGGCACACCCACCACTGAGCCGTCGGTTGAGGTATAACAGCTTACCTGCGCTGGCGCCAGATAGTTACCGCCGCCGCTTGTAGCCGCCTGGCTCAACTGTAACAAAAGCGTGCCGCCAGCGACCGGATCCCCCGTCGGCAACACGAATTTCCCGTTGAGCGTGCCTTGCGCGCTGCCGCCGGCTGCGAGCGCCAGAATCAGAAAAAAAGTCCAGGGTTTCATGCGTGGTTAATCGTGCGGCCGTTCATGAGATAGCCGGCGCATAGCTCCGTCCAGCGGACGCGTTCATCGACGTATTGTTCGTAGCCTCCGGTACCGGCAAGCAGCACCAGTTTGCCCTGATCGTCCAACCGGGCTTTCCGGCTCTCTACCAACCGCATCGCGCGTGGCCCGCTGACATGCTGACCGGGAGCACAAGCGAGTTCAACTCTTCGGTATGACATCACGCACTCCTGCCGTCCCATCGACGATGCGCACCCTCGGTATCCGGCGGGCTGCCCGGTTCAAGAGTGAGTTCGTCACTCCTGAAATTGCTTACGAATAATTAGAGGCGAGAGATGCCTACGGCGTTGGCTGAAAGAGCCGTCACTTTTCTGTATCAGGAATGTGCTATCACGCGCACCGGATTGATACAAAACTGAGTAAGTCGTGACCCGCGAATACAACCTCTAAGTGGATATGAAAAACTGGAGGCTGTGCGGAGATGCCGTCGCGGCGCTACGGGGTCCTTCGGGCCGGAGGCCAACGCCGCTGGAAGTGGACATGGCGATCTGGTGGGGGTGCTGGCTGGGCCGCCGGCGCGGCGTCTGGGCGTGGCGGCGCTGGCAACTGCGGCGGGCGTTGCAGCGGCAAGCCGGCGGACGCGTACTGCGCGGCCGTTTCTATGCCTGGGATCCAGGCGCGCTATGCTGAAGGCATGGATGTTCCCAGGATTCATGCGCTGGAACCAACGGCCGCCTTGCCGGGCGGTGAGGTGCGGATTCTGGGATCGGGTTTGCACGGAGATGCCCAGCAGCCCGGGGTGCGGATCGCCGGTCTGACGGCATCCCTGGTGGCGGCTCGCAACTCGATGTTGATCGCGCGCGTGCCGGAGTCCGCCGTATCTGGCCCAGTGGAAATTGAAGTGAATGGGGCCGGCGCGGTGAGTGCGCGCGTGAATCTGGAGGTCGGCGTGCAGATTGCGGAAAACCTGCATCCGGTATGCAATCCCGTGCTCGATGCGGAGGGCAATATCTATGCCACCCTCAGCGGAGCGCGCGGACAGAAGACTCCGGTCAGCATCTTCAAGCTTGACGCCAACTACAGCATGAAACCCTGGAGTAGCGCCCTGACCAATCCCAGTGGCCTGGCGTTTGATAGCCGCGGCGTGCTCTATGCCTCCAGCCGCTTCGACGGTTCTGTATACCGCATGGCTGCCAACGGCGCGGCCGCTCTGGTGGCTCAGGGCCTGGGTGTAGCTACTGGCATTGCGTTCGATGCGGCCGGCGATCTCTATGTGGGCGACCGCAGCGGCACCATCTTTAAAATCGATCAGCAGGGAAATACGTTTGTCTTCGCCACCCTCGAACCCAGTGTGGCTGCGTATCACCTTGCCTTCGGGCCCGATGGGTTCCTCTACGCCACCGGACCGAGCACCTCGAGTAACGATGTGGTGTGGCGCGTAAACCCGCACGGCGCCGTGACGACGTTTTTTCAGGGCCTGGGACGGCCCCAGGGGCTGGCATTCGATGGAAACGGAGATTTGTATGTAGCCGCTTCCTGGCGCGGGCAGCGCGGCATTCTTTGCATAACGCCGGAAGGGAAAGCGAGCTGCGCCGTCAGCGGGCAGAACCTGGTCGGGCTGGCCTTCGCTCCCGCGGCACAGCGCGCGCCGGCGCCGGCGGCACTCGTCTTAGCGACCCACACTTCACTTTTTCATTTGCCCTGGCCGGTGCTGGGATTGCCGCTACCACCACAGAAATAGATGCTGGCCGAAATACTTGCCGTCGGCAGCGAACTGCTCGGCTTCACGCGCCTCGACACCAACTCGCTATTTCTGACGCGCGAGCTGCTGGCTCTCGGGATCGCAGTCCAGCGGAAAACGGTGCTGCCAGATGATGCACAAGCTCTATCGGCTGCCATCCGCGCTGCGCTGGCGCGCAGTGACGTGGTGCTGTGTACCGGTGGGCTGGGACCGACCGAAGACGATCGCACCGTCGCCGCGGCGGCCGAGGCACTGGGGGTCGCGCTGGTTCCCGACGTGGCTGCGACACGGCACCTGCGCCAGTGGTTCCGGCGCCGGCATCGGCCTTTCCGCGACATGCAATTGCGGCAGGCACGGCGCCTGGCCTCGGCGGCGTGGCTACCCAACCCCTTGGGTACGGCTTCCGGTCAGTGGTGCGAGCAGAACGGAAAGATTCTGGTTCTTCTTCCAGGCCCCCCGCCCGAGCTCGAAACCATGTTTGCAGCCTCGGTAAGGCCAAGACTGAAGGTGCGGGTGCCCGTCATCGCGCGTGCCGTACGCGTGTTGAGCACCGCGGGTTTGGGTGAGGGCGAAGTCGATGCCCTCGCCGCGCCTATCTACCGCCAGACACTCAATCCGGTCACCACGATTCTGGCGACGGCCGCACCGCAGGTGGAATTGCATTTTCAGGCCACCGGCACCACGCCTGCAAGTGCACAGGCGCGCGCGGATCGCCTGGCGCGCCGCATCGAGCGCAAGCTGGGCCTGGCGGTATTCAGCCGCGAACAGCAGACTCTGCCCGAGGTGGTGGGCAACCTGTTGCGCGAGCGGCGCCAGACCCTCGCGCTGGCGGAAAGTTGTACCGGAGGCATGCTCGCCGAGCGGCTCACCACCGCGGCTGGCGCGTCGGATTTTTTTCTGGGCGGTGTGGTCAGCTACGCCAACCAGGCGAAGCAGGACTTGCTGGGCGTCCGCCCGGCCACGCTCGCCCGCTACGGTGCGGTCAGTGCTGCCACCGCCCGCGAGATGGCCGATGGCGCCCGCGAACGCTTCGCTTCCGACTGGAGCCTTGCCATCACGGGGATTGCCGGGCCCGGCGGCGGCAGCGCCCGCAAACCGGTCGGAACCGTTTTCATCGCCTTGGGCCGCCGCGGCAAAGGCACGGAAACATTTCCTTACCGCTTTTACGGCGATCGCGACCGCATCCGCCGCTTCAGCGCCCAGACCGCGCTCAACTGCTTACGACTGGCGCTGCTCGGCCGTTAAAAGCGGAGGAGATCGCTGAGCGCGCGGTGCACATCGGCCGCTTGCGGCAGAATCGCGTTTTCCAGCAGCGGCTGGTAGGCGCAAAAGACGTCTTTGGCAGCCAGACGGCGCACGGGTGCGTCCAGGTCATCGAAGAGCTCGTCCGCGATCCGGGCGGCAACTTCAGCGCCATAACCGAAGCTGAGCACGTCCTCGTACGCGACCAGCGCACGCGAGGTTTTACGCACGGACGTGGCAATCGCCTCCCAGTCATAGGGGGCCAAGCTGCGTAGGTCGAGCACTTCCACCTCAAGGCCCTGCTCGTGCGCCAGCTTATCGGCCGCCTGAATCGCGCGTGGCACCACGGCGCCGTAGGTGATCACGGTAGCATCCCGGCCTACGCGCGCAATCCGCGCCTGGCCAAAGGGAATGCAGTAGTCCTTGCCAGGGTGCGGGCTGCGGTTGGCCGGTTCGCGGTAGAGCCGCTTGTGCTCCAGAAACAGCACCGGGTCCTCGCCACGCAGCGCGGTGCGCAGCAAGCCGCAGGCATCCGCCGCGGTTGACGGCATGGCCACGCGGAGTCCGGGAATGTGGGTGAAAATCGATTCGCCGCACTGGCTGTGGTAGATCGCGCCTCCGGTGAGATAACCGCCGATGGGCACGCGCAACACCACCGGCGCCGCGAAGGCGTTATTCGAGCGCCAGCGCATCACCGCCATTTCGTTCCGGATCTGCATCATGCCCGGCCAGATATAGTCGAAAAACTGAATCTCCGGCACTGGTTTGAGGCCGCGCGTTGCCAAACCGATGGCGCTTCCGATAATCGTCGCTTCCGCCAGCGCCGAGTTGAACACACGATCGCTGCCATAGTTGCGCTGCAGCCCGCCGGTAGCCTTGAACACGCCGCCCTTGCCTTTGACCTTGTCCAGATTCTGCTCGCGCGTGCAGTCGGCGACATCTTCGCCGAATGCCAGCAGGCGGGGATCGCGCCCGAATTCCTCCTGCAGACAGGTGTTGATCAGGTCGATCATGGTCTGCGGCTTGCCGCCCGTATCGGGCGCGCTGGCGAGCGCCGGCGCGGTCATGTCGACATCGGGCGAATACACGAAGTCGTAAATCGAGCTGGGGTCGGGCAAAGCCGCCTTCACGGCTTCATCGCTGGCCGCAATCACTTCGGCGTCGACCGCCGCTTCCAGCTCGTCCAGATCCGCCGCCGACGCAATGCCGCGCGCGATCAGATAGTTGCGCAGCCGTGGCAGCGGATCGAGCTTGGCTTCTTCTTCCCGTTCCTCGGCGGGGCGATACAGCCGTTCGTCGTCCGATTGCGAGTGCGAATAAGGCCGGATGACATGTGCATGCACCAGAGCCGGTCCTTTGCCATTACGGCAATACTCATGCGCGCGAGTAATCGCGGCGTAGCTTTCCACCAGATCGCAGCCGTCACATTCCATTACCAGCAGGTTAGGGAAGTCCCGCACCACCTGCGAAACCCCCACGCCGGGTCCCTGAAGCTCGGCGGGTACCGAGATGGCGTAGCCATTGTCTTCAATCAGGAACAGGACCGGCAGCTTTTCGCGGCAGGCCCCGTTCAGTGCCTCCCAAAACTCGCCCTGGCTGGTGGAGCCTTCCCCGCCGCTTACCAGCACCACTTCGTCCTCGTGGTGGATCACCTTTTGTGGATGGGGATGCTCTCGCAGCCAGTCGTCCACCTCGGGATGACGATTGAGATACCGTCCCGCCTCGGCGCAACCCAACGCCTGTAGATACTGCGTACCAACCGGCGAGGAGCTGCTCACCAGGTTGTACGCGGCATGGCCCCAGTGAGACGGCATTTGCCGTCCTCCCGAGGCCGGATCACTCGCCGCTCCCACCGCTTCCAGCAGCATCTCCAGCGGCGTTACGCCCAGCCGCAGACAGAGAGCGCGATCCCGATAGTAGGTATAGGCCCAGTCGTACCCGGAGCGCAGGACGTCCCCGGCCGCCACGGTAATGGCCTCATGGCCGGCGCTGCTGATCTGAAAATAAATCTTTTGCTGGCGCTTGAGCAGCAGCTCGCGGTCGTCCAGCTTGCGCGAGGTGACCATAACGCGGTACAGCTCGCGCAGGCGCTCGGGACCGGGTGCCGGCGTGGTAGTGGTGGGGGTCGCTTCAGCCTTGAGAGCCATCAAAGCCATTATCGAGGCTACCGTTCGGGTGCGTCAACAGACCGTTCGGTTGGGCGCACTTAGAGTTTGTACAGTTCGCGCAGCCGGCGGCTTTGATTCCGGCTGACGGGCACTTCGGTGTGGTTCTTGTCGCCCATCCGCAGTTGGAAGCTGCTGTTGAACCAGGGTACCACTTCCCGGATATGGTTCAGATTGACCAAATACGAGCGGTGGGCGCGCCAGAAGTGCGTTTCGTCGAGCGTCGCCTGCAGCTCTTCGATGGTGTGGTACGCTGATTGCCCCTCCACTTGCCGCGTGGCAATCACAATCACGCCATCTTCGATCTTGGCGAAGACGATCTCCTGCGGATCCAGCAAAAACTGCCGTCCACCGGCTTTCATCACCACTTTGGTCGCCGCCGGGGTCTTGCGCGTGTCGAGCATCTGCAGCACCCGGTCAATTTTGCCCTCGACCGAATCCCCCGCCGCCATCTGCCGCTTGACCTTGTCCATCGTCCTTGCCAGCCGCGACGTATCAAACGGCTTGAGCAGGTAATCGACGGCATTGACTTCGAAGGCCTGCAGCGCGTATTGATCGAACGCGGTTGCGAAGACCAGGCACGGCAACGGAATGTGTTTGCTTTCCATCATGCGCACCGCGCCGAAGCCGTCGAGGCCCGGCATTTGCGCATCCAGGAACATCAGGTCCGGTTGGTGCTGCTTGGCCAGTTTGACTGCATCCAGCCCGTTCTGCCCGGTGGCGACGACCGACACTTCGGGAAACGAGTGCAGTAAAAAGCCCAGCTCTTCCCGCGCAAGCTTTTCGTCATCCACAATAATGGTCGAAATCGGCACCGCTGCCCCTCGAGTCGAATCTAGTATACCCACTCGCCGACACTACCGCGCACCCGATAAAGATGATCAATTCCTTCAGCAGCCGTAGGCGGCCGCAGCTTGCGGGCGAAGCGCTGGATTACCTCGAGTTCAACCACGCGCCCGCGCAACTGACTGCGCGCCTGGCATTCATCCACATCGGCGTCCAGCCATAGGCCGATCGCCGGAATGCCGGCTTCCTTTGCGATGCGAACCAGCGGCTTGCGCGCTGCGGCGTCGAGATTAGTTGCGTCAATAAACGTCTGTGGGACTCCAACTTCCAGGCGTGTGGTGAGAACCTTGTACAAGAGGCCAAACACCTGCCCTGCCGCGCGCTGCTCCGCGGCATCTCCAAATAGCAATTCACGTAAGGCATCCGTCGAGACGCTGCTCAGACCGTAATGCGCGAGGTAGCTTGATTTTCCCGAACCCGGAAGCCCAATCATCAACACCACCGCACGTCCGGGCAGTTCTGGTAACGGCGCAAATTCCATGAGGTCACCCTGTCTGGAACGATGGTAAGGTGCAAGAAGGATGCCTCGCAAATCTTCTTCATCGCGTCCAGCCGCTGCACTGCCCAAGCCCGGAACGCGCAACACTGAAGCCTCGCCGGTGCAGGCAGAGATTCCCGGGGGCAGCCTGCTCAGCGACGCCGATCTGCACTGGTTCCAGGAGGGGCGACACCTGCGCTTATATGAGAAGCTGGGCGCACAGGTGGAAGCGGGAGCAACCCGCTTTGCCGTCTGGGCGCCCAACGCTCAGCGCGTCTCTGTGATCGGGGATTTCGATGACTGGACGCCCGATGTGAACTGGTTGCGCCCGCGTGCTGGCTCGGGCATTTGGGAGGGCCGGGTCGAGGGCGTCGGTGCCGGGGCCATTTACAAATACGCCATCCAGCCCCGCGGCAGCGAGCAATGGATCGAAAAGGCCGATCCGTTTGCCTTCCATGCCGAACTGCCGCCGCGTACCGCCTCGGTTGTCACCGGCTTGTCCTACACCTGGTCCGATCAGGACTGGATGTCTCACCGGGCACGCGCCAACTCCAGCAGCGCGCCCATTTCAATCTATGAAGTCCATCTCGGTTCCTGGATGCGTGTACCCGAGGAAGGCAACCGCTCGCTCAGCTATCGCGAACTGGCGCCGCGGCTGATCCAACACCTGGAGCGCACCCTGTTCACGCACGTTGAGTTCTTGCCGGTGATGGAGCATCCCTTCTACGGCTCCTGGGGCTATCAGACTACCGGCTATTTTGCCCCTACCAGCCGCTATGGCTCGCCGCAGGACTTCATGTATTTGATCGACGCGCTCCATCAGGCCGGCTACGGGGTGCTTCTCGATTGGGTGCCTTCGCATTTTCCCAACGATGCTCACGGTCTCGCCGAGTTCGACGGCACGCACCTGTACGAACACGCCGATCCGCGCCAGGGTTTTCACCCCGACTGGCACTCCTGCATCTTCAACTACGGCCGCCACGAGGTCCGCAGCTTTTTACTCAGCAGCGCGCTCTTCTGGCTCGACCGCTATCACGCCGATGGCCTGCGCGTCGACGCCGTGGCTTCGATGCTCTACCTCGACTATTCCCGGCAGCCGGGCGAATGGATTCCCAATCAGTTCGGCGGCCGGGAAAACCTGGACGCCATCTCTTTCCTGCGGCAACTCAACGAAGACGTCTACGGCAACTACCCGGATGTCCAGACCATTGCGGAGGAATCCACGGCCTGGCCCATGGTTTCGCGCCCCACCTACGTCGGCGGCCTCGGCTTTGGCATGAAATGGGACATGGGCTGGATGCACGACACGCTCACCTACATGGCGCACGAACCGGTTCATCGGCAGTATCACCACACGCAACTGACGTTCCGCCAGATCTACGCTGCTCACGAGAATTTCGTCCTGCCGCTTTCCCACGATGAGGTCGTTCACGGCAAAGCCTCGCTCCTGTACAAAATGCCGGGCGACGAATGGCAGCGCTTTGCCAACCTAAGGCTTTTGCTCGGCTTCCAGTTTGGTCAAAACGGCAAGAAACTGCTGTTTATGGGCGATGAAATCGGCCAGGGCGACGAATGGAATCATGACGCCAGTGTGCAGTGGCATCTGCTGCAGTACCCGTTTCATGCGGGTATCGAGCGCTGGGTTGCCGATCTGAATCGCCTCCATCGCGAACAGGCGGCGCTGCATGAACTCGACTTTGACCCACTCGGGTTTCGCTGGGTCGATTGTAACGATGCCCTGCAAAGCACGCTAAGCTGGTTGCGTTTCTCGGCGCGCGGCGAGATCGTTCTGGTGGTGTGCAACTTTACGCCGGTGCCCCGGCTCGATTATCAGATCGGCGTTCCTCGTGGCGGCCGGTGGCGCGAGTTGCTGAATAGCGACGCGACACTGTACGCAGGCAGCGGCATTGGCAATCTCGGCGGCGCGTGGACCATCGGTGAGCCGCATCACGGCCAGCCTGATTCGCTACGACTTCAGCTTCCGCCTTTGAGCTGTGTGTTTTTGGGGAGTGAAGCCTGGTGAGCGGTGCGGGGGAGCGCTGGGTTTGCCTCCACGGGCATTTTTACCAGCCGCCGCGGGAAAATCCCTGGCTGGGAGCGATTGAGCCGCAGGCGTCCGCCCGTCCCTACCATGACTGGAACGAGCGCGTTGCCGCCGAGTGTTACACCCCGAATGCGGCCGCACGCATTCTGAATGCCGCCGGCGAGCTGCTCGCCACCCAGAACAACTACGCTCATATGAGTTTTGATTTCGGCCCCACGCTGCTGAGCTGGCTGCAGAAGGCCGGCCCGGAGGCTTATGCCGCCGTGCTGGCGGCTGACCGGCAGACGCACTGCGCTATGGCTCAGGCGTATAACCACATGATCTTGCCGCTGGCGAGCGCCCGCGATTGCGCGACGCAGGTGCTCTGGGGCAAGCGTGATTTCGAGCACCGCTTCGGGCGCGAGCCGGACGGCATGTGGCTGCCCGAAGCCGCCGTGAATCTGGCCAGCCTCGAAGCGCTGGCCGCCGCAGGCATCCAGTTCACCGTGCTGGCGCCCCGCCAGGCCCGGCGTGTGCGCCGCTTCGGTTCACACCAATGGCAGGACGTCAGCGGCAGCAGAATTGACCCCCACTTTCCTTATCTGGTCCGCCTGCCCTCCGGCCGCTCCGTGGCCGTCTTTTTCTACGATGCCGGTCTGGCCCAGGCGATTGCTTTCGAGGGTCTCCTGCGCGATGGCGCCCGGCTAGCCACCCGGCTCGCGGGCGCCTTTGATGGCCGCCACCGGGAACCGCAACTGGTGAGTGCGGCAACGGATGGCGAAAGCTACGGCCACCATTTCCGCTTCGGCGACATGGCGCTTGCGGCCGCACTGCGCTTTTTGCGCGCCAATCCAAGTGTACGCCTGACGAGCTACGCCGGGTTTTTGGCCGCACATCCGCCCCGGCGCGAGGTGGAGATTTATGAGAATTCTTCCTGGAGCTGCTCCCACGGCGTCGAGCGCTGGCGTGCGGACTGTGGCTGCAACTGTGGCAGTCATCCGGGCTGGCGCCAGGGGTGGCGGGCGCCGCTGCGCGATGCACTCGACTGGCTCCGCGATGAACTGGCGGCCGGGTACGCGCGAGCGGCAGGAACCTTCCTCTGGAATCCCTGGGGCGCGCGCAACGACTACATCGACTGTCGTCTCGATCCCGGCGCCAGGGTGCCTTTTCTGGAGCGCCATGCGCGCCGGTCTTTGTCTTCAGCCGAGCAGGCGCGTGTGCAAAACCTGCTGGAAATGCAGACCGCAGCCATGTTTATGTTTACAAGCTGCGGCTGGTTCTTCGATGAAGTCTCGGGCCTGGAAGCCTCGCAGGTCCTGGCCTACGCCGCGCGCGCCGTCGAGCTCGCCCGCAGCGCCATACCCGTGGAGTTGGAGCCGGAATTGCTCCGCCGCTTGGAAACCGCGCCCAGCAATTTGCCGCAGTGGGGTCACGCGCGCGCTGTGTACCTTGCCCAGCTTGCGCGCAGCCCAGCGGCCGCTGCAGCATCCGATTAGACTACGAGATAGCGCCCCGCTTCGATCACGCGCGCGGCAATCTGCTGTTCCCATGCCGCAACGTTAGCCAAGTCGCGTTTCAGCAATCGCCGCACCCACGCCGCCTGCGTGCGCAGCTCGTCGCCCGAGCTGATCGTCGCCAGGGCATATCTTGCCCTCACGTCGACCTCATCCAGCAAACGGCTGGCGAGCACCTGCGTCATCAGCGCATCCGGCTGCCGCGCCGCGACGGCCTGCAGCACGTACACGGCAATCATGAGATCGGCCAGTGCGGCCAGCACTACCTGCTCGTGCTCGATGGCTTCACCGAAGCGCCGCACCGCCAGTCCTGCGACGAGCAGCGTGGCCCTGCGTGCCTGCTCGGCGGGTGAATGCGTCTGCGCAGGACCCATTACTTCCGCGATCACGCCCTCGACCGCTTCGCGCAGCGGCAATTCTCCTTTTTGCGCCCTGCGGAGCGCCATACCGGTGAGCAGCATGCGATTGATCTCGTTGGTGCCCTCAAAGATGCGGTTCACGCGGGCATCGCGGTAAGCTGCCTCCGCCAGGTTGCCATGCACGAAGCCATTGCCGCCATGAATCTGCACGGCACGGTCCACCAGGTCATCCAGTATCTCGCTGGCGTGGACCTTGACCATCGAGCACTCCATCGCGAACTCATCCAGTCGATGGATGTGGTCCATGAGGCCAACCGTGCGGTAAACCGCCGATTCCGCTGCGAAAAGCCCGGTAGCCATGCGCGCAATATGCTCGCGGATCAGGCCAAACTCAGCGATGGACTTGCCGAATGCCTGCCGCTCGCGGGCATACTGGATCGCCTCGCGCAGGCAATTGCGTCCCCCGCCGATGCAGGCTGCACCCAGCTTGAAGCGGCCGACATTCAGAATCTGAAAGGCGATATGCGCGCCTTCGCCCACCCCACCGAGCACGTTGGCTTCTGCAATGCGGGCATCTCGCAGCAGCAACGGCCGCGTCGACGAGCCATGGATCCCCATCTTGTGCTCTTCCGCCCCGGTCGAAACCCCGGCGGTGGCAGCCTCAACCAGAAAGGCCGTCGCCTTGCCGTCCACCTTGGCGAAAACGGTGAAGAGATCGGCAAACCCGGCGTTGCTGATCCACATTTTTTCGCCATTCAGGCGGAACCCTCCCCCGCCCTCTCGTTCGGCTTGCGTGCGCATCGCCAGCGCATCCGATCCCGAGCCCGCTTCGCTGAGCGCGTACGCGCCCACCCACTCCGAGGAAGCGAGTCGCGGCAGATAGCAGCGTTTCTGCTCGTCGTTGCCAAAAAATACGAGCGGTAACGTGGCGATGCCGGCGTGCGCGCCAAAGGCCACCGAGAACGAGCCTTGTATGGCAAGGTGATCGGCCACGATCGCTGATGCCGTAAAATCCAGCCCCAGGCCGCCGTAATCCTCGGGCACCTCTACCCCCGTCAAGCCCAACTCGCCGGCGCGCCGTAGCAGGCCGCGGACAGTCGCGAAGTCCTTCTGTTCGATCTTCTCGCCCGCCGGTGCGATCTCTTCCTGCGCAAAGCGTTCGGCGGTTTCCGCTATCAACCGTTGTTGTTCGCTGAAGCTCTCGGGCGAGAAAATCGCCGCCGGCTCAGTGAGCAGAAACTCCCCGCCCTGCGTGGCCTTTTGTTCTTTCATGAGTGCACCAGATTCTCAATGATCGCAGCCGCGCCCTGCCCTCCGCCCACGCACATCGTGATCAGGCCCCAGTGCGCGTTGCGCCGGCGCAGCTCGTGCATGATCGTCGCCAGCAGTTTTGCGCCGGTGCATCCCAGCGGGTGCCCCAGAGCGATCGCGCCGCCATTCACATTGATGCGTTCCGGGTCCATATGGAGTTCCTGCATCACCGCCAGCGTCTGCGCCGCAAACGCTTCATTGAGTTCAATCAGGTCGATTTCGTTCAGCCGCAAGCCCGCCCGTCGCAGCGCCTTGGGAACGGCAGCGACCGGTCCTATGCCCATAAACGCCGGGTCGACGCCGGCCGTCGCATAGCCGGCGAGGCGCGCCACAGGCGTAAGCGCATGCGCCTTCAAAAACGCCTCGGAAACCACCACCGCGGCCGCGGCGCCATCGCTGGTTTGGGAGGAGTTTCCAGCCGTAACGACGCCATGAGCATGGAACACGGGCTTCAAGGCCGCCAGCGCTTCCGCTGAGGTGTCGTGCCTCGGCCCTTCGTCACGCTCCAGTCGTATCGGCCGCCAGTAGTCGGCCGCGGTTTCGTCCGGTACGCGTGTCGCAACCGGAACGATCTCCTCGTCGAAGCGGCCAGCCTCCTGCGCGGCAATCGCCCTCTGGTGACTGCGCAGAGCGTATGCGTCCGCTGCCTCGCGGCTGATATGGTACTTTTCCGCGACCCGCTCGGCTGTCAGCCCCATGCTCAGGTAACTTTCCGGCCGGCGCTCCATCAGCCACGGGTTGACACTCGGCTTGTTGCCCACAATCGGCACCATGCTCATGCTTTCGGCGCCGCCGGCCACAATAACCTCGGCGCCTGCCGCGACGCGTTGACTCGCGATCGCGACAGCTTCGATCCCCGAGGCGCAAAAGCGGTTCACAGTCGCCGCCGCGGCCTCAACCGGCAGCTCTGCCCGCAGCGCCGCGATCCGGGCAACATTCAGACCCTGTTCCGCTTCCGGCATAGCGCAGCCCAGAATTACGTCTTCGACGGCTGCTTTCTCCACGCGCGCGCGTTCCAAGGCCGCCGCGATAACCAGTGCGCCCAGGTCATCGGGCCGGGTGGAGCGCAGGCTGCCTTTCGGCGCCCGGCCGATGGGCGTCCGCACGCTCGACAATATGAAAGCCTCGCCCATGCCTAATTCCTCAGCGGCTTACCGTTCCTGAGCAGGTAGGCGATCCGCTCCTGCGTATTCGTCTCGCCGCACAGGCTCAGGAATGCCTCCCGCTCCCATTCCCGCAACTTCGCTTCCGGCACCATCATGCCCTCCGGCGCGCCGTGCGCGCACAATACTCCCACCAGGTGGTTGCCGATCTTTTGCTCATGCTTCGTAATCTGCTCTGCTTCCCGCATCATGAACACGCCGAGTTTTAGCGTTGCCTCCACAGACGGCCCCGGGGCGCGCACGCTTGCCTCCGGCGGCACTTCGTAGCCTGCGTCTGCCAACTGCCGCGCCGCGTCCTTGGCTGCCTGCAACACAAAAGCGCGATTGGCGATCACTTCATCGCCGCGGCGCAGCAACCGCAGCTCGCGTGCCTCAGCCGCCGACGTCGAGACTTTCGCCATGGCGATGGTCTCCAGGGCAGTTTTCGGATCCATGCGCAACGCCATTTGTGTCGTGCCCCCGCCGGCGGGAATCAGGCCGGCGCCGATCTCCACCATACCCGCATATAACTCCGCGTGGGCCACCACACGTGCGGCGTGTAGCATCATTTCGCATCCGCCGCCCAGCGTCAGCCCGAACGGCGCCACCACCACCGGACGTGGCGAGCGCTTCAGCGCCAGATTCATCGCCTGGAACTGCCGTACCGCTTCTTCCACTTCATCCCATTCTTCGTTCTGAATGAGCGCCAGCAGATAGGCCAGATCGGCGCCCACCGAAAACTGTTCCCCGCCGTTCGTAATCACAAATGCATCGAAGGGCAGACCGGAATCGGCAAGCGTAGTTTGCATCATCGCCACCGTATCGGCGCCCAGCACGTTCATCTTGCTGTGAAACTCGAGGCAGCCGACGCCATCGCCTAAGTCCAGCAGCGAGCAGCCGGGGTTGGCGCGTACGCTGACGCCCAGCGGACGCGCGGGCCCTTTGCCGGTTTCGACGACGCTCTCCATCGCGAACGGCCCGTGCTGCCAGTTGTAGCCCCACTCCATGGCCTGGTCGATCGCTTCAGGGTCGTCGCTAATCTCGCCCAGCCGCGCCTGGCAGTAAGCGAACAGTTCCTCAAGTCCCCGGCGCACAAATTCGCTTTGCTTGACCGCCGCCGCCAGCGTATCAAACGGCAACCGCACCTTGCGCCGGGGGTGATACGTCATCGTCTTCAAATCAAGCGCGTCAATCTGGTCGCCCTGCTTGCGGTAAAACCCCTGGCCGCTCTTCTCTCCCAGCCAGCCTCGCTGCAGCATCGCTTTCACGAATTCTGGAACTACGAAGAGCTCGCGGTGCTCATCCTTCGGCAGATTCGCATAGGAGTTTTGCACCACCTGTGCCAGCGTGTCGAGGCCGATCATGTCCAGGGTCCGGAAGGTCGCCGACTTTGGCCAGCCCAGCAGAAGCCCGGTCAGCGCGTCAATATCTTCAATGCCCAGCTCGAACTCCTGCATTAGCCGCAGCGTATTCATCAGCGCAAACACGCCAATGCGGTTAGCGATAAAGTTGGGCGTGTCGCGCGCGATCACAACGCCTTTACCCAGCCGGAGTTCAATCGCGCGACGCAACCAGGCCACCGCTTCGGCGTCCGTCGTTGGCGTTGGAATCATCTCTACCAGCCGCATATAGCGTGGGGGGTTGAAAAAATGCGTACCCAACCAGCGTCGCTTCACCTTGTCGGGTAGCTGCGCCCCCACGGCCGCAACCGGCAATCCGCTGGTGTTGGTTGTCAGCAAGGCATCCGCCCGAAGCTGGGGCGCCACCCGAGCCAGCAGTGCGCGCTTGGCGTCAAGGTTCTCGACGATCGCCTCAACGACCCAATCTGCCTCCGCAATCGCCTTGTTCCCGGAGGCAAAATCACCGGTTCGGATCGCCTCGGCCAGCCGCGGCAGGAAGAATGCGGCTGGGCGGCTCTTGGCCGCGGCCTGTAGACCGCTGGCGGCCAGTTCGGTCGTCTGGTCGAGCAGGTGAACGTTCAGGCCGTGATTGGCGCAGTGAGCCGCCAGGCGCGAACCCATCGTCCCCGCGCCCAAGACTACCACGCGTTGCAGCAGCTGCGCCACCCGCTCTCCTTACTCCTAGTGTTGCGTATACGCTACCAGCATCTCCAGCTTTCGCTGCGCTGCGCCGTCCACCAGCGCCATGCGCGCCCGTTTCAGGCCGTCGCGCAAATCGCTCGCCGTTCCCCCAGCCACCAGCGCCGCGGCGGCATTGAGGCAGACGATGTCCTGTAGCGGGCCGCTCTCGCCCGCCAGAACGCGTCGCATCACGCTGACCGCTTCTTCTTTGCTCTGGCAATGGAGAGTGGCAAAGTCAGCCCGCGGCAATCCAAGTTCCCGCGCGTTCAGCGTGTAGCGCCGGATCACTCCGTGCTCGATCTCGGCCACGTCGTTGATGTCGGTGGTTGAAAGTTCTCCAATCCCATCGCGGCTCCGGACCACAAAGCTATGCCGCGTTCCCAGCAGCTGCAAGGCTTCCGCCATCTTCTCCAGCAATGAGATCGACGATACCCCAACCACCTGCGACTCCGCTCCGGCAGGATTGGTTAGCGGTCCCAGCGCATTGAAAATTGTCTGTATCCCCAGTGCGCGCCGCGCCGGCATCACCTGCCGGGTCGCCGGATGCAGCAGGGGCGCAAACAAGAATGCAATCCCAATCTCCCGCAGGCACGCTCCCAGCCGCTCCGCCGGAAAATCCAGTCTCACGCCCAGCGCCTCGAGGATGTCTGCCGATCCGCAGATGCTGGTGCTGGTTCGATTGCCGTGCTTGGCGATAGCTTGTCCGGATGCTGCGGCAACCAGCGCTGCCGCCGTCGAAACGTTAAACACCTTGCGGGCGTTACCGCCGGTTCCGCACGTATCCACCCAGTGCCTTGGTTGCCCGTTCAGCCCAATATCCACCATCGCGCCGCGCATGGCTTCGGCAAACCCTGCCATCTCGTCTACGGTTTCACCCTTGGCTGCCAGCGCCGTCAATATCGCGGCGACGCTCATGTCATGCCCAGCGCGTTCGGTTTCGAATTCTGGCCCCGCAAGAATCGCGGCTAGCAGTTTTCGCGCCTCCGCACGGGTTAGGTGTTGGCCCGCAACCAGCCGCTCCAGTGCTTCACGCATGGCCCCTACTTGCCTGCCGCCTCGAGGCTTTTCATGTCAATAGAGAACCGGTAGCGCACGTCGCTCCGCACCACCCGGTCATACGCCTCGTTCACTTTCTGAATGGGGATTTCCTCGACGTCGCTCACGATCGCGTGCGTAGCGCAGAAATCCAGCATCTGCTGTGTTTCCGCGATGCCGCCGATCAGCGAACCCGCCAGGCTTCGGCGCTGCATGATGAGTCCCCCGCCAATCACCGACAGGGGCCGGTCCGGCACTCCCACCAGGCAATGCACGCCGTCCCGGCGCAGCAGTCCGAGATACGGGTTCACATCGTGAACCGCGGCCACCGTGTCCAAGATGAAATCCAGACGCCGATGGTGCACCTGCATCGCCGCTTCGTCGCTCGATATCACTACGGCGTCGGCGCCCAGCCTTTTGCCATCGTCGAGTTTCTGCGGACTGCGCGTAAACAGCACCACCTCCGCGCCCATCGCGTGCGCCAGCTTTACGCCCATGTGCCCCAGTCCACCCAGCCCGACCACACCGACCTTGCTGCCGGGTCCTACATTCCAGTGATGCAGCGGAGAATAAGTGGTAATTCCCGCGCACAGCAAGGGCGCCACGCCCGCCATTTGCTTGGGATCATGCCGAATCCGCAGCACAAAATCTTCATCCACCACGATGTGGTCGGAGTAGCCGCCATAAGTGGGAGTTCCATCGCGGTCGTGGCTGTTGTAGGTAAAGTTCGCTCCCGGGATGCAGAACTGCTCGAGTCCCTCCCGGCAGTTCTCGCACGTGCGGCAGGAGTTTACCATGCACCCCACCCCCACCCAGTCTCCCGCCTTGTAGCGGCTGACCTCACTGCCCACCGCGCGCACCTGTCCGGCGATTTCATGTCCCGGCACCATCGGAAAGATAGCGCCGCCCCACTCATCGCGCGCCTGGTGGATGTCGCTATGGCAAATGCCGCAATAGGCAATCTCGATTTCGACGTCACGCGCGCCAGGCTGCCGCCGTTCAAACGTAAATGGCGCGAGCGGAGCCTTGGCCTGTGCGGCCGCATACCCACGGGCTGGTCGGGTACTCATATTCTGATTCTAGTCCGCCACCACTCAGGAATAGTCGCGCCCGCCCGTCGAGCCTTCGTCGGCGAAGATCGTTATTTTGGTTCGCTGCGGATCCACCGCCAGCGCAGGGAACTGTTCGATGGCCAGTTTTCGCTCAGCTAATTGCTCCACGGCCCACGCTTTCGCTGCTCCGGTCACCAAAAACCACACTTGCTGGGCGGCGTTGATGAGCTGCGGGGTAAACGTAATCCGCGCATGCGGGTGGGCCGGCGTGGCGGCGACCGCGCGCACCAGTTTTTCCTGCTCTTCGTATGGGTTGCGTCCCGGAAACAGCGATCCGGTGTGCCCGTCGGCGCCCATGCCCAGGATAATCAGCGGAAATGCCGGCGTCGCGCCTTCGCCGGCCGGGACTGCCAGCCGGATGGACGTCGCATAGTCCGTCGCGCACTTCTCGCCTGCCAGCGCCGTGCGTGGCGCGTGGATGTGCTCTTCCGCTACCTTGCTCGGGCCGAACAACCGTTCGCGCCCAAGTTTCACGTTGCTGTCGGGATCATTCGGTTCGACCAGCCGCTCATCGCTCCAGTAGAACTGCCAGCGCGGATCCACCCCGCTCGCCGCCCAGGCGTCATAAAAGGCTCCTGCCGAGCGCCCTCCGGTCAACGCCACAGCAGCGTCGCCCGGTTCCGTGAGCACGGTTTTCAGCTTGCGGCAGAACGCCGCCGTCAGCTCGGGAAGCGCCGCGTGTGTTATCCATTCGAGCGGCATTGCTAGTGCGCGCCTTCTTTTTTGACCGCATGGCCGCCAAATTCATTGCGCAAGGCTGCAATGACTTTGGCGCTGAACGACTCCGGCTGTCGTGATCGCAACCGTGCCAGCAGCGACAGCGTCAGCACCGGCGCCGGCACATTTTCATCGATTGCCGCCTGCACCGTCCAGCGCCCTTCGCCCGAATCCTCGACGTAGCCGCGAATGCTGTCCAGATGCGCCTCGCGTGCAAACGCTCTTTCTGCCAATTCGCACAGCCAGGAGCGAATCACGCTACCCTGGTTCCAAAGATGCGCAATCGCTCGTAGATCCAGCGGGTATTGCGATTTTTCCAGAATCTCAAAACCCTCCCCGTAGGCTTGCAACATGCCGTACTCAATGCCGTTGTGCACCATCTTGACGAAGTGTCCCGACCCGGCCGGTCCGGTATACAAATAGCCTTCCGGCGGCGCCAGTGTCTTCAGGATCGGGCTCACACGGTCAAAAATCTCTTTTTCCCCACCCACCATCAGGCAGTAGCCTACCGTCAGGCCCCAGACTCCTCCGCTGGTTCCGGCATCTAGAAAATGCACGCCCCGCTTCTGCGCCAGTTCCGCATGGTGGATCGAGTCCTTGTACATCGAGTTGCCGCCATCGATAAGCACATCATCCTTGCTGAGCAACCGGCACAGTTCCGTAATGGTCGTCGTCGTGATCGCGCCCGACGGCACCATCACCCACATCACTCTTGGCGCTGCCAGGCGCTTCACCATGTCCGCCAGGCTGTTGGCAGCTTCCGCGCCATGGCCTTGCGCCTCCTTGACCGCAGCCGCCGCCGGGTCATAAACCACCACCTGGTGCCCGCCCTCGATCAGCCGTTGTGTCATATTGCCGCCCATGCGGCCCAGTCCCACCATCCCGAGTTTCATTGCTCTTTCTCTCCTTCCATGAAATCGTGTTGGATGCGCAGCCGGTTGAGCATGCTCTCCATTTGCAACCGCAAGGCTTCCGCCTGTTCCGGACTGCAATCGCCCGGAACCATCAGCGGACCAGTCCATATGCCGTGTACGCGCGAAAACGGCTTGGGAAGCTGTAGCCGGTCCCAGCTTCGCATCGTCCACGCGCCGCGTGGCGAAATGTGCAAGGCGTAGATCGGTGCGCCCGTCGCCCTGGCCAGTTGGATGGCCCCGCCCTTCGCTTGAAAACACGGCCCGCGCGGTCCGTCCACCGTGAGCGCAATCGGCTGCCCCCCGGCCAGCGCCACCTGCATTTCCTGCAGCGCGTCGTGTCCGCCGCGTGTACTCGATCCGCGAAAAAGTCGATACCCCAGCCGTTCCGCAACTTGCGAGATCAGTTCTCCGTCGAAATGCTGGCTCACCAGAACGCCGAAACCGTGATCGCGCGCAAACCATGCAATCGGCAAAAGGCACCGGTGCCAGAAAACGTATACCGCCGGTCGGGGCGGTTCGCTGAACGAGCCGGGCGGCACGCCTTCCGGCACCTCCCATCTCCACGTGCGGCCCAGGATTCGCACCAGCGGCGGCACGAGCGTTCGCGCCAACCCTAGTAAGAACCGCCGTTTCCACCCCCAGGCGGGCGGTTCGGCAGCGTGCGTCGCCTTCGCACTTGCCGCAATTGGCTCTGCCGCGCTCATCCCTTTGATTGTAACTGCCACACGCTGCTACAATGCTGCTTCTCATGCCCATCCGGATTGTGCCCTCCCTTGCGCTGGCCGATGTGCAGCGTTTGGCGGCGGAGTTTAACCTTGTCCCGCTCACCTGCACCTTTCTGGCCGATCTGGATACGCCCGTGGCGGCCTATCTGAATGCCATCCGCGGTGCGTCCTCGCCCTACTCGTATCTGCTCGAAAGCGTCGAGGGCGGCGAGCGCATCGGCCGCTACTCTTTTCTCGGTGTCGCGCCCGACCAATTGCTGCGCCAACGCAAGGGCGTTGTGGAAGTTCGCCGCAGCCGGCGCAAGCAGCGCGGCGAGAAGGCGACTTGGGGCCCCTGGACGGCTGCCGGTCAGCCTTTGCTCGCGCTGGCGCGGGCCGAAGCGCGCCAGCGCCGCATCGCTCCCCAGCCCGGCCTGCCTCCGTTTTTGGCCGGTGCGGTCGGCTTTCTCGGCTACGACATGGTCCGCTCCTTCGAGCGGCTTCCCGAACAGGCACGCAATGATTTGCGCACCGACGATGCGTTGCTCATGTTTTTTTCGCGTCAAGTCATTTTCGATCACGTGCGCCGGCAGATTACGCTGGTCGCCTGCGTCCGCACCGACGCGGCCGCTGGCGCCGAGTTCGCCTCGCTCGAAACCGAGTATCAGGCTGCCTGCGACGATTTGACGGCGATGGCCGAGCGCCTGCAGCGGCGCCCGAGACTGCCCAAATCGGCGCCGGAGCCCGGTCGCATGCCCGTGTTTCCCAACTGGGAGCGGCCGGGATTTGAAGCCGCCGTCACCCGGGCCAGGCAATACATAGCAGCCGGCGATATTTTTCAGGTGGTGTTGTCGCAGCGTTTCGACGTATCCACCTCCGTTGCGCCCTTTCAGGTCTATCGTGCGTTGCGCGCGATCAATCCCTCCCCCTACATGTTCTTCCTGCAGCTCGGCACGCTGACGCTGGTCGGCGCCTCACCCGAACTGCTGGTGCAAGTGAACCAGCGCGACCTCTTCTATCGTCCCATCGCAGGCACCCGCGCACGCGGCGCCAACGAAGCCGCCGACGCCGATCTGACACGGGAACTGCTCGAAGATGAAAAAGAGCGCGCCGAACACGTCATGCTCGTCGATTTGGGCCGGAACGACATTGGCCGTGTCGCCGCCGTCGGCTCGGTTCGTGTCCCGGCTTTGATGACGGTCGAAAAGTATTCGCACGTGCAGCACCTGGTTTCCGATGTCTGCGGCGAGCTGGCGCCCGGCCGCGACATGTTTGACGCCCTGGCCGCCTGCTTTCCCGCTGGTACGCTCTCGGGTGCACCCAAAGTCCGCGCCATGGAAATCATCGAGGAACTCGAACCCACCCGCCGCGGGCCTTATGGCGGTACTGTATTGAATTTTGACTACGAGGGTAATCTCAGCTCCTGCATCCTCATCCGAGCTATCTTATTCCGTCGTGGAATGGCTTCGGTGCAGGCTGGTGCGGGCATCGTCGCCGATTCCATTCCAGAGCGAGAATACTTGGAGTGCGTCAACAAAGCCGGTGCCATGATGCGCGCGCTCGAACGCGCTCGGTCCGGCGCCTAACCCCATGATTTTTTTGCTCGATAACTACGATTCGTTTACCTACAACCTGGCGCAATATCTGGGCGAGCTGGGCGAGCAGGTTGAGGTCCGCCGCAACGACCAGATTTCTCTGGACGAAATCGAATCCCTCCGCCCAGCCGCGCTCGTCATCTCGCCCGGTCCCTGCACCCCGGCGGAAGCGGGCATCAGCATTCCACTGGTGCGCCACTTTGCCGGCCGCCTGCCCATTCTGGGCGTCTGCCTCGGCCATCAGGCCATCGGAGCCGCTTTTGGCGGCCGCATCGTCCGCGCCCCGGTTCTGATGCACGGTAAAGTGAGTGACATCGAGCACGACGGCCGCACCATCTTTTCCGGCCTCCCGCAACCGTTGCCGGCAACCCGGTATCATTCCTTGGTCATCGAGGCCGCTTCACTTCCTGAATGCCTGGAAGTCAGCGCACGGGATCCCAGCGGCGTCATCATGGGCGTCCGCCATAAGCACTGGCCGGTTGAAGGCGTGCAGTTTCACCCCGAAAGCATTCTCACCACCAGTGGCAAGCAACTCCTGCAGAACTTCCTGAGCGCCTGTGTACGCCGGTAGCCCGGCGGAACGGCCGCTGCGGAGTACATCGACCTTGGAATTGCTCAGCGGGCTAAGCTGGGCTTGTGTCGCGCCAGGTTGGCAGCGCGCCGTTCCGCTGCCGCTAGTGACGACGCCTCAGCCCACGTGGCGATGCCTTCATTGCGCCGCCGCTTGAGGTAAAGCTCAACTGTACCTTCCAGCTCGGCGCTCAATATCGGCTCCAGCAGGTACGCATCCACCCCCAGCGGCGTATCCATACGGGGTGCGCCGTACGCCACAATGCCCGCCCGCGGCTGCAATCGCCGCAGCGATTGAATCAGTGGTGTCAGCGCGATCCGGTAATACATCACCGCTACATCGACGGTCAGTCCGCGCTTCACCGCGCTCAATGCTTTGTCCGCATCGGCAAACTCCAGCACTGTTCCCGATCCCTGCAGAATCTCACTGAAAAATGGCATCCGCAGACGGGACGGGTCCACAAGCAAAATAGACTTGGCTCCCATGATCTTCCTCCTCGATCGGTGCTTTGATCACTGCGCGCCTTCCCGCGACCGCGCGAAGGCAAGGGCGGGCAGGGTGCAAGTTAGATGCGCAGCGGAGGGGAAGCCAGAACGAGGGCAGCAGCCGGACTCGCTTGGCTGCGGGGCTCGTGCAGCGTTAATACCGGCCGTGGTGACGCAGCCGGCAGCGCCCGTTCGGCCTGCGCCTGCGCAGCGCTGTCCGCTCGTGCCGCTCCCGCGTCAGCGGGCACTGCTGCGTTGCAGATCAGCCTCACCGGCGCGGACCAGCGTGCTTGTGCCCGGAGGGGATGCGGCGGCGCGAACCAGAACAACGTGATGCAACACACCATCACTCCCATGCTGGCAAGCTTTCCCCGCAGTCCCCGGGAGCCTGGATGGGCTTCGCGGTCCATAGCCAACTTATATGTACACCAGTGGATATAGTCAGGTCAAGCGGCAATTTTCTGGACGCCGCAGGCCCGCTGGCAGCGAGAGAATGGAGCGGGAGACGGGATTCGAACCCGCGACTTCGACCTTGGCAAGGTCGCACTCTACCACTGAGTTACTCCCGCAGCGAACTCCCACTGTAGCATGAATTTTGCACAAGCTAAAAGGGCCTGGGAGCTTTCGCTCCCAGGCCCTTGGGTGCGCTTACGGGTTGCTAGTACAAACCCGGTTCCGAATCCAGAGTTGCGGTTCTCAAAAGCAATTTTTTGGCTAAAACGCAGAAGAGGCTCTGGCTTTTGACCAGAGCCCCTTCGATTGGCTTCGGGCCGTACCCGAAGACGGTGTACTGATGAAATTGGCCGAGGCGCCGCCATGGACCGCGGAACCTTCGGGGCCTGGCGAAGCCTAGGCCTCAGCCACCTCGCAAGTCCAATCGTTGCTGCATAAACCATCTGAATGTTCCACTGGACCACCTCCTTTCCTGCGTGCCCCCATCTCACCACGTCTATGTACAGGATGCAAGTAGTCCTCGGGGTTCATGGGCCATAAATTTCACGATAGCGTTCCGCATTGCGCAAGACCGCCTGAATGTAGTTGCGCGTCTGCGTAAAGGGCACAGATTCGATGAAGGCGTCCAGCGCCAGTCCTGGAAATTGTTGCCTCCATTCCACCACGCGGCTGCGGCCGGCATTGTAGCCTGCCAGTGCATACGCGGGTTCATCAAATTCCTGCACGAGCTGGCTTAGTTCGGCCGTGCCCAGCGCAAGATTCAAACTTGGCTTAAGCAGATCGCTCGCCGATAACGGCCCTGGCCCTTTAAGAAGCCGCCAGGCCTCCGGAAGGCTCGCTAGGCGCTTGCGGGCTGTGCCCAGTTCCAACTGCATCAGACCACGCGCATGTGCGTAGGAAACCGACCCGACGTTAAATCCCGATTCCTGCCGGATCAGACCCAATACCAGATCCCGATTTAGACCGAACTCCCGTGTAACCGCGGCGATGTCGTCCGGATACGGTGCCGGGAACAGCAGCTTCCAATCGCTCGGACGCAATTGCTCCGGCTGCAGCTCGGCATAGTCCGGAACCGCCCGGATCATCGCCGTCATGCCCAGGTTCCAGGCTTGCCGCTCGCTTTCGACTTTTCCGGCCTCGCGTGCCAGTCCCAGCGATGTCTCGCCGCGCGGCATTGCGTACAGCACATGCATCAGAATGGCCGCCGCGGGGTCTACCAGTCCGGCCTGCGCCATCCATCGCGCACGCTCCACCTCGGCTCGCAGCCGCGCCGGGATTGGACCCGCTCTGGGCGTCGGTTTATCCCGCTGATACACCGCGAGCCAACTCGGCGCGGGTGGGTCATCTCCAATTGTGCTTCTGGCCGCTCGCTGCATTCGCTGCCGCGCCTGCTGGCCGAAATAGCTTCCGGGAAAGTAGCGTGTGTCCGTCTGATAGCACATCTGTGCCAAGGCCAGCTCGCCATGCCGTTCGGCCCATGCACCCCGCCAGAAAATTGCGTCCGCCACGGCTGCGCCATGCGGATACTCCCGCAGATATTGTTCTAGCCGCTGGGCAGCATCGCTCTGATTCAGCCGGAATGCAATCCATGCCGAACGCCACAAAGCCTTCGCACCGTCGGGCGTCTGTGGAAAGTGTTCGGCAAGCTGATCGAACCGCTTCTGCGTGGTTGCCGCATCAAAGTGTAGCGTCGCCTCATCGCCGGCTTGCAACAGTGCCCGCGCCGTCCAACGGCTGTGGGGATACTCGTCCAATAAAGTGTCGATTGGCTTGGCAATTTCGTCCGTTTCGGCCCGGTGGCGTGCCACTTCGATCTCGATTTCGAGTGCCTGCGCCCGTTCGGAACTTTGCAGCAGCGTTTGCAAACGCACCTGGGCGCGGTCCATATCGCCGTCTGCGAGCCACGCGCGCGCCTCGCGCGCCACCAGTCCCTCTCGGACCCGTCGCGGTGCCATGCCAGCGGCAATTGCGAATCGCCCTGCAGCCCTTTTGGGGTTCCCGGCCCGATTCCAGGCTTCCGCGCGCACGGCTTCCAGCCGCCATGTCGCTGCCAGCTTGGGTAGCGAACGCAGGCTCTCCAGGAAAACCGGCCCCGCCTGCCTGGCCGCCGCGGAAGCTGGAAATTCATAGTAAATCTTCCGCTCCGCTTCGCCTGCGGCGAGCTCATTACCGAGCGCTGTTTCTGCCTGCGCCAGAATCCACAGCATGTCCGGATCACTCGGAAACCGCTCCGCCCATAGCTGCGCTTCCTTCCAGTTTTCCAGCTTGGCAGCCGCCCGTGCCGCCGGTTTGCCAATCGCGGCGGCAAACACGTCGCGCTTCGCCACAGGCCACCGGGCTGCGGCGGCGAGCGTCTGGGTATCGTCGTTGGCCTGCGCCCACATCCGCACCAGCGTGGCTGTGGCCGCGTCTCGCACCGGTACCCACTCCGCCGCGCGCGCCAAATCCCGTGCCGCCGCGCTCGTCTGCTGGCGTTCCGCTTCGCCCTTCCCCAGCACAAATGCCGCCAGCGCGCGTTCACGCCCGTTCGGCCCGTGCGCCGCAATCGCCCGCAGCCTCTTTTCCGCTTGAGCGACAGCAGCAGGGTCCGGCTGCTGCGCCTTACCGGAGAGCTGCGGCTCCGGAGCCTGTGCGCTCGTGAGATAGAGCCGTGCCGCCGCGCGTGGGAATGTTCGGGGCGTCTGCGCGAAACCGGCTAGTAATCCGATCCCAACTAGAATTCCAGCCGTGCGCCCAAACGTGGCACCACCTCCTCGAAAGTTCTGGCTTCCTCCATACCGAAATAGCGAATCGCAAAGGCCTGTCGGCAGCGTTCGATTTCCGGCGCAAAGCGCTCGCGCCAATCGCCCGCGCGTACTCCCATTCCCAGATCTTCGGCCCGCTCTCGCTTCAGGAACAACCGCAGGTCTTCGATGAGTAACTCAGCGAATCGCCCTGAATCTGAACCCGTCTCCGGCCGCTGCGGCGCCACCGCCACACTGGCAGCCGGAGATGCCACAACGGTAGCTGTTTCCGTGGGCAGTCCAGTTTCCAGCAACGCCAGTCCCGCGAACTGGATCAGAATCGCTAGTCGCGCCTCGATCGGTGCCGGCAGTGTCACTCCCTCCCAGCAAAAATAACCCACGGTAGTGCCGCGCACTTTCACCGCAGCGCGCGTCTCGCGTGGTAGTAGCTGCTCGCATTGCGCAGCCGGAAAACGTGACGGCAGAGAAATGCCCTCCTGCTTCCACACCGCTGCTTGCTCGCCGCGTACTACGATCAGCGCCCGTTGCGGTCCAACCACCGCCGAGCCAGCCTTAAACAGCGCCGCAAGCACCTGTGCGGGCCCCTTTGCGCTCCCGATCCGCTGCAGCCCGTCCTGCAGTTCGAGCGCGCTCTGCGGTTGCAGCGCCGCGGCAATTTGTGCTTGTACGCGCGGCTCGAATTGGAGCTGGAAAAGCCGCAGCCGTTCGGCCAGCAAGCGGTCTAATAACGGTTCCAGGGCAGCGCGCAGCTCAGTTTCGGAAAGCAGCACAGGCGGTTGCTATAATCGTACTAGCTTCTTCGGATTGGGGGCGTCCCGGATTCGACGGAAGTGGATGAGATGAGGAGGCGTGCCGGGTTCCATGCTCCCGCAATCGCATGGAAAACCACAACTGCCAATTCTAATCAACTGGCATACGCTGCTTAATTAGCAACGTCGTTCACGCAAGTTCGCCTGTAGGCTTGTAGTGGGCGTCACTTTTGCAGGCTGGTCTGTGGCGCAATGTCCCGGCGTCGCAGTCGAGAACTCCGCAAGGGGTAGGGGCTGGCGCTGATCGGCTCTTGTCCGCTCTGACCGGCCAGCGCGAGATCCACCGGAACGGACTACGCCCGTAGCTCTCCTCACCGGCAGCACTTTCGGACGGGGGTTCAACTCCCCCCGCCTCCACCATGTTTGCGCTACGCGCAAACATGGTGCCCTGCGTAGCCGCGCAGCGCGAAGCAGGGCCCCTGGAGTCCACCCCCCACTTGGGTGCTTTCCCTCGCCGCTGCCTTCCTCTGCCGTCCAGACATGCGCTACGTCTACCTCATCGAATCCTCCGCCGGCGCTCACCGCTACGTCGGCGTGACCTCAGATATAAAGCGCCGCCTGAAGGATCACAACCGCGGCAAACTCCCCCACACCGCCCCGCACGCCCCCTGGCGCCTCATAACCTACGCCGCCTTCACCGACCCCACTCGCGCCAATCATTTCGAGCACTACCTCAAATCCGGCTCCGGCCACGCCTTCGCCACCAGGCATTTGTGGTGATCCCGGTCGCCAGAAGCTCACTCCGAAATTACTGGCGAATGCTCCGGTAGGATTTCTGGGTGACGTTTACGCTTGCCCGCCCCAGAGGTCGCCGACAGTGTATCCTTCCGGGAACGGATCGCCGGGGTCGAGCACGTACTGCGCAATCCCAGTAATCCACGCCTGGCCGGATATCGTCGGCACGACGGCTGTGTAAGGGCCAACCTTGGTTTCGCGCAGCAGCCGCCCCGTGAACGTGGTGCCGAGTATGCCCATGTGCACGAAATCTTCGCCGAGCGGCAGCTTGCCGCCGGCATGCAGCGCCGCCATCCGCGCACAGGTTCCCGTGCCACAGGGAGAGCGGTCGAGCGTGCCGGTCCAGGTCTCCGGCCGTGACCAGTCGAGCTTTCCGGTGGAGACGATCACCGTATTTTTGCCGCCCGCGGTCAACTCCGCAATGGTCGGTCCGGTAATGTCCTCGTTTTCCGGATGCCGCACCGGGTATTGCTCCTGCGCGGCGGCCTTGATCATTTCGCCCACACGCACCAGCTCGCGTGCATTGCCTGGTTCGATTGCCAACCCCAGCGCGTCGGCGTCTGCGATAACGTAAAACATCCCGCCCCAGGCGATGTCAACTTTGACCGTGCCCAGGTCTCGGACTGCAACGGGCACATCGAGATGCACTGCAAACGCAGGCACATTCTCAAACGTGACGCACACGGCTTTGCCCGAGCGCATCTCGACTTCAACCTCGATCAGCCCGGCAGGCGCCTCCAGCTTGAGGTGATTTACGCCCTCCCGCGTGGGCACCATCCCGGTCTCTGCCAGCGCCGTCGCCACGCAAATGGTGTTGGATCCGGACATGGGTGGGTACTCAACCTGCTCCATGATCACGAGACCCGCGTCAGCATCTGCTACGGTCGGAGGCAAGATCAGATTGCAGTTCGCAGCCGGGTACCCACGTGGTTCTCGCAGCATGCGCTTGCGCAAACCGTCGCCGTGCTCGCGCAGGTAGCGCATTTTCTCGTACATCGTCGCGCCGGGCACACCACGCACGCCACCGGTAATCACCCGCCCCGGTTCTCCGCAGGCGTGCAAGTCCACCGCCGTGATCATGCTGCTCAGTTTCAAATCGCCTCCGCTCCGCGGCACAGCAGCACCACCACCTGCGCAATAGCAGTTTGCGGGTTGCCCAGCCCCTCCGGCGTCTTGCCTTTGATCGATATCCGCTCGGAAGGAATTTCGAGCAGCGAAGACACGCTCTCCCGCAATGCTTCCCGCAGCGGCTGAATGCGCGGTTGCTCCAGAATCAGGTTGGCGTCGAGGTTGGCGATCTTCCAGCCGTCGCGCCGCGCTACCTGCACGGCGTGCCGCACGAATCGCTCGCTCGCGGCGTTGTGCCATTGCGGATCGCCGCTCGCAAAGTGCGTGCCGATGTCGCCTTCTCCCAGCGCGCCCAGGATGGCGTCGCAGATGGCATGCAGCAGCACGTCGCCGTCGCTATGGCCCGCCAGTCCCAGCGGATGCGTCACCTCAATGCCCCCAAGCCACAGCGTGCGGTTGGGTATAAAGACGTGGGAATCCCACCCCGTACCCACGCGATATTCAGTTGCCATGCAGAGAGTTTACAGCCCGCCGCCGGATTTGGCTGGCACGCTCTTCGCCGGCATCTTGGCAGGCGCCGCCGGTTTCTTCTGCTGCTTAATCGTCTTCTCGTTCTCGAGTTCCTGCTTGCGGATCTCTTTCAGCAGCTTCATCTCCCGCTCGGCCGCGGCGTGCAGGCTCTTTTTGAGTTCATTCAGTGGCGCCGGAACGTTGCGGTAGATCGTGTCCGCCAGCATCTGGTCCCGGTTTTCCATGTCGAGCTCATTCGGAGTCAGCACGACGTTAGGGTCAACCGCCGGCGCTGCCGCTGCTGCGTTGGGATCGTCAAAGTTGCTGCCCGTCGTCGCCTGCGGCGTATCCGTCGGTGGCGTGTCAGCGCCGCGTGCCTTTTCCGTGGGCACATTTTGAAATTGCAACGGTGCGGCTTTCGTTTCGGCTTCCGTGGGATTCACCTCCGAGGCCGCTTGTGCATTTTGAACGCGAGTCGCTTCTTTTTCTGCCGATGCCAACTGCGCGGAAACCGTCGCCGGGATTGCCCCACTGGCGACCATCGTCTTGTGAATCAGTGTCTGCAGCCCGGGTGCTGGTGGCTGTGCGGGCGGTGGCAACTGCGCCACCTGCGGTTGTCCAACTTTATCAGCACGTGCCAATTGCGTTGCCGGTTTTCCCGTCCACATGGACTTTATCCCAAACCAGCCGTCCAGGCCACGCGGGTCAGGTGCCTTTTCGCGCCCCGCAATTTCTTGCTTATTGAACTGAATCGCTGCCGGTGTTGGTTGGGGTACCGGCACCTTCAGCGCCTTTAGTTCCGCCGCGGCGCTTTTTGACAGCGGACTCAACGGGTAGCGCTCAATCAAGTGGCTGAATTGCTCTACGGCATGCTCTTTGTCGGCCTTGGCATTGGCCGCATAGAGATCCTTATCGGTTGGATTGCCTTCCAGCGTCGTGGCATCGGCGTACAGCCTCGAGGTCGTCGCATAGGAGCTCGCCAATTGATCCGTCACCACGTCCCCTTGGCTGTATAGCGGAAACATCTGCTGGGTTTCGTTCAGCCGATTTTGCGCCGCCCGGTAATCGGGGTACATGCCCTGATGCGCCCGGTCCAGATAAAATTGGCCGATAAGGTATATCCGCTCCGCCAGCACTTCCTGAACGCCGCGCAGCATCTGCAATGCCTGCGGCCGCAGTGAGCTGTCAGGATAGTTCAGCAGAAACGTCCGCAGCGCCGCTTGAGCTTGTAGTGCCTGGGTCGGATCGCGGTCCGGCTTCTGCAACTGCTTGAAGTGAATCTGTGCGATCTTGAGCTGCGCTTCCGAGGCTTCCTTCATCGCCGGGAAAAAGGTGATGAAGTCTTTGTATTGCGCCTCAGCCTGCGCATACCCGTCCACGCCGCCCTGCAAATACCAGGAGTTGGCAATGGCCAGTTTGGCCTGGGCGAGGTATTCACTGTTGGGATAGGTATTCAATAGCGTCTGCAGATTCAGCCGCGCCACCGTGTACTTGCCCTTGTTGATGTCCTTCATGGCAATGTCGTACAGCAGCTTGTCCGGCTGCTCCGATTTCACTTGCGCCAGAGGGTTGGCGAGCTGCTGATGGCGCAGGAAGCACCCGCTGTTTCCTACGGCAATCAGGCTGACAACCAGAAGGGCGGGTACGAGTGTGCGCACCCGGTGTGGGGGGGGCGATGGCGGCATAAAGCTATGCGCAGATTTTAGCACGCCAATCTGCGATCTGCGTCATTGATGAAGTACGGCGTTCCCCTGGGGTACGGCGTGGTCGAAATCGTTCCGATTGCGCATCCGCAGCCACAGCCAGATCAGGATCATTGCCAGCACGGACGCGCTGGTATCGAGAGCGACGTCCCGCGGAGACGGCCCGCGGCCTGGAATCAGGCTTTGATGGTATTCATCACTCGCCGCGTAGAGTGCGCAAAATACCAGCGTGCGCCAGCCGGCCTTGAGGCTGAAATGGGGTATGCCCATGGAGAAGCCCCGGTAAGCCAGCGCACTCAGGAAAAAGTACACTACCACGTGCGCCAACTTGCGGAACGGCTCGCTCCACACATGCACCATGTGCCGTGTATCCAGTCCAACCAGCGAGAGCAGCCAGCCCAGTACCTCGTTACTATGGCGGCCCGACTGTGCGTCCTGCGAAAACAGAAAGATGACCACGCACATCGCGGCAACCGGCAACCACGCTTTGAGGATTCGCTGTGTCATGGACTTCGCTTTATTTCGCCGTTGCGCTCTGCCGCGCCGTCTCCGGAATCAAGCGCCCCAGCCGCCGGATCGCCGCCCCGGTTCCGCGCAGCTTTTCTTCCAGTTTTTCATATCCCCGGTCGAGATGGTAAATGCGATCGATGATCGTCTCTCCCTCGGCGGCCAGCGCCGCCAGCACCAGCGAAGCACTTGCGCGCAAGTCGCTGGCCAGCACGGCTGCGGCATTCAACTGGGATGGTCCAAGCACCACTGCCCGGTTGCCCTCGATCCGAATGCTCGCCCCCATCCGGTTCAATTCCAGGGCATGCATGAAGCGATTTTCGAAAATGGTCTCCGTGATGACCGCCGTACCTTCGGCCTGGGTCATCAGGGCCATGAATTGCGCTTGCAGGTCGGTGGCAAATCCTGGATATTCCGCCGTCGAAATGTCGACCGCGCGCAGCCGCCGACCGTTGGCTGCGACGTGCAGCGTATCCGCAGTTTTGGTGACCACCCCTCCGGCTTCGCATAACCGGTCCAGCAGTCCCATCAGGTGCGCGGGCTGGCAATGGGTCAGCGTAATTTCGCCGCCCGTGATCAGGCCCGCCATCAAGTAAGTTCCGGTTTCGATCCGGTCCGGAATAATGCTGTGAACCGCGCCGCCCAGCTCACTTACGCCACGCACTTGAATCGTTGGCGTGCCCGCCCCTTCGATCCGCGCCCCCATCTTTTGCAGCAGTGTGGCCAAATCGACGACTTCCGGCTCCAGCGCGCAGTTTCGCAGCACGCTCTCCCCTTTGGCCAGTACCGCAGCCATGAGGATGTCTTCCGTGCCCGTCACCGTAATGCGATCGAAAGTGTAGCTGGCGCCCCGCAAGCCCTGGGATTCGGCAACGATATAGCCGTGTTCCTGCCGCAGATCTGCTCCCAGTCGCTCCAAGCCCTTCAGGTGCAGATCAATCGGTCGCGCGCCAATGGCACACCCGCCTGGCAGTGAGACCCGTGCCTGGCCTGTGCGGGCCAGTAGGGGGCCCAATACCAGTGCCGAGGAGCGCATCGTCTTTACCAGGTCATAATCAGCTTGCGGATGGCTCAGCGAGCGCGCACGCAGTTCGATATGGTGGTGGCCGCCGCTACCCTCGGTTTCGACACCCATCAGCTCCAGCAGCTTGCGTGTGGTCTGGATATCGCGCACGTCAGGAACATTTTTCAAGTCCACCGCTTCTGGCGTGAGCAAGCTGGCCGCCATAGCTGGCAGCGCCGCATTTTTTGCGCCGCTGATCCGTATTGTTCCGCGCAGCGGTTGACCGCCCCGGATTACCAACTTATCCATGAATTACGTCACGAGCTTTCCGGCCACGTAGGCCGCAACTATTTCTCCCTGCGGCGAAAAAACAGCCACATCGGCATCGCAGCCAGGTATTAGCCGCCCCTTGCGGGTCCACCCAACCAGCGTAGCCGGATTTTGGGTGGCTGTGCGTGCCGCGTCTGCCCATCCGCAACCCGTCCAGGTCCGAATATTTCTGACCGCCGCATCCAGTAATAGCACGCTGCCTGCCAAAGTCTGGCCGCTGCAGCACCGGTTGCCGCTGACGCGGACGGCCACATCGCCCAGTCGATACTCACCGTCGCCCATCCCGGCTGCGCTGATGCCATCGCTGACGAGAACGGCCCGTCCCGGAGCTTTCGCCCGCAAAAACAGCCGCACCAGCGCCGGATCGACATGCACGCCGTCGGCGATAATCTCCGCGCTCAGCTCCGGTTCGGCCAAGGCCGTGCCCAGCAGTCCCAGCTCGCGCTGATGCAAGGGTCGCATTGCATTAAAAGTGTGGGTTACGTGGCACGCGCCTGCCTTGATTGCGGCTCTGACTTGCGCCATGGTGGCGTCGCTATGGCCCATACTCACCCGGATGCCCAGTTTCACGGCTTCCGCAATGAACTCGATTGCCCCGTCAAGCTCCGGTGCCACCGTGATCATGCGGATGTGCTGTTGCGATCGCTCCCAAAGCTCGTGCAGTCGTGCCACCCTTGGCAGCAGCAAGTCCGCTTCCGGATGGACACCACGCCGCACTGGACTGAGGAAGGGGCCCTCCAGATGAATTTCCGCACCTGCTCGCCCCAGCCGCTCGACCGCTTCCAGTAGCTTCTCCCACGGTGCACTTACCGTCGTGGCCAGGAAGCTCGTCACCCCGTGCCGCGCGAGATGTTGCCGCAAATGCGCCAGGCCGGCTCCGTCGACCGTCATCGTGTCCACGCCCGCGCCGCCGTGAACATGGACGTCGATCATCCCCGGCGCCAGCACGGCATCGCCGTAATCATCGCTCTGCGTTCCTGGCGGTACCGCAACCTCTGCCCTCCGGCCGGACGCTGCGATCCTACCATCCCCCAGCACCAAAGCTGAGTCTTCCACCGTCTCCGTTGGCGTCACCAATAGCCGGGCGTACAGGACACGTATCATCTTGCGCTAGTGCAACCGCATGTCGCTCGTGATTCGTCGGATGCGCCGCGCGCGCTCCCGGAGTTTGCTGTTGGTTGGCTGCAGATGCGTCATCAGGTTGCCCTGTACCCGCCCCATGCGCACCATCAGCGCTGTCGAGATGAGGTTGAGGATCATCTTCTGCGCACTGCCGGCTTTCATCCGCGTCGAGCCAGCGATCGCCTCGGCTCCCGTAACCGCCTCAATGGCGACGTCCGCTTCGCCCGCCAGCCGCGAATTCTTTACGTTCGTGACGGCAATAGTCAAGCAGCCGTGCTGCCGCGCATACGCCAGAGCTTCCACTGTATACGGCGTGCGCCCGCTGGCTGCGATACCCACCACCGAATCCAGCGGCGTGAGCCGTAATTTGTGCAGATCCTGTCTCGCGCCTTGCGGCCGGTCTTCCGCACCTTCAATCGAGCGTGTCAGCGCCAGCCGGCCGCCTGCGATCACACCCAGCACGCGCCCGGAGGTCACGCCGAACGTCGGCGGGCATTCGGCGGCATCTAGCACTCCCAGCCGGCCGCTGGTCCCGGCTCCAACGTAAATGAGTCTTCCACCGGCGAGGAACCTTGTCGTAATGCGCTGTACGGCGGCGGCGATGACGCCCGCGCAGCGCCGCACCGCCGGAATTACGGCCGCATCCTCCCGCTGCAGCACGCGCACCATCGCCGGCAGCGGCAGCCGGTCCAGATTCGCCGTGCGCGGGTTGACCGCCTCCGTGGGTAGTTGCTCGAGTTTGCTTCCGGCTCCCTTCAGGTTTGACAGCCTCTGGCCCTTCAGTCTATAACAACCTGTGTTCCCCACGCGCTTTCGCCCCCTCGCTCGACTGCTCCTCACCCTGGCTGCTTGCGGCCTGTTCCTGGCCGCGGCGGAGCCCGCTCCCAAGCCCTCGTGGCCGGAAGTCGGCAAGATCATTCAACGCTCCATCGCGGCAGGAGAAATTCCCGGAGCCGTGGTGCTCATCGGCCACGACGGCCACGTCGTCTATCGCAAAGCTTTTGGCTTGCGCTCGTTCCGTCCGCACCAGAAGATGACCACTGACACCGTCTTCGACATTGCCTCGCTCACCAAAGTCGTCGCCACCGCACCCGCCATCATGCAATTGCTCGAGCAGGGCCGTTTCCGCCTGAACGACGCCGTCGCCAAGTACATGCCCGGCTTCGGCCAGAACGGCAAAGATCAAATCACCATCCGTCAATTGCTAACTCATTTTTCCGGCTTGCCGCCCGACTTGTCGCTCACGCCGCGATGGTCGGGCTACGATACCGGCATCCGCAAAGCCTTTGCCATCCAGCCGGCCTTCCCTCCGGGTTCGCATTTCGAATACAGCGATATCAACTTTATTGTCCTGGCCGAGCTCGTCCATCGCCTCACGGGGGAGCGCATCGACCAGTACGCCTTGCAGCATATCTGGACGCCGCTCGACATGAAGCACACCCGCTATCTGCCGCCGTCGGATTGGCTTTCGAAAATCGCTCCTACCGGTGTCGATGGCCGCGGCCGTTCCATTCACGGCGTTGTCAATGATCCGACGGCTGAGGATATGGGGGGCGTTGCCGGCAATGCCGGCGTCTTCAGCACAGCCGACGATCTGGCGAAATACGCGCAGATGATGCTCAACAATGGTCGCGGAGGCGACGGCCAGCGCGTCCTCTCGCCGCTCGCGGTGCGCAAAATGACCACCCCGCAGTCGCCGCCCAACGTTCCCGAAGTGCGCGGTTTGGGCTGGGACATTGACACGCCCTTTTCCAGCAACCGTGGCGCCTTTCTCCCCGTCGGCTCCTACGGTCACACCGGCTTTACCGGCACCTCGCTCTGGATTGACCCGACCTCCGATACCTACATCATTATCCTGGCCAACGATACCTACCCCCAACAACGTTCCCACCTCAAACGCATCCTCGCCATGCGCTCCGATGTGGCCACTGTCACCGCCAACATCCTGGCGCTCAACGATGGTTCGACTTGGACGAAAGTTGAGGAAGGCTTGGAGCGCATCACCGGCTACAACAACACCGTGGCGGCTGGCCGCCGCGTCATCTATCGCAACGGTGAAGTTCTCACCGGTCTCGACGTTGCCAAGGCGCGCGATTTCCGTCTACTGCGCGGCAAGCGGGTGGGTCTGGTCACAAACCAGACGGGTCTGGACCGTGGCGGCCATCGCAACATCGACGACATGCTTGCCGCCGGCATTCACGTCGCCGCTGCCTTTGCTCCCGAGCAAGGTTGGTCCGGCACGCTGAATGGTCCTTTCGGTGACACGCGCGATGTGGCCACCGGCGTGCCCGTTTATAGCACCTACAATTCCAGTAATCCTATCCATCTATTGCCCGAAGCCGGCATGCGGAATGTCGATGTCCTCGTATACGATGTCCAGGATGTGGGCGTGCGCTTTTATACCTTCGAGACCACGCTCGCCTATACCCTCCAGACCGCGGCTGACCGCCACATCCCGGTGATCGTCTACGATCGCCCCAACCCGATCGATGGAATTCATGTTCAGGGTCCACCGCTGGCCCCAAAGGAAAAAAGCTTCGTCGGTTATTTCCCGGGCATGCCCATTCGCAACGGCATGACCATCGGCGAGCTGGCGCGGCTGTTCAACCGCTCCATTGGAGCCAATCTCAACGTCGTCCGCGTGCAGGGCTGGTCACGCGGCGATTTTTATGATGAGACCGGTCTGACCTGGACGAATCCTTCGCCCAACATGCGCAACCTCACCGAGGCCGTGCTCTATCCCGGCGTCGGTATGATCGAATACACCAACATTAGCGTCGGCCGCGGCACCGATACGCCATTTGAAGTCATGGGTGCGCCCTGGGTCAACGCGCCGCAGCTTGCCGCCTATCTCAATGCGCGCCGCTTGCCCGGCATCCGCTTTGTGCCCATTTCGTTCAGGCCCACGGCCAACCCGTATGCCCATCAGCTCTGCCACGGCGTTTACATGATCGTGGCCAACCGCGAACAGTTGGATTCGCCCGAACTGGGCATTGAACTCGCCAGTGCGCTCCATCATCTCTACTTGCAGCAGTGGGATAGCGCGCGCATGCACCTTCTCGCCGGCTCCCAGGCGATAGTGGACGAAATCAAGAGCGGCGAAGACCCGCGTCGCATCGCTGAAAGTTGGCAACCCGCCATTAAGGCATTCGAGGTGCTGCGCCAGTCCGCCCTCCTATACGCAGGCCCTACAATCCCCGAATAGATCGCCAAACGGATCTAATCACCCGGGGCGCGCTACTCCGCTCGAGCCGGGCGGGTACTCGCGTGTGCTGTTTGTGCCTGGCCTGCGCTTTTTCTATCACCGCCGGACTGGCATACTCGGCGCATGCGCGCTTTCGTTCACGACCATTCGCTGAGCCTTACCGCCAGTCTGGTGCTGCTCACCTGGCTGATCCTTTATTCCTTTTGGAATCCCAACACGCATTGGGGCAATTTCTTTGGCAATGCGATTGCCGACTGGTCCGGCGTGGTGGTCATGATGCTGGCTTCGGGCTACCTGTACGAGCGCGGTTCCTCGGAAAGCGAGCAACCTCCGCCCGATGATCCTGCCCACCGCTTTCTCGATCGCATTCGAGATCATTCCCTGACGCTTTTTCTGATCGCCACGCTCATCGCCTGGATCGTGCTTTACATCCATTCCGGCGTCAATTCCAAGTGGGGCCAGGTGGTGGGCAACGTGGTGAGCGAGTGGGTGCAGTCTATTGGTATGGTGCTGATGACCAAAAAGCTGATTGAACGCCATCGTGCCCGCAAACAATCTTGACTAATTGGTACAGATTCGCCATTCTGGGGGAGACCTGTCGTTCGGGGGGAATCAAATGAGCAGTTCAACTCAGGATCTGGAAGCCCTAGCCAACGAGGAATACAAGTACGGATTCGTCTCCGAGATCGACTCCGACACCATCCCGCGCGGCTTGAATGAAGACATCATCCGCATGATTTCGGCCAAGAAACATGAGCCGGATTTCATGCTGGAGTGGCGGCTGCGCGCGTACCGCCAGTGGCTGAAGATGTCCGAGCCGACGTGGGCCATGGTGCATTACCCCACGATCGATTACCAGGACGTCATCTACTACGCCGCGCCCAAATCCAGTAGCGACGAAGCGCCGAAGAGCCTGGATGAGGTCGATCCGGAGTTGCTCAAGACCTACGAGAAGCTGGGCGTGCCTCTGCACGAACGCGAAATGTTGGCCGGCGTGGCCGTGGACGCCATCTTCGATAGCGTCTCCGTAGCCACGACCTTCAAATCCACGCTGGCCAAGGCGGGCGTCATTTTCTGCTCGATCTCCGAGGCCGTGCAAAACCATGCCGATCTGGTGCAGAAATATCTCGGCTCCGTGGTGCCGTACTCCGACAATTTCTTTGCCACGCTGAATTCAGCAGTGTTCAGCGACGGCACGTTCGTTTACATTCCCAAAGGCGTGCAGTGCCCGATGGAGCTGTCGAGCTACTTCCGCATGAACAATCAGGACAGCGGCCAGTTCGAACGCACGCTGATCATTGCCGAGGAAGGCGCCAAGGTCAGCTATCTGGAAGGTTGTTCCGCGCCCAAGCGCGTGAAGAATCAGCTCCATGCCGCCGTGGTCGAGCTGGTTGCGCTCGATCATGCGACCATCAAGTACTCGACGGTGCAGAACTGGTTCCCGGGCGATAAAGAAGGCAGGGGCGGCATTTACAACTTCGTCACCAAGCGCGGCAAGTGCCTGGGCCGGGGTTCGAAAATTTCCTGGACGCAGGTGGAAACCGGCTCGGCGATCACTTGGAAGTACCCGAGCTGTATCCTGCAGGGCGACGATTCCGTTGGCGAGTTCTACTCCGTCGCGGTGACCAAGAATCGCCAGCAGGCCGACACCGGCACCAAGATGATCCACATGGGCAAGAACACCCGCTCGACGATTGTCTCTAAGGGCATCTCGGCCGGCTTCGGCCAGAACACCTATCGCGGCGCGGTGCGAATGCTGGCCGGCGCGCAGGGAGCGCGCAACTACTCCCAGTGCGATTCGCTGCTGATCGGCGACAAGTGCGGCGCGCACACCTTCCCCATTCTCGAAGTGAAGAACAATTCCGCCCAGGTGGAACATGAAGCGTCCACCTCGCGCATCGGCGAAGACCAGTTGTTCTATTGCCGGCAGCGCGGTCTCTCAAATGAGGACGCGGTCTCGATGATCGTCAGCGGCTTTTGCAAGGAAGTCTTCAAAGAGCTGCCGATGGAGTTTGCCGTCGAGGCGCAGCGGCTGCTGAGTGTGAGCCTGGAGGGCAGCGTTGGATAAAGCTATGCTTGAAATCAAGAATCTGCACGCCGAAGTGAACGGCCGCGAAATTCTGCGCGGTCTCGATCTCACCGTTAAAACCGGCGAAGTACACGCCATTATGGGCCCCAATGGCAGCGGCAAAAGCACGCTGGCGCAGGTGCTCGCCGGCCGTGACACCTACGTCGTGACCTCGGGTTCGGTCACCTACAACGGTGTCGATCTGCTGGCGCTGTCGCCCGAGGATCGTGCCCGCTCGGGCGTGTTCCTCGCCTTCCAGTATCCGGTCGAGATCCCCGGCGTCAGTAACAACTACTTTCTGCGCGCGGCGCTCAACTCGGTGCGCAAATTCCAGGGCAAGCCGGAGTTCGACGCCATCGACTTCCTCAAGCACACCAAGCAGAAGATGAAGCTGCTGCGCATGGACGAAAGCCTGATGAGCCGCGCGGTGAACGAAGGGTTTTCCGGCGGTGAAAAAAAGCGCAACGAGATTTTCCAGATGGCCGTGCTCGAGCCCAAACTGGCGATTCTGGATGAGACCGACTCCGGCCTCGATATCGATGCCCTCAAGCTGGTGGCCGAAGGCGTGAATGTGCTGCGCTCGCCCGAGCGCGCCATCGTTCTCGTCACTCATTACCAGCGGTTGCTGAACTACATCGTGCCCGATCAGGTGCATGTGCTTTCCGCCGGCAAAATCGTCAAGACCGGCGGCAAGGAGCTGGCGCTGGAGCTGGAAGAAAAGGGTTATCAGTGGCTGGGAGCCGCGGCAGATGAACCGGATTTGGTCGAGACCGCATCTTCGGCGCACGGTCTGCGGGGAGGGCATTAGCCCATGCCTTTGTTTGGTTTGCAGGATGCCACCTCGGGCGTACTGGCCAACTACGAAGCCCGCTTCACCGGCCAGGATCCGCGCCCGGCATGGCTGCATGAGTTGCGGCAGCAAGCTTTCGCGCGCTTCTGCGAAATGGGCTTTCCCCATCACAAGATGGAAGGCTGGCGCCAAACCAACACCGCGCCCATCGCGCTCAGCTCCTTCGAGTCGCAGCCGCCGCTGCCGCCCACGCAGCTCGTTCCGCGCGTCCGCGGCCTCGATCTGCCTGGCGTCGATTGGGGTGCGAACGCGCTTCGTCTGGTGTTCGTGAACGGTGTCTTCGCGCCCGGATTGTCTTCCACCAGGCTGCCCGCCGGCTGCCGCATGGGTTCTCTGGGCGAGCGCTTCGCCTCGGATGGTCTCGACCTGCGTCCGTACCTCGATTATGAGGACGAGCACGGCCAGGCCTTTGTCGCGCTGAACACGAGCTTTCTTGCCGATGGCGCTTGGATTGAGATCGCGCCCAAAGCGGTCGTCGAACAGCCGATTTCGATCCTCTACTTCACCACCGGATCGCAGGAGCGCAAAGGCATCGCCCATCCCCGGACCGTGGTTCTGGCCGGACGCGAGAGCCAGTGCAGCGTGATTGAAACCTGTGCCGGCGCCGACGGTGATGTCTACTTCACCAACGCCGTGACCGCGTTCGAGATCGCCGCCAACGCCCAGGTCGAATACACCCGCATGGAGCAGGAAAGCCGCTCGGCGTTTCACATCTCTAAGCTCCGTTCGCGCCAGGGGCGTGACAGCCGCTTCACCGCGCATTCGATTGCGCTCGGCGGCTCTCTCGTGCGCAACAACGTCCACTGCATTCTCGATGGCGAAGGTGCCGAATGCATGCTCAACGGATTGTTCGCCATCGACGGCAAGCAGCATGTGGACAACTCGACCGTGCTCGACCACGCCAAACCGCTGGGCACTAGCCGCGAGTACTACAAGGGCGTGCTCGACAACCAGGCCGCAGGTATTTTCAATGGCCGCATCATTGTCCGTCCCGACGCGCAGCATACCGATGCCATCCAGAGCAGCAAGAACTTGCTGTTGTCCGAGGGTGCCGCCACCATCAACGCGCAGCCACAACTGGAAATCTACGCCGATGACGTCCGTTGCACTCATGGCGCCACCGTCGGCCAGCTCGACGCTCAGGCCCTGTTTTATCTGCGCTCGCGCGGCATGGGTCTTGAGGAAAGCCGCAAGCTGCTGATCTACGCTTTTGCAGCCGACGTACTCAGCCGCATCCACGCACCCGGACTGAAGGAAACCCTCGAGGCGTTGCTCTGGAAGAAGTGGGCGGAGTAGCTATGGCGGTACATGCGACCATTCCTGCGGCGTTTGATGTGGCAGCCATCCGCGCCGAGTTTCCTCTGCTGCGCGCTCATCCCGAACTGGCGTATCTCGATAACGCCGCCACGGCGCAGAAGCCCCAGGTCGTTCTCGACGCGTTGCACCGCGCCTACACCGAAACTTGCGCCAATATTCATCGCTCGGTCCACCGCCTGGGCGAGCGGGCGACGGAAGATTACGAAGCCGCCCGCGAAACCGTGCGCCGGTTCCTGAATGCCGGCTCCAAACAGGAAATTGTTTTCGTGCGCGGCACGACCGAAGCCATCAATCTCGTGGCCCACGGCTTTGCCGCAACCCAGTTGCATCCCGGCGATGAAATCCTGATCACCGGCCTCGAGCATCACTCCAATATCGTTCCCTGGCAGCTCGCCTGTGAGGTCTCGGGCGCGCGCCTGCGTGTCGCGCCGATCAACGATCGCGGCGAAGTCGACCTGGACGCCTTCACCCGCCTGCTCGGCCCTAAAACCAAACTGGCCGCCTTCGCCCATATCTCGAACGCTCTCGGTACGGTAAATCCGGTGGCCGAGATGACCCGCCGGGCGCATGCGAAAAAGGTTCCGGTACTGATCGACGGCGCCCAGGCCGCACCGCACGTTCCGATTGACGTGCGCGCGCTGGGCTGCGAGTTCTACACGTTTTCCGGCCACAAGGTCTACGCCCCCACCGGCATAGGCGCGCTCTATGGCACCGTCGAGTGGCTGAACCGGCTGCCGCCCTGGCAAGGCGGCGGCGACATGATCCGCTCAGTCACTTTTGAGAAGACCACTTATAACGAGATTCCCTACAAGTTCGAAGCCGGTACGCCCAATATCGCTGCCGCCATCGGTCTGGGCGCCGCATTGAGTTGGCTCGAAAGCCTCGACCGCGCTGCCGCCGAGGCGCACGAGCACGAACTGCTGGTCTACGGCACTCGGCTGCTGGAAGAGATTCCTGGTCTGCGCCTCATCGGCATGGCCGCCGACAAAGCCAGCGTCTTGTCGTTCGTGATGGAAGGCATTCACCCCCACGACGTGGGTACCGTGCTCGATTCCTTCAACGTCGCCGTCCGCACCGGGCATCATTGCGCCCAGCCGGTGATGGATCGCTTTTCAATTCCCGCGACCACGCGCGCCTCGCTCGCCCTTTACAACACCCGCACCGAAGTCGAACGCCTGGCCGAGGGGTTGCGGCGCGTCCGGGAGATGTTTGCCTGATGTCGCAATTGGGCGATCTTTACCGGGAGCTGATCATCGACCACAGCAAGCGGCCGCGCAATTTCGGTCCCTTTCCCGAGGCCAATCGCCGTGCCGAGGGGTTCAACCGGCTTTGCGGCGATCGCATTACCGTCATGGTCGAGATCGAGGGCGACACCGTCCGCCAGGTGCGGTTCCAGGGTAGCGGCTGCGCCATTTCGACCGCTTCCGCCTCGCTGCTCACCGAGGCCGTCCAAGGCAAGTCACGGGCGGAAGTGGAGGCCCTGTATCATCGTTTTCACGCGCTGGTCACCGGCAAAGCCGAGGACGCGGCAGACGCGCCGGAGCTGGGCAAGCTCGAAGTCTTCGCCGGCGTCAGCGAATATCCGGCGCGAGTGAAATGCGCCAGCCTCGCCTGGCACACGCTGCACGCGGCCCTGGAGTCGAGCGGCGTGGCCGAGCCGGTGAGCACGGAGTAGTTGGGTATGGATGATTTCCTGCTAAGAGAAGCCGAACATAAAGAAGCCGTCGCCGCCGAGCTCGAGAAATCCCCCGAGCCGGCGGTGCTGAAGGAAGCCAAGCACCAGCGCGACACCGCCGCCGAACTGCGCCGCGAATGGGAGCGCCGCCAGCCTGCCAAGGTCGCGGTCGCCGATCTGCCGCCGGAGCCGGAAAATCAGGACTCGCCCGAGATTGCCGTTCTGCGCGAGTACATCATTGACGCTATGAAGAGCTGCTACGATCCTGAGATTCCGGTCAACATCTACGACCTCGGCCTGATCTACAAAATCGACATCGCCGATGACGGCAAGGTGCATGTGATCATGACGCTGACCGCGCCCGGCTGCCCGGCCGCAGGTGTGTTGCCGGGCGAAGTCGAGCAGAAGGTCCGTTCGGTGCCGGGCGTCAGCGACGTGCAACTTGATCTGGTCTGGGAGCCACCCTGGGACCAGAGCAAAATGTCCCAAGCCGCAAGGCTGCAACTCGGAATTGACTGGTAAACGGAAGCACATATGAAGTTCTCAAGCCAGGAAGAATACGGCCTTCGCTGTCTGCTGCGGCTGGGCATCCGCCATCAACAGCAGCGGCTCGCGCCGCCTGTACGCGGGACTGCGCCCCACGCCTCCCGTTGGTCGGTTCCCTCATCGCCCGGGCCCGAAGACTCGACGGCGCAATCGGGCGCCGGTGGCCTTACGATCCCGGAGATCGCGCGCCTCGAGGGCATCTCGGTTCCGTACGTCGCCAAGATGATGCGCGTGCTGCGCACCGGCGGTCTGGTGACCAGTGCCCGCGGTGCAGCCGGCGGCTATGTGCTTGCGCGTCCGCCCGAACAGATCGCGGTGGGCGAAGCGCTGGCCGTGCTCGGTGGGCGTTTATACGAGCCCAGTTTCTGCGAGATGCACTCCGGCGAGGAGCGCATTTGCACCCACTCCGTGAACTGCTCTCTGCGCTCGCTCTGGCGCTCGCTCCAGTTGGTGCTCGACCAGGTGCTGGATAAGACCAGCCTGCGCGACCTGCTCTGCAACGAATCCGAAATGACCACCTGGATCGATCACCTCGTGACCGTCTCCGGTCTTGCGACCGTTTCCTCGAAAAATTGAAACAATCAGCAATCAATGCTGACCACCCTCTTCTTCGATATTGGCGGCGTGCTGCTGACCAATGGCTGGGACCACGCCGAGCGCGCCCGCGCTGCCGGACACTTTGGCCTTGACGCCGCCGAGCTGCAACGGCGCCATGTCCCGCTCACGGAGCCGTTTGAATGCGGTGCGCTCTCGCTCGATGACTACTTGACCCAGGCCGTCTTCACCGAGCCACGCGGCTTCACCCGGCCCGACTTCATCGCCTTCATGCAATCCTGTTCCGAAGCGAAACCGGAGTCGCTGGCATTGCTGCCGCGCCTGCAAGGCCGCTACCGTCTCGCCACCCTGAACAATGAAGGCCGCGACCTGAACGCCTATCGCATCGAACACTTCGGCCTGCGCCAATATTTCTCCGCCTTCTGCTCCTCCTGTTATCTGGGCGTGCGCAAGCCCGGCCCGGAAATCTACCGCCGGGCGCTCGGTATTCTCCACGCCCGCCCCGCAGAGTGCGGCTTCATTGACGATCGGCCGGAAAACCTTGAGTCGCCGCGTGCCCTCGGCCTATCCTGCTTCCTGTTCACCTCCGCCGCGCAACTCGCGCACGACCTACGCCCCAATGCCTAAACTGATCGCTCAACCCACCCGCATCGCCCCGGCCGGCAACAAGCCGAAGCTGATCGATGAATTCATCGGCCACGTCAACTCTGGCACCGGCGCCCTCAGCGTCGCCCACATGCACAGCCCAGCGGGCTGGCAGGAACCGGGCCAGACGCCGGAGTTCGACGAATACACGCTGGTGCTCTCCGGCACGCTTCACGTCGAGTACCGCGGTGGCGCGCTCGACGTCGCCCCCAACCAGGCCGTTATCGCCCCACGCGGCGAATGGGTGCGCTACTCGACCCCGCACGGCGCCGGCTACATCGCCATCTGCCTCCCCGCCTTCCGCCCCGCCACCGTTCACCGCGACGAGTGAGCCGCGCGGCGCGGACGCGCCGAGGCGAGCAGCTCGTGGGCGTGCTTCAGGGCCGTCGGATCGCTGGCATTGCCGGCGAGCATGCGGGCAATTTCGGCGGTGCGCGCCTCGCCCTCCAGCGGTTCGATCGCGGTCGTGGTACGGCCCTTGCTTTCCTGCTTTTCGACGCGCAGATGGGTTGAGGCGTAGCAGGCGATTTGCGCCAGGTGCGTCACGCACAGCACCTGATAGTGCTCACCCAGCCGCTGCAGTTTTTGGCCCACTGCAGCCGCCGCCCGGCCGCCGATGCCGGCATCGATTTCGTCCAGCACCAGCGTTCGTTGCGCGGCGCCGGTCCGCGTCTCTTGCCTGGCTTCGGCGACCAGATGCAGTGCCAGCAACAGGCGCGAGAGCTCACCACCGGAGGCGATGGCGGCTACCGGCTGCAGCGGTTCGCCGGGGTTGGTGGAAGCCAGAAAGCGGATACGATCCCAGCCTGCAGCGCTCCACTCTTCTACTTCTGCAAACTCGACTTCGAAGCGCAGCGTCATCGCCAGCTCGGCAACCTCCGCCTCCAGCTTAGTTTGGAGCTGCTTCGCCGCCGCCTGCCGTTTGCGGCTTAAGGCGTCGGCCAATCTCCGGTATTCGGCTTCCGTAGCCGCCGCTTGCGCGCGCGTCTGCGCAGCAATCTCGCCGGCATGAGCAAAGCGATCGAGCTTCTCGGCTACCTCCTCACGCTTGGACAGCACCTCGCCCAGCGAGGGGCCGTACTTGCGCTGTAAGCGGTCGAGCGCTGCCAGCCGCTCTTCGACGGTCGCCAGCCGTGAAGGCGAGGCTTCCACCCGTTCGGCCAGCCTCCGCGACTCCTGCGCGATGTCGTCTACCTCAACGCGAACTGCCTCGATGCGCTCGCTCAGGCTCGCCACGGCGGGGTCGAACCGCTGCCAGTCCTGGATTTGCTTCTGAGCCGCCTTGAGCTGTGCGGCTGCCGCTTCAGGCTCGTCATACAGGCACCCGTAAGCAACTTGGGCGGCGCCGAGCACGCGTTCAGCATTGGCCAGAATCTGGCGCTCTTCGCTGAGTCGCGCATCTTCGCCCGCGACCGGTGCCACGCCATCGATTTCGGCGAGCTGGAAGCGCCACAGGTCGGCTTCCTGCTCCTGCCGCCGCCGTTCCACCTCCTCATTGCGCAACCTCTCGTTCGCCTCGCGCCAGCGTGCATACGCCTCGCCAACGGCACTGACTTCGAGCTCCGTGCCGGCAAACCGGTCGAGTAGTCTAAGCTGCGCTGCGGGCGTAAAGCTGACCAAGGCCTCGTTTTGCGAGTGGACTTCCCCCAATCGCTGCGCCAGCTCGCGCAGCAGCCCCACGGTGGCAAGCTGATGGTCAATAAAGGCCCGGCTGCGGGTGGCGCCAACCTCGCGCCGCAGCCGGATTTCGGCCTCCAGCTCTGTCAGGCCGTGCTCCTCGCACCACGCCGCGGCCTCCGCCGTCGAGGCGAACGGGGAATCGAAACTGCCCGTCACCGTGGCCAAGCTCGCCCCACTGCGTATGGTTCCCGCTTCGGCCCGCTCTCCCAGCAGCAGTCCGAGGGCGTCCACCAGAATCGACTTGCCGGAGCCGGTCTCGCCCGTCAGCACGTTCAACCCCGGTCCAAACCGGATCGACACCCGCTCCATCAGGGCGTAATTTTCTATCTGGAGGGTGATCAGCATGATGCTCGGCTCTTCAGGATACGGCGCTATGCTACTTTTAAGCTATCCACACTCCCGGCCCCCCAAAGGGGTCGTAGGGACAGGAGTCCACTTGACTATCTTGTGCCTAATTGCTCCCGGCGCTGCGGTGTCGGGGATGGTCGCCAACATCGGTATTGTCGCCCAGGTCATCCTTGCGATCCTGGTGATCCTGTCGATTTATTCCTGGACCATCATTTACGACAAATGGCGGAAATTCCGCGTTTTGCGCCGCAAAACCCACAGTTTCCTGCGCGCGCTCTACAAGACCAGCCGGCTGAGTGAACTGCACGCCGCTTCGGAAACCTTCCTGCCCAGCCCCGCCGTCTCCGTCTTTGAAGCCGGCTACGACGAACTTGAGCGCCAGCTCCGGCCGAATGGTAGCCGCAACCTGGCGAGCGTCGAGCGGGCGCTGCGGGCCGAGCAGGGCGATCAGGTCGCGATCATGGAGTCACGCATGAGCTGGCTCGGCACCATCGCCTCCGCCAGCCCTTTTATCGGTCTTTTTGGCACGGTCTGGGGCATTATGGACGCCTTCTACGACCTCGGTAATGCCGGCACAGCAACGCTGCGGGCAGTCGGTCCGGGCGTTTCGGAGGCGCTCGTTACGACCGCGGCGGGCCTGTTTGCCGCCATTCCGGCGCTGATCGCCTACAACCAGTTTGTTCATCGCATCCGCGAGCAGACGACTTCGCTTGAGGAGTGCTCGCTGGAGTTCACTACGCGCGCGCAGGATGTACTGACCGCCGAGCCGGATCACGTTACGGTAGGAGGCCGCTGAGGGCGATGGCCGCAAACCTCAATGGCGGTCCGGGCGCTCCGCTGGTCGAAATCAACGTCACGCCACTGGTGGATGTGATGCTGGTGCTGCTGGTGATTTTCATGATCACCGCGCCCGTGGTGCAATCGAGCATTCAGCTCACGCTGCCGCAGACGCACAACACCAAGTCGCTGACCAAAAACCTGCTGGTGGTTTCAATCGACCGCAGCGGTGACGTCTATATCGGCAACACGCTCACGAATCTGAGAACGATCGCCCAGGATCTGAAGCAACAGGGCGCGGTCACCAAGCAGAAGGAAATCTACGTCCGCGCCGACGAGCACGTTTCCTGGGGAGTGCTGGCGCGGGTGATGGACGCGATCCAGCAAGGTGGCATGGCGACGGTGCAGATGGTGACCCATCCCTACGACCATACCCCCGCCGGCGGCGCGAATTGAGGCGCTGATGAAGTCGCCCCGAACCCAGAGCACCAGCAAAGGGAGCTGGGTGTTCTCGCTCTGCCTGCACGCTGTGCTGGCGTTCGTGCTGGTCTATGGCGCCTGGCTGGGCAAGTACCTGCCCATTGGCGGTGCGCATCCAGGCACAGCGGCGGCCGGCATCCAGGTGGGGCTGGTGAGTCAACTGCCGGGCGGAGCTATCCCCATTCCTTCGAAGATTGTTACGCCCACTCCCAATCGCCTGGTTAACGATCTGCCCGCGGCGGGCGTTTCTATGCCGGTGCGCCGGCCGCGCGCGCCTAAGCATTCCGTGGCGCTGCCGGCCTACAACTCGGTGAAGGAAGCGCGCAAGCAGGCGGAGCAGGAACTGCGGCGGCTCGCCAAAGCCGATCCGCTCAAGCATCAGCAGCGCGTCGCTTACGGCGCGGGCGGGCGGGTGTCGTTTTCGGCAACCAGTTCGACCCAGGGCAACAGCGGCGGCGGCGGAGTGTCGTTTGGCGACGCCAATTTCGGCAATCTCTATACCGACTGGGTCAACCACCTGCGCGACCGGCTGCAGTTCTACTGGCTGCAGCAGCCGCGCGATCCGGTGCTGCCGGCGGGCATCAAGGTCACGGTCACCATGACGGTCCACCGCAACGGCCAGATCAACTTGATCTACTACCTCCACCGCGCCAACTCGGTCGAGGTGAACGGCATGGCGATGAACGCGGTGCAGCAGATGTCGGCCGCGGAGCGCTTTCCCCTGCCCGCCGGCTACCAGCACAACGCGCTGGCGGTGAGCGTCACCTTCGAAATCAACTGAGTTGCGGCGGTTAAAAACAGGCCTAACTGTCTCACGCGATGTGACCGTCGGATCTGTAAGTTGTTGATCCTGTGGGCGAGTTGCCGGGTTGCCTGCGGGCATTCCCTGCTCAACGCTGGGCGCCGAGGTTCCAGCCGTCGACGCGCAGGGCGGGCGCCGCGCCGTGGAGCTGAGCGACAAGGAAGTCGACCGCAATCGTTTCGGACTCGCCCGGAAGTAGGGAAATGTAGTTGTCTTGCCACCATACGGGCAGCAATTCCCGGCCCGTTTTGCTGTTCACAACTTGCAGGTGAACGAGCAGGGCGACGGTTGAACCTTTGTTAACCACGCGCACGTTCTTATGGTCGGAGCCTTTGAAAATGGCAGCATAGGTGACCACATGCGCGCGCGGCAGGTGGTCGAGCGCGGTGAAGTCGGCGTACTGACTTTCGGGCGTGTAGAACCAAGTGCCGGCTTTCTGGTTGAGGACATCGGGTTTATTCGATAGCCAGTAGAAGTTGCGGCTGACGAGCTTGCCTTTCGCCGAGAGCAGCTTCAGTTCCAGGAAGACGGTGCCTGGAAACGGCGGCAGCGTCCAGAGATCGGCATCCGACTCCGGACCGACCTGAACCGGCGCACTGTGGGTGTAGATCGTGCGGCCGGCGAGATCGGCAACGATGGCGGTGGCGTTCAGGCCGGGACTGCGGCGCAGGGTGTGGTTCACGACGCTGATGGCCCGGTCAAACTTTGAGTACTGAATATGCAGCGACTCATTGGCGCGCTCGACGCCGTAGAAGCCGGCACCGGGGCGCAGATAGTAGTCATAGAGGTGCCAGATGAGCGAGGGCCAGCCATTATCAAGCATCCACTGAATGATGCCGGTGGCTTCGCCCTGGCGGCGGCCGAAGGCTTCAAACATGGCGCGCTCACCGGCGTAGGCGGTCGCCTGCGATTTCCATTCAAAATCCTGGAGGTTGGTGATCGGCCCGTACCGGGCTTCGAGCGGCTTCAGGTAGCGATTGAGGGTGGTGAAGTTGCCGCTGCCGGCATGGAAGAGCCAGTAAGGGTCATTGGGGCCTTGGCTGGTCCAGAGATGGTCGGGCGGGATGAAGCGTTTGAGGCTGGCGATGGGTGGAATGGCCGCGCCAGGGCTGGTTTCGGTATTGAAACCGCGCGCGCCGCCGTGCTCGGGATCGGCCAGCCAGTACACCGGCGGCACGTAAGAGTACGGGCCGGTCATTTTCACGCCGGATGCCCCGCTGAATTGCGCCGGCTTGGCCGAGGCGGACGACAGGATCGGCTTGGGCCAGTCGAGTTGGTGCAACACGTCGAGGTACGCCTCTTCGACATGCGCCGGCGGAGGGTTGTCGCTGCCGTCGAGCCAGACGAGCACGCTGGCGTGGCCGCGCAACCGCTGGGCCTGGTCGTGGAGGGATTCGGTCGAGATTAGACCCTCGTCACTTTTCCAGCGTGGCCACTCCTCCCAGTGATCGCAGCAGCACCAGCCGGCCATGATGAGGATGCCGTAGCGGTCGGCGAGATTGAAGAAGGCGTCGTCGCTGAGCTTGCCTTCGAGGCGGATGGTGTTGAGGCCGAGCAGCCGGGCGTACCTGAAGTCGTTGGTCCATTTCGCCGGGCCGTCGCGCAGCAGCATGTCGGGCGTCCAGCCGCCGCCGCGCACGAAAACTTTCTGGCCATTGATGTAGAACTGCTCGGAGCCCTGGGCGTTCTTGCGGGCGGTGATTTCGTCCATGCCGAACATCTGCGAACTGTGGTCGCTGAGCTTGCCGCCAATCGAAAACGTCAGCCGCAGGGGATGCAGCGTCGGCTGCCCCATGCCGTTAGGCCACCACAGGGCCGGGTGCCGAACCTCAATCGGCACGCTCACGATCTGGCTGGAGTGGGGCGCAAGCGTAATGACGCGCTCGAACCTGTGTCCAGCCGCGCTGCCGCGCAGGGCGCCGCGCTGGGTGTGCCCGGTGGCATTGACGAGCGTCGCTGAGACGGTCAGGTGTGCGACGTTGAGGCTGGGCAAATCCAGCTTGGTTCGCACCCAGGCGTGGCGAATGGCGACAGGCCCGCTGGTGCGGATAAAGACCTTCTGCCACAGGCCCATGTCTTTGTCGGGCGGCATGGGGTTCCAGTCGACGAAAGTAATGGCGAGGTCGCGCTCGCGCGGCGCGTAGACTTCGACTGCCAGCGCGTTGCGCCCCGCGTGAGCGACGCCGGTGACATTAAACTCAAAGCGCCGGAAGGTGCCGCGCGCCTGCTTTTGCGTGGCGATTTCATGGCCGTTGAGCCAGATGTTGGCGCGGTAGTTGATGCCGTGGAAGTCGAGCCAGATGGTCTTATGGGCGTCGGCGGCCGGCAGGCTGAATTCGGTCCGGAACCACCAAGGCGCGGCATAGGGACTATCGGCGGGAATTTCGTCGTGGGTGAAGTTGCGACCGATCTTGTATTCGACCCCCGGCGCCTGCCGCAGGTTTATGCCGTAATCAGGGTCGGGCACGCGGTGGTTGACCACTTCGGCATTAAATGCCGTCGAGGGCACCGTCACCGGCAGCCAGCCCGCAGTAGAAAATCCCAGCCGCGAGACCACCTCCGGCGCCGCCGTCACCTCGGCCGACGACTGTACCTCCCAGCCACGGTGCAAAACGAGCAGCCGACCAGGGGTTTGAGCTGCGGCTATGGATCCCGCGAAGAGCAGCGTGAGGGCTGCGAGGTTTAGGTGTTTCACAGGGCTGCGACCTCTTGCGACGGCCTCGGTCAGCATACCACTTCACACGAGCGCGACCTCACGCCGGAGATCGAGTTCCCGCTCGGCGAGCAGCTTCAGGCACACGCCGCAACCCGCAGTGATGCGCTTCCTTGCGCTCTTACATTCTCGGCCGGATGATCTCGCTGTGCTGGTCCGCGTTGCGGTTCCGGAGCCACAACCTGCGGCGCCGCCATAGCTTTTAGATGCCGCCGCCGACTGGGGGGCCGGTGGGAGCCGGGGTGGGGAACATCCGCGGAGCGAATTGGTGCGGGTTGCGGATAAAGCGGGCGGTTTCGGCTTGTAGACGTTGCAGCGTAGGGTTGCGCGGCGATTGTGAGAGTTGGCGGCTCAGCGTACTTCGCAGCTCGAGCACTCCAGCCCAAGCGGCGGAGGCGACCGGCGGGGGCGCTTGCTTGCTGGCGGCCAGGTTCATGATGCCTTCGGCTGCGGTAACCTGCACGATCGCCTGTAGGCCATTGCCGCTGGCTGGGGCAGGGAAGGCTTGGCGCAGCAGCGCCTGGACCACATCCTCGGCGGAAAGATCGTTGCCGGCGGGCGATTCCTGGCGGATGGTTTCGAGGCGTTCGAGGCGCTGGGGGTTGAGCAGACCGTCGACGACGATATCGGCGATGGCCTGAGCGCCGTCAAAAGGGTCGAACAAGAAGCCGGAGGAGGAGCGAAAGCGTTCGGTCTGTTCGATCGGATTGCGGGATTCGAGCGGCGCCAGTTCGCGCCACAGTGCGGGCGGAATGGCCATTTCTTTCGGCGCGAGCGCCGCCAGCTCAAGCTGCAGCGCCTCGCGCTGGCCGGCCTCGGGCCAAACTGTGATGGGCGTTTGCCCATCGCCGGCGAGCGCGGTCGGGATTTCCGCGCCGCCGATGACGTTCAGCGCGGCTTCGAGGCCGTACTGGTGGAACAGGTAAACCAGCGCAAAGCGGTTGGCCAGGACCGAAACCGGCTGGCCGGGGCGCAACATCCGCGGGCCGTACTGCTTCAGCAGAACATTGCGAACCGGGACGACCTCGCGCAGCCAGGTCACCGGATCGGGGCCGTCGTCGTAGGCGCTCCAGCGGGCGTCCTGGCTGTTGCCCCAGACGATGCCTTTGGTGATCATGGTGCGTACCGTGGCCGCCTGTTCAGAGGCCGGTTCATAGCCCCAAGCGATCGCCAGCTTGTCGTAGCTGCCGACGCCCTGCATGTAGGCGTCGGAAAGATCGGCGGTGCCATCAGGGCGGATTTTCACGCGCGGCTGGAAGTAATCCATCACCGAGCCGCGGCCATAGGTTGAGGCGAGGAAGTTGTGCGCCAAGCCGAGCACATGGCCCATTTCGTGGCAGGCGAGCAGCGAAATCCGCCGCGTCATGACCTCCTGCTGCGAAAGCTGCGGGTCCATGCCGTCGAGGCCGGCAAAGGTATTCAGCGCCGCATCGCGCACGCCCGCCGGCAGATTTTGGCCTCTGTAAGGAATCAGCGCGTTCCAGTAGTGGTGCATGGTCCGCATGCGATGGGAATCAAGCTGCACGACGGCATGCAGAATTTCACCGGTGCGGGGATCGGCCTGCGCTTGTCCGACCGACCAGCCCCGGCCCTCACGGTTGGTCCACTGGATGGTGGAGTAGCGGAAATCGTTGGGATCGGCGCCGAGGGGCAGGTCTTTGATCACGATGGCGTTGCTGAAGCCAGCGACCAGAAACGCCTCGTTCCACCAAAGCGCCCCGCGACGGATGGCCGAGCGCATAGGCTCCGGAATCGCCTGATCGAGATAAAACGTTATCGGTTTGACGGGCTCGCTGACGGCGGCGCTGGGGTCTTTCTTTTGCAGACGCCAGCGGTCAATCACCTCGCGCAGTAGCGGCTGGTCATAAGGTTGCGAGAAGTCCTCAAAGTTTTGCGTGAAGTAGCCGACGCGCGGATCGAACCTCCGTGGCGCGTAGCCGGGCTGTGGCAGCGCGACGAAGGACTGGTGAACTTTGATGGTGACGATGCCGGCTGTTTCTTCAGTGGAGACGCGGCCGGCTTCGGAGGTAAACGTCAGCAGGGCCTCGGTTTCGGTGTTGTCCGGAAAGGCGTGGGTGTGGCTGGCGACCAGGCCGCTGCGGCTGGGATCGAGGCGCCAGGAGCCAGCGCTGGCGGAGGCACGGTCACGCAGCCGCTGTGCTATGCCGGTGGTGTCTGCGAGGATGAGCGGATTGGCGTTGACGGTGAGCGTGCCGTTCTGGTCCGAAAGTATGGGTAGCGCGGCAATGACGGCCGCAGGAAAGCTGTCGCCGACCGAGTGCTGAAGTTCGGCACTGCCGTTGGAGGCGCGGAAGTGGGTATTGACGTCAATCACCAGCACCTTATTGCCCAGGTGCTCGAAGCGGCAGACGTTGGTGGGGCCAACCGAGCCCCGGTCGCCGCCACCGCCGAGCGAGCCGGTGCCACCATCGAGGCCCGTGAAGCGCAGGAATTCCTCTTGCAGCCGTTGCGGGCTGAGTGAGAATTCAACTACATTGGTTTTTGCATCCCAATGGACTGGAATAAAGGCGTTCTGCGCCATTGCAGCGGTAGTCGCAAGTAGACTGAAAAGAATCGAATACATTACAAGACTGGTACGTCTCATAAGACTGGTGGCCCTCCTGCGGGTTCCCGCCACGATAACACTACTGCCATGAAAAAGAACCTGGTATTGACGATTCTCATTGCCCCGCTGCTGCTGGCGCTCGGCTGCAGTGCGCGCAGCAAGCCGTCGGCACTGGAGACCAAGCTGGCCAACGCTGCCAAGGACGTGGTGATTCCACTGGAGGCGCAAAACAAGAAGAATCCTACGCCCGCTACCGAGCTGACGCTGGCTCAGGGACGGCAGAGTTTCCTTACGCATTGCGCGCTCTGCCATGGCAGCGACGGCAAGTCGCAGAATCCGCTGGGTCTGGCGATGTACCCGCCGGCCATGGATCTGACCTCGCCACATGTGCAAGCTTGGAAAGACGCCGAACTCTACTGGATCATCAACAACGGCATCCGTCTCACGGGCATGCCTGGCTGGCACAGCATGATCTCCAGCGACGACATCTGGAAGCTGACCCGCTACGTCCACGCGCTACCCAAGATGACGCCTGCGGAAGACGCCAAACTGGCAGCGCTGGTCGCGCCTCCGCCGCCCCCTGCCGCCGGCAGTAAAGCGACCGCAAAGGGCGAAGTGGCTCTGGCCGAGCAAATCGCCTACGGCAAGCGGCTGCTGCATCAGGAAGACTGCATTATGTGCCACAAGTACGAGGGCGAGGGCGGCACCATTGGTCCCGATCTGTCGACTGAAGGCACGCGCGGGCGGACCGATGCGTGGTTGATCGGGCACTTCCGCGATCCGGCCAAGTACTCGCCCGGCAGCGTCATGCCCGATTTCAAAAACCTGACGCAGCCGCAACTGAATGCGCTCGTCGCCATGCTGCAAAATTCGAAGTCGGCACCGAAGCCTGCGCCTAAGTCAAAACGCTGAAGCGGTTTTAGCGTCGCCGTACGCGCTTCCCCGAAGCGAGCCACACCTACGCTAAGACCGCTTTAAAATAGAAGGCATGGAAACGCCGCCGCTCGATGTACTGCAAATTGCCGGCCACTCCTTTGCTTCACGCTTACTGGTAGGGACAGGAAAGTACCGCAGCCTGGAACAAACCGCGCACTGCGTCCTGCTGAGCGGCGCCGCCATGGTTACGGTCGCCGTGCGGCGCATCAACATCACCGACCGCAGCAAAGAAAATCTGCTGGACTATCTCGATCTCAGCAAGGTTTCGATTCTGCCCAACACCGCCGGCTGCTACACGGCCGACGAGGCCATCCGGACGGCGCGCCTGGCGCGCGAAGCGCTGGACAATCCCTGGATCAAGCTGGAAGTGATTGGCGACCGGCAGACGTTGTTTCCCGACACGCAGGCGCTGATTGAAGCCACGCGCGTGCTCGCCAAAGAGGGTTTTCTCATTCTGCCCTACACCAACGATGATGTGGTCGCCGCCGAGCGCCTGATCGACGCCGGCGCCGCGGCAGTGATGCCGCTGGCCGCGCCGATTGGCTCGGGCCTGGGCCTGCAGAACACGGCAACGTTGCGTATTTTGCGGGAGCGCATTACCACGGTGCCGATGATCGTGGATGCCGGCGTGGGCTGCCCCTCCGATGCCGCCCGGGCGATGGAGCTGGGCGCGGACGGCATTCTCATGAACACCGCCATTGCCGCCGCGGACGATCCCGAGCAGATGGCGGTAGCGATGAAGCTCGCGGTGGAAGCCGGCCGGCGCGGTTACCTCGCGGGGCGGATGAAGCCGAAGCTCTACGCCACGGCTTCGTCGCCACTGGAAGGCGTCGTGCGCTAGCCGCAGATCAGCGGCTCAGCTAGTCAGCGGCGCAGCGAGGCGGCCGAAGTTCCAGCATTGGGCTTGACCGGATAGGTGTAGATGATCTCGCCGGGCTTGGTGAGGTGAAGCTGCTCGCGGGCGATGGTTTCAATGCTTTCCGGGTTGGTTTGCAACTGGCGCACCGCCTGATTGAGCGTGCGGTTCTGCTCTTCAAGCTGGTGCACCTGCGTCATCGTCTGCTTATACTGCTGCTGCGTGTGCCATAGAGCGCGCAGGCCATTCATGCCGAAAATGGCGCGCTGCGCAAACCAGAGCAGCGGTAACGCCACCAGAGCCAAGCGGATAATGTGGCCCAACCTATTGCGGCGCATTGCCGGACGCTGGGGCGGGCGGATCTTGTCTAAAAGTTGCATGACGACCCTTAATTCACTCTAGGCACAGCCTTTCCCGGCGACAATAGGGAGTATTCGCGGAGTACCTAATGACCGACGCTATCGTGATTTCTACCACCTGTGCTTCAACTGAGGAGGCCGAGCGCATCGCCGCGGCGATGATTGATCGGCGGCTGGCCGCGTGCGTCAGTATTGGCGCCCCGGTCGTCTCGCGCTATCGCTGGGAAGGCAAGGTCGAGACCGTAACCGAGGTGCCGCTCATCATCAAGACGCATCGCGACGGCTTTGGCGCGGTGGCTGCGGTGATCCGGAAACTACACTCCTACCAGTTGCCCGAGATTATTGCCGTGCCAGTGGTGGACGCCAACCCCGAATACCTCGCCTGGATTGGGGCCAATACCGACTGCTCTCCGCTGGATTAAGCTCGTAGAAGAGATGAGCAAGGCGTTCACCAAAGAATCTGCTGGCGACGAGGACGATGAGGAGCTGGCGCAGGCGGCGGACGAAGCGCGTAGCGCGGCCCTAGCCGGCGTCAAAAACTACATCACGCCGGCGGGTCTGCAGCGGCTCCACGACGAGCTCCGTTTCCTGCACCGGCGCGAACGGCCGGCGGTGACGGAAGTCGTGGCTTGGGCGGCGGGTAATGGCGACCGCAGCGAAAACGCCGACTATCATTACGGCAAGCGGCGGTTGCGCGAGATTGACCGCCGGATTCGGTTCCTCACCCAACGTATAGAAGCCGCCGAAGTGGTCGATCCGGAAGCGCCGCGGAGCGGACGGGCGGCTACGCAGGTGTTTTTTGGCGCGACCGTGCGCTTCGCAAACGCCGCCGGAGCCGAGCAGACGGTCAGCATTGTCGGGGTGGATGAGGTGGATCTCGAACGCAACTTCATCAGTTGGCAGTCGCCGCTGGCGCGGGCGCTCATGAAGGCGGGGCCGGGCGACGTGGTGGTGCTGCGCGCGCCGGGAACCACCGAAAAACTGGAAGTCCTCGACGTGGTGTACCAGCGCATTCCCGTGCAGCCATTTCGCGAACCCCCCGGCGCCGAATCGGCTTCCAAGCCGCGTTCCGGTGCGAACTGACGCCGCGGGTGCAGGAGCATCACGTCGCAATGGCCTGGATTGTGGCGAACGCCGAGTGCATGCCGCTGGGTTAGAGGCGCGCGGGCGCTTCGGGCTTGGCCGCGGCGGTCTTGGCCTCCGGGGTGTTCTCCCAGGCATCATCAGGCGCGACGCCAGGGTCGAACCAGATCGGCCTCGTCTCACCCTTCCAGGAGACAAACTCCTCGTGGCAGTGGAAGCGAACAATCCGGTTGATCTCGTCGGTGCCCTCCCGGTTGAGGTGCGCGTATAACGGGCGCTCGTGATGGTGTGAGATGAGTATGGCGCGATGCGAGCCCAAGGGCAGGATCACTTCGATTGCCTTTTGCGCAAGTCCAGGGCTTCGGAAAAAGGGCGGTCGCTTATACGCTTCCGGGTTCCACCAGACGCAGGGTTGGTCTGACGTAATGAAGCCGAGCTCGTCGCGTGTGGTTACAACCGTCATCGCCATTGGAAAAGGAGCTCCGGCAGCATTTTCAGAGTCGTGGCGAGATGCACCTGCGGCGCGGCTTGGATTAGCTCATCCAATTCTGAAGTTGCTACCGTGCCGGCTCCGCGGGCTTTTGCGAGGGCGGCAGTTTGATCCCGGAGGCGTGTAAGATTGTCGCGCCAGTGCTCTCCCGCTGCATAGGTGCGTGCGCACATCGCCGCTGCAAAGGTGCACAACCGCGCGCGGTCGTGATCCGTCAGCTTCTCGTAACGGCGCACCCTTGAAAGGACACCGACAAAATCGCCTTCCAGCCTTGAAAGCGTCTCCTCAAGGACCAGCTCCCGCTGACCGTTCGGAAGAGTAATCGTGTAGCGATCGGTTGCGGTGAAGGATTTTTCCGGTGAGCGATTTTTTATTGCTGGTCCGTCCTTCGAAATGTGCCAAACGTATGGCGAGTGACCGGCGGGAGTTTTCGGATCGCACCAAGCCTTCAGGTAGCACTTCGGAATCGTGTGTTGTTTGGAATGGGGCGGCACGCGCAGAATCTCTCACCGTTTGTTGCGTCGTTCTGTATTACGCGTGATCCAGGCTGAAAGCGCAGGCTCCTCGAGATCACCGCTCGCTAAGGACTCGATGACGCGGATGGCGTCGAGTTGGTCGGCGTTCAACTGGCGGTCGTTGATCGCGAGGAATACGCCAATAGCAAGAAATGCAGCGCGCTTGTTGCCGTCGACGAAAGGATGGTTCCTGGCCAGGCCATAGGCGTAGCAGGAGGCCAAGTCGGCGAGAGAGCAGGTGGGTCGATAGGCCTGCATGTTTTGGGGGCGGGCAAGAGCGGATTCGAGCAGGCCGTGATCGCGAACGCCGCGTGCACCGCCGAAGGTAGCGATGCTCTCTTCGTGCAGGAGCAGCAGAGTCTTCGCACTTAGCCAGTTTGGTTCGCGCCTCATTTGGCGAGGGCTTTGAAGGTTTCGCGATACTCCCTCATGAACTGCTGGCCGGCTTGCAACTGGGCTTCGATGGCCGGGTCGTAGGGCGTGAGGAGATAACCCTCGGGCGTCTCAATGGCGTACAAGGTGTCGCCCTTGCTCACCTTGAGGCGGGAGAGCATTTCCTTTGGAATGACCGCGCCAGTCGAGGTCCCGACTGTAGTCAATTTGAGAGCCGTCATACGTATGCTTATTATAATGCCGATGCGAAGCGGGTGCGTATCTGATAGCGGGTGGCGGGAGGGGTGTTGGGGACGGTCTCGTAGAGGTTGAATCCGGAGGCAGTCCAGGTGGCGGGTGCGAAGGGAGTGAGTTGGTCGGGGCGCTGGCCGGGGCGCAGGCGGGCGAGGCTGATGTGCGGGGTGAAGGGGCGCGGATCGGGCGCGAGGCCGAGAGCCGCGAGGCGCGTGCTGATCTCGCCGGCGAGCGCCGTCAGCGGCGGCGAGGGCGCGATGCCGGCCCAGAGGACGCGTGGGCGGCGGAGATCGGGGAAGCCGCCGAGGTGCGTGAGCTGGAGCGGGAAGGGCGGCCAGCGAAGATCGGCGAGCGCGGCCTCTAGCTCGCGAACCCGGGCGTCCGGCCAGGCGCCGATGAAGCGCAAGGTGAGGTGCAGCGCCTCGGGCGCCTCCCAGCGAATAGCCGGCGTTGCTTGCTTCCAGGTCGAAAGGGCGGTGCGCAATTCCTCGCGGTTGGCAGGAATTGCGAGGAACAGCCGCATCGTCTAGCGCTACGCTTTCGGCTTCCAGCGCAGCACGGGATTGCGGGCAGCAGCGACTTCGTCCAGGCGGCTGATTTTGGTGGAGTGCGGCGCGCCGGTTACCAGTTCGGGCTGGGTGCGGGCTTCTTCGGCAATGGCGTGCATGGCGGCCAGGAATTCGTCCATTTCGCGCTTGTTGATGCTCTCGGTGGGTTCGATCATGAGCGCGCCGCGCACCACCAGCGGGAACGAAACTGTATAGGGATGGAAGCCGTAGTCAATCAGGCGCTTGGCGATGTCGCCGGTATGCACGCCCTGCGGCGCCTGGTTGGCGTCGCTGAAGATGACCTCGTGCATGGAGGGCGTGGGGTAGGGAAGCGCGTAGTCGGCTTCGAGCTTTTTGCGGAGATAGTTGGCGTTGAGCACGGCATCATCGGTGGTCTGCTTGAGGCCGTCGCAACCGTTCGCCATGATGTAGGCGAGGGCGCGGGTGAACATGCCGAAGTTTCCGTAAAAGGCGCGCACGCGGCCGATCGAGCGTGGCCGGTCGTAGTCGAGCGCAGGCGCGCCATCGGACTTGCGCGTCAGGACTGGAATCGGCAAATAGGGTTCGAGTTCCTTGCGCACCGCGACCGGGCCGGCGCCGGGACCACCGCCGCCGTGGGGCGTCGAAAAGGTCTTGTGCAGGTTGAGATGCATGACGTCGACGCCGAAATCGCCGGGCCGTGCGCGGCCGACGAGGGCGTTCATATTGGCGCCATCCATGTAGAGCATGCCGCCGCGCTCGTGCACCAGCGCGGCGATGCGCTTGATGTCGGGCTCGAAGATGCCGAGGGTGTTGGGGTTGGTCAGCATCAGCGCCGCCACGTCGCTGGTCATGAGCTGATCGAGGCTGGCCATATCGACCGTGCCGGCGGCGTTGGATTTGAGGTTGGCGACCTGATAGCCGGCAATGGCAGCGGTAGCGGGGTTGGTGCCGTGAGCCGAGTCGGGGATAAGGACTTTGCGGCGGGCGTCGCCGCGTGCGGCGAGGGCTTCGCGCACGAGCAGAATGCCGGTGAGTTCGCCCTGCGCGCCGGCGGCCGGCTGTAGGGTGAGCGCCTCCATGCCAGTGATTTCCAGCAGGTAATCGGAGAGCAACTGCATGATGCGCAGCGCTCCGCGCGAGAGCGACTCGGGCTGCAAGGGATGGCCGTCCCCCAAGCCCTCGATGCGGGTAACGTGCTCGTTGACGCGGGCGTTGTACTTCATGGTGCAGGAGCCGAGCGGATACATGCCGGTATCGACGCCGTAGTTCCAGGTGCTCAAGCGGGTGAAGTGACGGATGACTTCCAGCTCGCTAAGTTCAGGGAAATCCTGGATCTCGGTGCGCGTTTGGGCAAGCGGAGCAGCGGGCACGTCGAGCGAGGGGAGCTGGTAGCCGCGCTTGCCGGGTGCGGAGACTTCGAAGAGTAAGTCTTCGTTCTGGACAATGTGCCGGGAGGCTCGCGTTCCGGCGGCGATGCTGGTTTCGGGCGCAGTGATGGAAGCAGTTTCAGACATGGCTTAAAACAGAGACGAGGCGGTCAAGACGCTCGCGAGGAATGATCTCGGTGGCGCAGACTAAAAGGGCTTCGCCCAGCTCGGGGTAGTCGCGCGTGAGCGGGAGGCCGGGAATGAGTTGATTGCGGTACAGCTCGGGCTCGAGTTGGGCGAGCGGGCGCGGTAGCTTCACGACGAATTCGTGGAAGCGCGGAGCCGGGAAGAGAACATCGAGTCCTGCCTGAGCGCACGCCTGCGCCAGGTAGGCTGCTTTGGCGTGGTTCTGCTCGGCCAGCTCGCGCAGGCCTTGTTTGCCGTAGGTGGCCATGAAGATGCTGGCCATGAGGGCGCACAGCGCCTGGTTGGTGCAGATGTTGGAGGTCGCCTTTTCGCGGCGGATGTGCTGCTCGCGGGTGGACAGCGTCAGCACGAAGCCGCGTCGGCCTTCACTGTCGTGCGCCTCCCCGACCAGCCGGCCGGGGATTTGGCGGACGAATTTTTCGCGGCAGGCGAGAATGCCGGCGTACGGGCCTCCAAAGCCGACCGGAATGCCAAAGCCTTGCAGCTCCATGGCGACGATGTCGGCGGCGGCTGGCGGCGGCAGCACGCCGAGCGAAACCGGGTCGGCGATGACGGCGACCAGCAGTGCCCCGTGGGCGTGAGCGATTTCCGCGGCGGCGTTCCAGTCTTCGATGGTGCCAAAGAAGTTCGGACTCTGGATGGCGACGGCGGCGGTGGCGTCGGTGACCGCGGCACGCAGCGCGGTCAGGTCGATGCGGCCGTCTTTGCTGTAGCCGATTTCGGCGATGGGGAAATGGCGGTTCCGCGTCAGCGTGGCCAGCACCTGCCGGTACTGCGGATGCACGCTGCGGGCGACCACCAGGCCCTCGCGGCCGGTGATGCGTGCGGCCATCAGGCAGGCTTCATTGAGCGCGGTCGAGCCGTCGTACATGCCGGCGTTGGCGACTTCCTGGCCGGTGAGCTGGCAGATCATGGTCTGGAATTCGAAGATCGACTGCAGCGTGCCCTGGCTGATTTCCGGCTGATAGGGGGTGTAGGCGGTGAACCATTCGCCGCGGCCGATGAGATTGTCGAGGTGAGTGGGACGGAAGTGCTGGTAGGCGCCGGCGCCCAGGAACGACGTAAAGCCGGGGGCGTTGTCGCGTGCGGCCTGCTGGAACCAGGCGATGATGTCGGCCTCGGCGCGGCCGGTAGGGATGTGCAGCGGGCGCTCGAGGCGGCAATCATGGGGAATCGAGGCAAACAGCTCGTCGGCCGACGACAAGCCTATCTCATCCAGCATTTCCTGCCGGATGGCATCAGAAGTTGGCAAGTACCGCATGGGTTTAGTGCGCCGCCTCGGCTACGAACTTTTCATACGCGGGCGCGTCCATCAGCTTGTTGACGTCGGCGGGATCGCTCAGCTCCATCTCGACCATCCAGGCCGCGCCCTGGGGGTCCTGGTTGAGGAGTTCGGGCTTCTTCGCCAGCTCATCGTTGATGGCCTTCACCTTGCCGGCGATCGGGGCGTAGACCTCCGAGACCGCCTTGACGGATTCGACCGTGCCCAGCGCGTCGCCGGCTTTCAGCTCAGCGCCGACGGCGGGTAGCTCGACGAAAACGATATCGCCCAGTTGGTTTTGGGCGAAGTCGGAGATACCTACCTTGGCGGTCTTGCCGTTGGGTGCAACCCATTCATGTTCTTTGGTATAGCGATAATTGCTCGGGTAAGCCATGATCGTTCCTTTACCTAACGCGCGCGCTTATAAAAGGGCAGCGGCACCTGTTTGGCCTTGACGGTGCGTGCCCGGATTTGAATTTCAATGCCCGCGCCGGGCGAGGCCAGCTCGACCGGCACGTAGGCCATGCCGACGTTGCGGTTCTGGCCGGGAATGGGGCCGCCGCTGGTGACGTGGCCGACGGGTTTGCCGCCGATCAGCACCGGATAGCCTTCGCGGCCGATGCCGGGTTCGGTCATCTCGAAGCCGACGAGCTTGCGGCGGATGCCTTCCTGCTGTTGCTTCTCGATGACGGCCTGCCCCAGGAATTCGGGCTTGTTCAACTTGGTAATCCAGCCCAGGCCGGCTTCGAGCGGCGTGGTGGTGTCGTCAATTTCGTGGCCATAGAGCGCCATGCCGGCTTCCATGCGCAGCGTATTGCGGGCGCCCAGGCCGCAAGGCAGGATGCCCGAGCTCTTGCCGGCTTCGAGCAGGCCGGTCCAGACCTTTTCAGAGTGTTCCGGATCGAAGTACAGCTCGAAGCCATCTTCGCCGGTGTAGCCGGTGCGGGAGATGATGCACTCCACACCCAGGACCTTGCCGATGGTGAACCAATAATATTTGATCGGCGCCAGGGCAATCGAGGTCAGCGGCTGCAGGATGGCCAGCGCGCGCGGCCCCTGAATGGCGAGTTGCGTGTAGCCGTCACTGACATTGTCGACCTGCGCCTGAAAATGGTTTTGGGCGAGGATGTAGCTGAAGTCCTTCGTGCAGTTGCCGGCATTGACGACCAGCCAATAATGCTCATCGGTGAACTTGTGGACCAGCAGATCGTCCACAAACGTGCCTTGGGCCGTCATCAGGCCGCTGTACTGGGCCTGATCCAGGCTCAGCCGCGAGGCATCATTCGAGGTGACGTGCTGCACCAAGGCCAGCGCTTCGTGCCCGCGCACCGCCAGCTCGCCCATATGGCTCACATCGAACAGGCCGGCGCGCTCGCGCACGGCACGATGTTCAGGGATGATGCCGCTGTATTCGACGGGCATGTCCCAGCCGCCGAACTCGGTCATTTTGCCGCCCATCTGGCGGTGCATGGCGTTGAGCGCGGTTTTGCGGATGGGTGAAGTCGCGGGTGCGGGCGTGTCGCTCAATCAGCCTCCTGGCGGAATTTGTACGTTAGCATGGAGAGTGGCTCCTACACCAGAACCAGCCCAGGCAACGGCAGCCAGCACGGCGGCCTACGCCGCGCGGTTCCCGCAGTTGAGCCGTACCTACCATTTTCGCAAACTTCGGCTGCCGGGACAAAGCGAACCCGTCCAGGTTTCCTCGCTCGGTCTTGGCACCTACCTGGGCGCGCCCAACGATGCCACCGACGCCGGCTATGCCGCCGCCGTGGAAGCCGCTCTGGCGGGCGGCATCAACGTCATGGACACCGCCATCAACTACCGCAATCAGCGCAGCGAGCGGGCGATCGGCCGGGCGCTGCGTGCCACCGGCATTGCGCGGGGCGAGGTCTTCCTGTGCTCCAAGGCTGGCTACCTGGCCGAGAATGCGGCGCTGCCGCCGGGCTTGATCCGGCCCGGCGAGCTGGTGGGCGGATGCCATTGCATGGCTCCGGTATTTTTGGCGCATCAGTTGCAAACCAGCCTCGAAAACCTGGGCGTCGAGGCGCTGGATGTGTTTTACTTGCACAACCCGGAAACCCAGCAAGCCGAGCTCAGCCGGGAAGAGTTTTACCGGAGGGTGCGGGCGGCGTTTGAATTGTGCGAGAAGCAGGCGGCGCAGGGGCGGATCCGGGCGTACGGCGTGGCCACCTGGAGCGGGCTGCGGGTGCCTCCGGACGAGGCGAACTATCTGGATCTGAACCGCATGGTCGGGATCGCCAGGGAACTGGCGGGCGAGGAGCACCACTTCCGCTTTGTGCAACTGCCCTTCAATCTGGCGATGCCCGAGGCCTATTCGCTGCTCAACCAGGTGGTCGACAAACCGCCGTATGTTTCGGCCCTCAATGCCGCCTTCCGCCTCGGGCTGCACACGATGGCTTCGGCCAGCCTGATGAATGGCCGCCTGCTGCCGCTGCCCGACGAGGTCAAGCAGCATTTGCAAGGGTTTTTACCGCCGGCCGCGAGCGATGCGGAGCTGGCCTTGCAGTTTGTGCGCTCGACCGCCGGGGTGACGACGGCGCTGGTGGGCATGTCGAATCCGGCGCACGTGACCGCCAACCTGCGCGCCGCGGCTGTTGCCCCCGCCCCGCCGTCGCAAATTGCCAAGCTGCTGCAACAATAGGCGGCGGTTTCGCTCCCGCGCACGCCTCCAGCACCTCCTCTGGGGCATGCGATGCAGGCTGTAAACTGTAAGCTGTAAGCTGTAAGCTGAGTCGCTTATGCTCCTGAAAAAAGAACGCTTGTTTACTCCCGGCCCCACCGCGCTGCTGCCGCAGGCCCAGGCGGCGATGGCGGCCATGGCTCTGCACCATCGCACTAACGAGTTCCGCGCCTTGTTCAAGACCACGCGCGAGCGCTTGCAGAAGTTTTTGGGCACAAAAAACGACGTCATTCTGCTGACCGCATCCGGCAGCGGCGCGATGGAATCGGCGGTGACGAATCTGGTGTCTCCGGGCGAGCGCGTGCTGGTGATGTCGGCGGGAAAGTTTGGCGAGCGCTGGCAGAAAATTGCCAAAGTCTACGGCTGCAACATCGACCTGGTGCAGTTGCCCTATGGCGAGAGCTTCGGCGCCGAGCACGTCAAGGGCCGGCTCAGCGGTGCGAACGCCGCGCAGGTGCTCATGGTGCAGGCGAGTGAGTCGTCCACCGGCTGTAAGCACGACATTGCCGCGATCGCCCGGGCCGCACGCAAGGAGAATCCCAACGTGCTGCTGCTCATTGACGGCATCACCGGCGTGGGCACGCAGCCGCTCGACATCGACGCCTGGGATTTGGACATCGTGATCGGCGGCTCGCAAAAAGCCGTGATGATGGCGCCCGGCCTGGCCTATCTGAGCGTCAGCGAGCGGGCGTGGAAGGCGATGGAGTCCTCGAAGACGCCACGCTTCTATTTCGATCTGCGCAACGAGCGCAAATCCCAGGTGAACGGCGAAACCTGCTTTACGCCGGCCATCGGGCTCGTGGCCGCATTGAACGCCGCGCTGGAATACATCGAGAGCATCGGCGGCTGCGCGGCGCTGGTGGCGAATGCCGAGGCGCTGGGCGCGGCTACGCGCGCAGCCTTGGAGGCGCTGGGGCTGAAGCGCTTTGGCAATGGCGCGCCCTCGGGCGCACTGACTGCAATCGCCATGCCAGAGGGATTCGATTCCGGGCTGGTGATCAAGGCGCTGCGCGAGCAGTTTGGCACTGTGGTGGCGAACGGCCAGGGCGAGATGAAGGGCAAGATGATCCGCGTCGCCCATCTCGGCTATTACGATTTCCCTGAGTTGCTCTCGGTGGTGGCGCAGTTGGAGATCATCCTGGCGCAGCTCGGCCAGTTCGATCATGCTAAGCTGGGCGCCGGTGTGCGCGCGGCGCAAACCTACTACCTGGCCCAGCATAAAGCGGCAGGCGCAAAGGCGTAACTTCATATGAAAGTCGTCGTTCCGGAGAAGATCTCTGCCCGTGGGCTGAAGGTGTTCGAAGACGCGGGTTTTCAAGTGGCGCAGTTGACGCCGGCCTCGGTGGCGAGCGGCGAGCTGGCGCGCGAGCTGGCCGACGCGGAGGCGCTGGTGGTGCGCTCGGCGGTGAAGGTGACGCCGGAAATTATCGCCGCCGCGCCCAAGCTGCGCGTCATCGGCCGCGCGGGCGTGGGCGTCGATAACGTCAACGTACCCGCGGCTACGGCGCGAAAGATCGTGGTGATGAACACGCCGGGCGGCAGCTCGGTCGCGGTGGCGGAACTGGCGCTGGGGTTGATGCTGGCGCTGGCGCGGCACATTCCACGCGCGGACGCCACCATGCACGCCGGTCAGTGGGAAAAGAAATCGTTGCAGGGCACGGAACTGATGGATAAAACGCTCGGCCTGATCGGCTGCGGCCGCATTGCCCTAGAAGTCGCCAAGCGCGCGGCGGCGTTCGGGATGCGCGTGCTCGCCTATGATCCAGCGCAGCCCATGGAGGCGGCGCGGCAGGCGGGCATCAGTTTGGTGGACTGGGACCAGTTGCTGTCGCAATCGGACTACCTGAGCCTGCATCTCTCGCTCACCGAAAGCTCCCGCAACCTGCTCAACGATGCCGCTTTCGCCAGGATGAAGCCGGGCGTGCGGATCATCAATTGCGCCCGCGGCGAGGTCATTGATGAAGACGCGCTGCTGCGCGCCCTGCAATCCGGCAAAGTGGCCGGCGCGGCGATTGACGTTTACCGCAAAGAGCCGCCTCCGCCCGACGCGCCGCTGCCGCATCATGAGCACGTGATTGCCCTGCCGCACATCGGCGCCTCTAGCGAAGAAGCGCAGGAACGCGTGGGCGTCGCCATCGCCGAGCAAATCCGCGACTACCTCGTTCAAGGCACCATAAGCAACGCCGTCAACGCCTAGAGCGGTTTTAGCATCGCTGTAGCCAGGCGGACCGATCCGACTGCGGCTTCGACACCAGGAGAAGCCGCACGCACCTCGCCGGAGCGAGCCACACCTACGCTAAAACCGCTCTAACCTCCGCCTGGCGCCGCCGGGCCTGCACCCGGTGGCTGGAAGGCGACGGCGAAAAACTGGTTGAATGGATGCTCGACCGGCAGCTTGGAAAAGTTCTTCAGCCCCGCCGCGGCCGTCACCTTCGCGATGTTCCCGGCGCCCATACCAGCGCCATATCCGGCGCCGCCGGATGCCAGCGAGCAGGTCATGCACTGTAACATGCTCACCGAGTAAAACAACTTACCGATGGAATTGATGTTGTCCTCCACCCGGTCGGCCATATTCGGCTCGATGATGAACCAGGTTCCGTCGGCTTTGAGGGCGCCGGCGACGGCGCGTGCCGTGCCTTCCGGCGAATGCATATCGTGCAAGCTGTCGCAGGTCATGATCAGGTCGAACTCGTGCGTCTGCGGAAGCGCATCCGAGGCGCGCAGCTCGAACCGGAGGCGTTCGCCGAGACCCGCCGCCTGAGCTTGCTGGTTGGCATACTGCACGGCCGGTGGGTAGCTGTCGAAGCCCACAAAGCTGCTGCGCGGAAATGCGCGGGCCAGTTCCAGCAACGCCCGCCCGCGGCCGCAGCCCACGTCCGCCACTCTGGCGCCAATCTGCAGTTTGCGGTGTACCTCGGGCATGGCGGGAATCCAGGCCTGGGTCATGAAGTTGGCGTAGCCGGGACCAAACAGCCGCTCCGTACCCTCGAACGTGTCCTGGCTGAAGTCGCTGTACGGAACGCCTCCACCCTGGTGCATGCACTCGCGCAGCTTGGGAAGAAGCCGGTAATGGTCGGGAATCATCTGCGACATGCCGCCGACGAATGCCGGACTGGTTTCGTTGGCCAGCACCATGGCCCGTTCTGGCAGCAGCCAGAGCTTGCCGCTCGCCGGATCGTACGACAGATAGTCGGCGGCGACCATCGCCGCACTCCACTCCCGCAGGTAGCGCTCCTGCAGGCCGGTGGCCTTGGCCAGCTCGGCTACCGTCATCGGCCCCTGGCTGGCGATCGTTTTGAAAAGGCCCTCGCGGTCGCCGAGATAGAGCAGCGGCCCGGACATCGCCGCCGCCAGATCTCCCACCACCTTGAGGCAGAAATCATGAACTTTGTGTAGATCGGCGGGAGCCGCCGCCTTTCCGGCTGAAAGATCAACTGGGGACGTGGACACGCGTGCACCTCCTGGCAAACATATCCTTAGCATATATAACGGATTGAGACCTGCGTCAAGCTCCTGCGCAGGCCGGAGTTGCCCCTCAGCCGAACTTACTGATTCTGCCCTCGCCGCGCCGCTCGCGGCTTCGGGGAGCTAGTGTATCGCGGCGGTGGTGACGGCGTGGGCGGCGGGGCCGGGGAGATCCTTTTGCATGGCAGCAATCACCGCGCCCGGTTCGGTGACCGGCGGGTTGTCGAGGTACTTGCCGAAAAAGACCAGATAACGGCGCCAGCGGTCCTGAATGTGGCGCGGCTCGACGAAGCCGTGATGCTCGCGCGGATAGGTGATGAACTCGACCGGTACGTGCCGGTCGCTGAGGGCACGGTAAAACTCCTGCTGCTGCGCAATGGGTACGCGATGATCCTGCAGGCCGACCATGATCATAGTCGGGGTGGTGACGTTTTCAACGTACTTCATGGCGGAGTGGTCCCAATACTCGGCGCGATCGTCCCACGGATCTTTGTTGCCGAAAAACATTTTCAGGTAGTTGGGGATGTCAGTCTCGGAATAAAACGGATACAGATCAGGCAGGCCCGCGCCCGGCGAGATCGCCTTGAAGCGGTGCGTCTGGGTGTCGATCCAGTAGCTCATGTAGCCGCCGTAGGACCAGCCGAACTCGCCCATGCGGTTCGGATCCACCCCGCCTTTGGCGAGCAGTGCGTCGACGCCGCTCATGTCGTCGTGGTAGTCGCCGCCGCCCCAGTCGTGGAAGTTCAGCGTGGCGAACTTGAGGCCGCGCCCGCTGGAGCCGCGGAAGTTCGGCTGCAGCAGCAGGTAGCCGTTGGCGGCGAAAACCTGATCCTGCGCGCTGAAGGCCAGCATCGAGGCGCCGGTGGGGCCGCCGTGCGGGTTTAGCAGGAACGGGTACTTGTGCCCGGCACGGAAGCCGGCCGGTTCGGTCACGATGCCGTCAATCTCAAGGCCGCCCACTGAGCTGGTCCACTTTACGACGGTGGTGTGGCTGAGGGCGTACTGCGCGAGCCAGGGATTCTGATCGGTGAGGTTCTGCAGCGTCGCGAAGTCGAGGCTGGAGCGGAAAACCTCGCCCGGATGCATCGGGTCGGTCCAGATGCCGATGGCGAAGTGGCCGTTTTTGCTGATGCCGCTGACGCGAACCACAGCCGCCTGGTGACTGAGGCGCTGCACCTGGCCGCTGGCAAGGTCCACGGAGAAGACCGCCATGTCTTCGCGATCGCCGGTATTGAAGTAGATAGTCTTGCCCCCCGGCGCCCAGATCGGCGTGTCCATGCCGAGCGCGAAATCGGCGGCAATCTGACGTGGTGCGCCGCCCGTGGCCGGCACCAGATACAGGCCCGGATGTACCTGCGCTTCGACTTCGTGGTCGCGCGGGGCGGCCAGGAATGCGATCGTGTTGCCGTCGGGCGAGAAGCGGGCGTTCTGGGTGATTTCATCCTTAGTCACCAGGCGGTGCACTTTGCCGGTGGCGACGTTGAGCACGCGCGCGGTGGGATTGCTGCCATCGTTCAGCGAGGGCGTGGGATGAGTAGTGAAGACAATTTGGCGGCCATTGGGCGACCAGTGCGGGTCACTCACCGTGTAGTTGCCATCGGTAAGCTGCCGGGCTTTGCCGCTGGCGATATGCCACAGCCAGAGCTGGGAGAGCGGAAAATCGTGGTCGACCACGGCGGCATCGTTGTGCTCCTTCAGGTCGAGCACATGCGCCGGGTCCGGCTTCGGCCCGGCCACAAGCAGCAGTGATTTGCCATCCGGCGAGAACTCGAAGCCATGCACGCCTCCGGGCAAATCGGTGACCGCCCAGGCCGCGCCACCGTTGAGGTACATGAACCAGACCTGAGGTTTGGCCTGTTCGCCTGTGCCCGAGTTCCGGATAAAGGCCAGTTTGGTTCCGTCGGGCGACCAGCGAACTTGGGAGGCGCTTTGATCGCCGCGTGTGTACTGGCGCGTGGCGCTCGCCGGGCCGTCGGCCGGTGTCACCCAGATCTGCGAGACCGGCTTCCAGGGCTTGTCCTTCGGCTCGAGCGTGGTGCGGACCTCGTAGGCCACTTTCTCGCCATTGGGTGACAGTACGGGCGAGGAGACGCTCGCCAGCCGCAGCGCGGCTGCAGTGCCGAAGAGTAGCTTACCGTTGGCGGCGCGCGCGGGCATTTGCGCGGATGCGGCAACAGCAAAAACGGCGACAACGAGAGCGGTAGTGAGCGTGCGCATAGATCTTCCTTAAAAGCCCCGGCCGGGCGAGGGTTTATGGTGCGGGAAAGGCGTATCGAGTTGCGAAACGTTCCACAAAAACGCGGCCAGCACGGCTGCGCCCTGGTTAGCCTGCTTGGCGTCAACCATCTCGAAGGTATCGATCTGCGAATGGTGTTCCTCGCGGTAATGCGCTTCGGCCTGAACGGCAAGGAATGCCGGGATGCCCTGGCGCTGGAAGGCGACGTGATCGGAAGCGCCGAAGTACTCGGTGCTGATGGGCTGCAAGGCGAAGACCTCCTTTAGCGGTTGGTACACTTGCGAAAGCTCGGGCATGGCGTTGTAAAAGCCTTCGATGGGGATGGACTCGATGCAGCCGGTGCCCACGTCGTCAATCAGCACCGCATCGGTCTTGGGCATTTCCGCAAGGTGGTTTTTGACGAAGGTATCGACCCCGACGCCGCCTTCTTCTTCGCCGGTGAAGAGGATGAAGGTGAGCGTGCGCTTCGGTTTCCAGCCGAGCGCGCTCAAAATGCGTGCGGCCTCGAGCGTAGCCATGGCGCCGGTGCCGTTGTCCACCGCACCCTGGCCGAGATACCAGGAGTCGAGATGGCCGCCCACGATGACCTGCTGGTCAGGCCACTCGGTGCCGGGAATTTGCGCGACGGTGATGGAGGCCGGCTCGGGCCCGGCGCTGAACGTGCCGCCGAGGTTCACCGTCATGCGCGGGTGGTTATGGTAGTTGTGGATCATGCGGTAGAGCAGGCTGTAGTCAGCGTGGCCAAGCGTGGCCGTGGGCACTTGCGAGGGCGCGTAACGGCCGGCGCCACCGATGGAGAACAGACCCCAGGGTTTGCCGCTATCGCGGATAACGACTGCCGCGCCCGCCAGCGGATTCGGTCCGCCGCTCATCATGGCGCGGAACTCGGCCATGCGGCGCTGCATGGCGGCGTAGTCGGGCACGCCCGTGGGCGGCATGATGACGGAATCGTAGGAATTGGGGAACTGCGCGTCCGGAGCGACATTGCGGCTGTTGGGCGGACCTTCGAGCACGATCGCGCCCTTGATGGCAGCGGGATCGACCGGATCGCCGGGGTTGTAGATTACGACCGGGCCCGTGACCGGGCCATCTGTTGATTTGCTCCAGCCTTCCGCGGCAATTGGGATGACTTTGTGCCAGGGGCTGAGGAGCACCGCCGTCGCGACGCCCGGTGTCCAGGAGTGCGCGACGTGGGTGGTTTCCAGATGCGCCTTTAAGCCGTATTTGCGGAACATCTCCAGCGTCCACTGACTGGCGTGCTGCATGTTCGCGCCGCCGGTGAGGCGCGGACCGATCTCGGTGGTGAGGTACTCTTCGTTCTGCATCAGTTGCGAATGGGTGTGGTTTTCGGCTTGAATCGCCAGATCGGCCTTTTCCATGGCATGTAGGTACCGTTCCTGGGCAGGCGTCATCGCCGGGCGTCCAAATTGCGCGCTGGCGGCGACCGCGAACGCGGTGGCAAGGGCAGCGGTATAAAGGGTGCGCATGAGCAGCATCATACCTTTGGTCGCAACCGAAACGCTATAATTGGGGATTCATTTATGGCGCTCGATACCGAGATTTTTGAACAGCGGCAGGCCAAGCTGGCCGAGCTGGCGGCGCAGGGCGGGGAAGCCTATCCGCACCGCTTTGCCTTCAGCCATACCGTGCCGCAAGTGCTGGCAACGTATGGCGAAACCAGCGGCGAGGCGCTCGAGGGCGAGCGCCCGGAGGTCAAGATCTGCGGGCGCCTGATGACCTTCCGGCCGCACGGTAAGGCGGGATTTGGCCACCTGCAGCAGGACGGCACGCAACTGCAGATCTATGTCCGCCAGGATGCCGTCGATGAAGCCTCGTTCACGCTCTGGAAGTCCCTCGATCTCGGCGATTTGATCGGTGTTGAGGGCTATTTGTTCCGCACGCGCACGGGCGAGCTGACCGTGCATGTCACCCGCGTCAAGTTGCTGGCCAAAGATCTGCTGCCGCTGCCGGAAAAATGGCACGGCCTCACCGACGTGGAGGCGCGCTACCGCCAGCGCTACCTCGACCTGCTGGTGAACCCGGAGGTACGCGAGATCTTCTTGAAGCGCGCCAGGCTGGTGGCTAGCTTGAGGGATCTATTCCATCAGCGCGGATACATTGAAGTCGAAACCCCGATGATGCAACCGCTCGCGGGCGGCGCTACGGCGCGGCCCTTCAAGACGCACCATCAGGCGCTCGACATTCCGCTGTATCTGCGCATCGCCCCCGAGCTGTATCTGAAGCGGCTGGTGGTTGGCGGCATGGACCGGGTGTTTGAGATCAACCGCAACTTTCGCAACGAGGGCATCTCGACGCAGCACAACCCCGAGTTCACCATGCTGGAGTTCTATGAGGCCTACAGCGACTACAACGTGCTCATGGACTGGAGCGCGGAGTTGCTGGCGGAAGTGGCGCGCCAAGTGGCCGGCAGCGAGAGAGTCAGCTTCCGTGGTGCCGAGGTGGATTTCGGCAATTTCCGGCGCCTGAGCCTGCGGGATGCAGTTCTGGAGTTCTGGCCGGCCGAGCGTGGGCCCAAGCCGCGCCGCGAGGAGCTGGAGGGCGCGCAGGCGGTTGAGCTGTTCGAGCAGGTGGCCGAGCGGCATCTCGTGCAGCCCACGATCATTTACGATTTTCCAATCGAAGTCTCGCCGCTGGCCAAGAACAAGCCGGACGAGCCGGCCTGGGTCGAGCGTTTTGAGATTTATGCGGGCGGTATGGAGATTGCCAACGGCTACAGTGAGCTGAACGATCCGGAAGAGCAGCGTCGGCGCTTCGAGCAGCAATTGGCGGCGCGCGAACGGGGCGATGAAGAGGCTCATGTGCTGGACGAGGACTACGTCCGCGCCCTGCGCTACGGCATGCCGCCGACGGCAGGCGAAGGCATCGGCATTGACCGGCTGACGATGCTGCTCACCGGCGCGCCTTCGATCCGTGACGTGATTCTGTTCCCGCTGCTGCGGCCGGAGAGCGAGCGTGCCTGACGATTTTCTGCAGCAGGTCAGTGAACGCGTCCTGGTGAGCGACGGCGCCATGGGCACCATGCTCTACGCGCGCGGCGTCTTCATCAACCGCAGCTACGACGAGTTGAACCTGTCGCAGCCGGCGGTGGTGAAAGAGATCCATCTTGCCTACGCGCACGCAGGCGCGGAGATCATCGAAACCAACACCTTCGGCGCCAGTCCGATTGCGCTCGAAAAATACGGCCTGCGTGAGAAGGCCGCGGCCATCAATCGCGCCGGCGTCGCCCTGGCGCGCGAGTGCGCGGGCGATGCCTGGGTGGCGGGGGCCATTGGACCGCTGGGCGTGTATCTCGAGCCGCTCGGCAAGCTGAGTTTTGAGGAAGCGCGCGCGGCCTTCCGCGAGCAGGCCGCGGCGCTGGCGGAATCCGGCGCTGACCTGCTGATGCTGGAAACCTTCGGCCAGGTGAATGAACTACGCGAAGCGATTTTCGGAGCGCGCGACGCCTGCAATCTGCCCATCGCCGCGCAGATCACCATTGACGACGAGGGTCGCGCGCTCGATGGCACCCCGGCGCAGGAAGCCGCACGGCGCATGCACGACTGGGGCGCCGACATCATCGGCATTAACTGTAGCGGCGGCCCGGTGGGCATGCTCGAAGCGCTCGAAGCCATGGCGCGCGCTACCACGCGCCCGCTGATTGCGCAGCCGAACGCGGGCAAGCCGCGCAACGTCGAGGGCCGCAACCTCTACATGGTGTCACCCGAGTATCTGGCCGATTACGCCCGGCAATTCATTACTGCCGGTGCCAAAATCGTCGGCGGCTGCTGTGGCACCACGCCCGAACACATTAAATGGATTCGAAATTACGTGCGGTCGACCACCCCCGGCCGCCGCCGCGTGCAGGTGAATACGGTGGCCAAGCCGGACGCCGAAGAGCGCAAGGTCATTCCTGCGGCGGAACGCTCGGCGCTGGGACGCAGGCTGGCCGAGGGCAAATTCGTCACGCTGGTCGAGATTCTGCCGCCGCGCGGCAGCGACGCTACCAAGGAACTGGAGAGTGCAGCCTTTTTCGAGCAGCATGGCGCCGACGCCATCAACATTCCCGATGGCCCGCGCGCCAACGCCCGCATGAGCAATCAAGCGCTGGCGCTCATGCTGCGCTCGCGGCTGCAGATCGAGCCGGTGCTGCACTACTGCTGCCGCGACCGCAACGTCATTTCAATGCAGTCGGACCTGCTCGGCGGCTATGCCCTTGGCCTGCGCAACCTGATTCTGATCACCGGCGATCCGCCCAAGCTCGGCAATTATCCCGATGCGACCGCGGTGTTCGATGTGGATGCCATAGGGCTGGCGAACCTGGTGAGCAATCTGAACCGCGGCCTCGATCTCGGCGGTAATGCGGTCGGCGGGCAGACGTCGTTTTTGATTGGCGTCGGCGCCAATCCCGGCGCGCTGAATTACGAGGAAGAGCTGCGCCGCTATCGCTTCAAGGTGGAAGCTGGCGCCGACTACATCGTGACCCAGCCGGTCTTCGACCTCGAAGTCATGGAACGCTTTCTGCATGACACCGAGAGTCATCGCCGTCCCTTGCTCGCCGGCATCTGGCCGCTGACCAGCGCCCGCCAGGCCGAGTTCATGCAGAACGAGCTGCACGTGCAGATTCCGCCCGCGGTGCTGGAGCGCATGCGTGCCGCGCGCACCGCCGAAGCCGCCAAGGCCGAAGGGCTGGCGATTGCACAGGAGATGGTGCGGGCGCTGCGCGGTAAAATCGCTGGTATCCAGATCAGCGTTCTCGGCCGCAATCAGGCCGGCGCGGTGCTGCTCGCCACCGCCCAGGAAAATACGGCCGCGGCATGATTTACCCCGACTGGCGCGCCTTTCTGCCCCGGCGCGAGGAACTGCGCCGCGCCGGCCTGAAGCTGGTGTTCACCAACGGCTGCTACGATCTCCTGCATCCGGGCCACCTGCGCACCCTCGCCACGGCGCGCTCCTTCGGCGATGCGCTGCTGGTAGCGATCAACGCCGACGCCGAGGTGCGTGCGTCCAAGGGCCGCAGCCGCCCGATCATTCCTGGGCAGGAGCGTGCCGAAGTTCTCGATGCCCTTGAATTCGTTGACTTCGTCACCTTCTTCGACGACCCCACACCGCTGACGCTGATCACCGCCCTGCTGCCCGACGTGCTGGTCAAGGGCGCGGACTGGGGTCCGGGCGCCGTGGTGGGCGAACCCGAAGTCCTCGCCGCCGGCGGCCGCGTCGAGCGCATCCCCCTCGCCCCCGGCTACTCCACCACCGCCCTCATCGCCCGCGCCCGGCAGACCGCCGGACGCTAGCCGAGCCAGCCGGCAAGATCGGATTGTGTCGCGCGTGCATCGTGCAATATCTTCGCTACGATTCCGCGGCCAAGATCTTCACCGCGGTGCACCGGAACGGTTGCGGTTCGACCATCGGGATGCCGAAAGAACCTGTGGCTTCCCCGCTGGCGGGCCTGGCGGAAACCGAGGCTCTCCAGAAACGCGACCATTTCACTGGGACGAACGGCCCGGAGGCGACTCAAGCATTGACCTCGACCTGCTCTAGCGCGACAAACTTCATGGCGGGCGCGTCCTGTTCCGCCAGGCAGAGAGCGATCACCTCGCGTATGCGCGGCGCCAGGGCGGATAGAGTCCGCGCCTGCGTATAGCAACTCGGGATCGACGGCACGCTGGCGACGAAGTAGCCATCTTCGTCCTGCTCGATGACAACGGTGAATTGCCGCGCCTTGCGCTTCGTTCCAACCTTGCCCATGGCGTGATTATAGCAATGGAATCCGACGTACCGGGGCCGGCATCAAGAGCTACATTGGTAGACACTCGGGTCGTGGTTTGCTTAAAATGAGCCGAGCACGCCTGCGCGCCGTAGCGACCGTGGTGCGTGTGTAGCACGCAATGAACCGCGCACAGGCCACCCCCGGTACAAACGCTCGCGGTGCAAACCCGCTCGCCTGGGCATTGGGCAACCTCGTCCACCTCCCTGCCGCTAATGGCGTGAGGTTCGGCGGGGTCGCCGGTAAGGTCGCTTACATCGCTCTCGGATGCCTCGTAGCCGTCGCGGTCGTGGCTTGGAGGCGCGGTGTTGATTTGTACGTTTTTGGGACGATTGTGGTCATCTTGATCTTCGGGTTTTTGGTGTGCAGTAAGATACTTGCGTTTGCCCAGGCGAACCCGGAGCTCGCTACGCTAGAGGGCGCGGAGATTCTTCGCTGGCAAGAGCAGTCGATAGCTGCCAAGGGTCTCCCCCAGCCCCCTGCCTCCCTGCCAGTCGAGGGAAAGCTCTTGCAAGCGAGCTCGACCAAAGAAATCACGTAAATGCCACGCTATTACCACATCAGCTACATCCTGCCGCCAACTGTGGACCCGAAGGCCGTCGAGTCAGCGATCAACCAGCAGTCGCTGGATTGGCTGCGGTACACAGGCAATTGTTACGTCGTGTGGACTGATGCAGACGCGAGCATGCTCGCCGGCGCTCTCATGACAGTTCCCGGAATGAGCGCGGGAAATTTTATGGTTTTCAAGATGGACATGAGGGCTGATAGCTTCGGGTATCTGCCGAACTGGATTTGGGAATGGCTCCAAAAGGATCGCACGGTTAATCCGTTTGAGTCTTGGAAGCTGCCACCGCCGCCCCCGTTTGTCGAGCAACCCCCACAAAAGTGAGCCGATGCTGGCTGCGCGCTATTCCTGACGCAGGGCTTGCTGGGGGTCGAGGCGGGCGGCACGGAGGGCCGGAGCCAAGCAGGCCAGGATGGTCAGCGCCACAAGACCTGCGGCGGTGAGAGCGGCGAGCGCGGGCGAAAAGCCGCTGAGGCCGGAGACCTGATGGGCGAGGGCGCGCTGCAGCAGCCAGGCGGCGATGGCCCCCAACATGACGGCGGCGAGGGCGAGCCTCAGGCCTTCGCGCAACACGATGCCGAGCAGTTGGCCCTGCGAGGCGCCGAGCGCCATGCGCAGGCCAATTTCGCGGCGGCGCTCGGCCACGCCGTAGGACATCACGCCGTAAATGCCGACCGCGGCCAGCGCCAGCGACGACGCTGAAGATGGCGCTATTGGCGCCAATTCCCAGCGGCAGGGCGAGGATGGCGATGACGCTGACGAGCGGAGTTTTGCGCAGCACGCGCAGCGCGTAGACTACGTCCCTCATATCCGTGGCCTACGCGCACGCCCGTCCCTTAGTTTCGTCTCAAGCGGAGCCGGGGCAGGGGGCCTCCGGCGCAGTGGGCTCCCGGCCTTAATAGGGAGCGGGCCGCGGCGGCAGCGTCGCGCTGGGTGCCCGCGATCAAGGCTATAGTCCCGATTCAGCAGCTCCGGGCAGCGAGGGTCTCCGAGGCGCGCAGCAGCCGCTCACGATGCTGCGGCCCCAGCGCCGCCAGATACGGCAACAGGGCCTGGACGAAGGCGTCCTCAACGATGCGGACGTTGCCCAGATTTGGCTCCAGCAGGCGCGCCACGCTGGTCTCCATCGCCGTGGCCATGCGCTCCAGCGAGGTGAGCGTGGGCGTGGCCTTGTCGTTCTCGATCTTACTGACGTAGGTGCGGGGCACGTGCATGCGCTCGGCCAACTGGCGCTGGCTCAAGCCGCGGCGCTGGCGCCACAACCGGATGGCTCGCGCCACGTCGGGTACGGGGATGCCGGTGGCCTCGGCGGTCTCGATGCCGGGCTCCAGCTCGTCATGAGCCTTGGAAATATGCGCCACGACCGGCTCCGGTTCCGGGACCGCATCGAGCGATTCGTGGCAGCGGCGGCACAGGCTGTTTTGGGTGCGGAATTGCACCAATTGGCATTGGGGGCAACGCAACACTTCGCGCGGGTCTGCGAATCGACCGGCACTAAAAGCCGAAGCAGACACCGATGTGTCTGTCTGTGGGGCGTTGTCCAGAACGGCAGCTAAATTGGTTCCCATGCAAGGATGGGAGAACAGCCAGAGCGAGACTAGAATGTCGTGTTAGGCCGGCAGAGTCAAGAAGAAAGTGATCAGTGGCCGGGGGCCAGGGTCCAGTTGGACTCGACGGCTTGAAAGACCCCTGACAGCGCTGAGTCCAATTGGGCGGGGTCGGCGCCGCCGGCTTCGGCGAGCTCGGGACGGCCTCCGCCCTTGATGCCCGGGAGGGCCTTGAGAATCGCTCCCGCAGGCAGCCGGGGCGCTAAATCCGGCGTGACGGCTACGATCAGGGCGAATTTCTCGCCCTGCACACCGCCGAACGCGACCACGCCGCTGCCCAACTTCTGCCGCGCCTGGTCGGCCAGCACGCGCATTTCGGCGCGGTCGAGATCGTCTACGCGCTGGGTGACTACTTTGATTCCCTGAATCTCGCGCTGCTGGCGTGCCGCGCCGGCGCCGCCTGCTGCCGCTTGCATTTTCAGACGCCGAATCTCCGCCTGCGCCTGATGCAATTGGTCGAGCGAGCGTTCGGCCGCGGCAACCAGTTCCGGTTCGGTGGTGTGCAGCAGGGCCGTCAACTGGTGCACGCGTTGGCTCGCCGCCTGGGCCAGTTCATACGCGCCCAGGCCGGTGACGGCCTCAATACGGCGGATGCCGGCCGCGACGCTGGTCTCGTAAACAATCTTGAACAGGCCGATGTCGCCGGTGTGATGGGTGTGCGTGCCGCCGCAAAGCTCCTGACTGAAGCCGGGCACCGTGACCACGCGCACCTGCTGCTGATACTTTTCGCCAAACAGCGCCATCGCGCCGGTGGCCAGGGCTTCGTCGAGCGGCATGATCCGCGTCTCGACCGGCGCGTTTTTGAGGATCTCGGTGTTTACCAGCCGTTCGATCTCTTCAAGCTGTGCGGGCGAGATCGGGGTGAAGTGGGTGAAATCAAACCGCAAGCGGCCCGGCTCAACCACCGATCCGGCCTGCTTCACGTGCGTTCCCAATACCTGCCGCAGCGCCGCGTGGAGCAGGTGCGTGGCCGTATGGTTGCGCCGGGTGGCGTCGCGGCGCTCGACGTCGACCATGGCCTCGACGTGCTCGCCGGGTTGCAGCGTCTGTTTGGCGCGAATGCGATGCACGTTCAATCCGCTGACGGGCGCATAGGTATCGAGTACCTCGGCCGCCAGGCCAGCGGCGGTGGTCCAGATGCCACGATCACCAATCTGGCCGCCGCTTGCGGCATAAAAGGGCGTGTGATCCAGTACGGCTTCGAGTTCCGCGCCCGGCTCGGCGCTCGCGACCGGCTGGCCGTCGCGCAGCAGCGCCCGAATGGTCGCGTCGGGGCTATCGGTCGATTCGTAGCCGTCAAAGCGGGTGCGCCCGGCGGCCACCAGCTCTTGGTACACGCCGCTGGCGCTCGCCTGTTGGCCACCTTTCCAGCTCGCCCGCGCGCGCTCGCGCTGTTCCGCCATGGCGGTTTCGAAACCGGCCTCGTCAATACAGAAGTGCCGCTCGCCGGCGATCTCGCGGATCACATCCAGCGGCAATCCGAAGGTGTCGTACAGCCGGAAGGCTTCGGCGCCTGCCAGCCGTTTCGGATCGGCGGCGAGCGATTTTTCCAGCTCGTTCAGCGCCAGCGCCAGCGTATGGGCGAAGCGGTCTTCTTCCGCCTTGAGCACTTCAGCCACGCGCGCGCGGCTGTCGTTCAGCTCGGGATAAGCCGGCGCCATTACATCCGTCACTGTGCCGGCCAGTGCATACAGAAACGCCTCTTCGAGCCCTATCGTCCGGCCGTGACGCAGCGCCCGGCGGATAATTTTCCGCAGCACATAGCCCCGCCCTTCATTCGCTGGCAGCACGCCATCGTGAATCAGGAACGTCGACGCGCGCGCATGATCGGCCAGAATGCGAAGCGCGATGTCGCTTTTTTCCCCGACGCCATAGCGCACGCCGGCGCGTTCGCCCGCGGCCGCGATAATTGGCTGGAACAAGTCGGTATCGTAGTTGCTGATCTTGCCCTGCAGCACGGCAGCGAGGCGCTCCAGCCCTGCTCCGGTATCGATCGAGGGCCGCGGCAGCGGCGTCATCTTGCCACTGGCATCGCGCTCGAATTGCATGAAGACCAGGTTCCAGATCTCGACGTAGCGGCCGCAGTCGCAGGGAAAGCGGCAATCCTTGTGCCCCTGCTCGCTGGCCTCGGGACCCTGATCATAGTGCAGCTCCGAGCATGGCCCGCACGGCCCGGTATCGCCCATGGCCCAAAAGTTTTCCGTCGCGCCCAGCCGGAAGACTTTATCCGCTGGCAGGCCAATCTTCTGCCGCCAAATCGCTTCGGCCTGGTCGTCGTCTTCGTATACGGTGGCGTACAAGAGTTTTTCGGGAAGGCCAAAGTCCTTGGTCAGCAGCTCCCAGGCAAAAGGAATCGCTTCATCTTTGAAGTAGTCGCCGAAGCTGAAATTGCCCAGCATCTCGAAAAACGTGTGGTGCCGATGCGTGAAGCCGACGTTCTCAAGATCGTTATGCTTGCCGCCGGCTCGCACGCACTTCTGCACCGAGACCGCACTCACGTAATCGCGCTTTTCCTGCCCCAGAAACACGTTCTTGAACTGGTTCATCCCGGCATTGGTGAACAGCAGCGTCGGATCGCCCTGCGGCACAAGGGATGAAGAGGGGACGGCGCGGTGTCCGCGTGCCTCGAAAAATTCCAGAAAGCGCCGCCGGATTTCGGTGCTGGAAGGCATAAGTTAACAGTTTACAGTTTACAGTTCACAGCAAAACGCCCCGATCTGCACAGGGACCGGGCCGTTGTCGCTGAATTGAGCGCCACGCGGGTGGCGTGGCGCAGCCACGCCAGGCTCCGCGCAGTCAAATGTTTACGGCTGTGAACTGACCGTCACCGGTGCCAGCTTGTTCTGCTGCAGCAGGGCGTTGAAAGCCACGATGTCCTTGGCCTGCAGCTCCCGCCAGGCGGCGAGCTGGGCATCGAGTTGGCTGCGCAGAAGGCTGTAGACCTCAATCGAACCTTGCTGCGGCGCGCAGGTGCATTCTTCGACGCGGCCGCCGAGAACAGCCAGCTTGTTGTCGAGCATGATGGGAAAGTTGAGCGGATCCTCCCCGCTCTTGTTATCGAGATTGCTGATCTTGTAAATCGCCGTGTGCAGCTTGCCGTGCAGCAAGTTGCCCGCTGCCTGCACCGAAGCCGGCGCCGAGGTGTCGACCCGCGCGATCTGAGTTTGCAGGGCCAGCATCTGCCGCACCGCGCCCCAGGCTTGGGTCAGGTCGTGGTTGATCTTTACCGCCAAATCCCACTGGGCGACCAGATCGGCATGCGTGGCATGCAGGCGGGGATCGAGCGTCACCGTCAGCGGTTGGCTGTACGATTGCCCGTCCACCGTCAGCTTCACCGTGTACTCGCCGGTCGGAACAATAGGCGTGACGCCGCCGCGCGCGCCCCACAGCACTTCGCCCTTGATCGGCTCGGGCGCGGTCAGCGCCTCCAGGTTCCAGGTGAAGCGGTTGAAACCCTGCTTATTGGGTACGGTGACGCCGTGCCGGAAAAAGCGCGCGAAGCCGCCGCGTTCGCCGCCGCTATTGGCGCGCGGTTTGGGGTTGTTGGCGCTGCTGAAGCTCTTCATCACTTCGCCCTGCGCGTTGGTGACGGTGATTTCTACCGGCCCTTGCGGCGGCTGCGCGAGGTAGTAGTCAATCACGGCCGGTCCGGGAGGGTTCTGCGCCACGCTGCCGCCGCGCTCAAAGAAGTCGAAGCCGCCGCCAAAGGTGCGTCTGGCCGGCTCGGGCTTAAATAGCGTCGCCTGCGTTGAGGCAGTGGCCGGTTTCCATTGCCGCAGCGGCGTGATGTCGTCCAGGCTCCAGAAGGCGCGGCCGTGCGTAGCCAGCACCAGGTCGTTGTCATGCACCTCGAGATCGCGTACGGAAACGTGCGGCAGGTTCAACTGCAGCGGCTGCCACTGCGCGCCGTTGTCGAAGCTGACGAAGACGCCGCGCTCGGTGCCGGCAAACAGCAGCCCTTTGCGCACCGTGTCGGGCGCAACTTTCTGCACGTAGTAGCCGTCGGGAATGCCGTTGGTGATCTTCGTCCAGGTCTGGCCGCAATCGTCGGTGCGGTAGGCGTAGGGCGCGAAGTCATCGAGCTTGTTGCGCCGCGCAGCCACGTAGGCTGTGCAGGCCGCAAAGGGTGACGCGGCGATGTTGCCGATTTTGGCCCACTGGTGATCGGGCGCTTTGAGATCAGCCGGCGTCACGTCGCTCCAGTTCTTGCCGCCATCGCGCGTGATGTGGATCAGGCCGTCGTCGCTGCCCGCCCAGAGGATGCCTTTTTGCACCGGCGAGACGGCAACCGAGAAGATGACGTCATAATATTCGGCGCTGGTGTTGTCCTGCGTGATTGGCCCGCCGGAGGAGATCTGCTTCGATTTGTCGTTGCGGGTTAAATCCGGGCTGATGATCTGCCAGTGATCGCCCATGTCCGTGCTCTTGAACAGCATCTGCGCGCCATAGAAGACCACATTGGGATTCCAGGGTGAAGTTGCAATCGGCGCCGTCCACTGGAAGCGATATTTCATGTCAATGTCGCCGTGGCCCATGGGGTTATCGGGCCAGGGGCCGATGGGCACCGACAAGCCCATCTTCACGTTGTAGCGCGACATGTCGCCGTCATAGGACTCGCCATAGACGATATTCGAGTCATTCGGTTTGGGTACCAGCCAACCGCTCTCGCCGCCGGAGGCGCCGTACTGATCCTGTGGGCCAATGAAGCCATGATTGGTGCGGCTGGCGATGACCACCGAGCCGGCATCCTGCTTCTCGCCGTAGAGGTGATAGTTCACGTCGTTGTCGGTGGCGATGGAATAGAACTGGCCGGTGGGCTGGTTCAGATTGGTCGACCAATTCTTGCCGTTGTCGAGTGAAATGAAAGCGCCTTCGTCCGAGCTGGTGATGAAGTGCGTCGGAGTTTCGGGATCAATCCAGAAGCCGTGGCTATCGCCGCCATGAATCGTCTTGAATTTCACCCCGCCATCGGTCGAACGGTACAGGCCCGTGTTCTCGACATAGACCATATCGTTGCTCTTGGGATCAGCAAAAATATGCGTGAAGTACCAGGCGCGCTGCCGGTACTGGTCACTGTCATTCACCAGCTTCCAGGTGGCGCCAGCGTCGTTCGATACATACAAGCCGCCGTCCTTGGCCTCTATCAGCGCATAGACGCGCTGACCGTTCGGCGCAGCGGCTACGCCGATTTTGCCCCACACGCCACCCGGCAAGCCATGGCCGGCGACCTGGGTCCAGGTGTTGCCTCCGTCAATCGACTTGTACAGGCCGCTGCCCGGGCCGCCGCTATCGGCGCGCCAGGGCAGGCGGACGAACTGGTACAGCGCGGCATAAAGAATCTGCGGATTCTGCGGATCGAAGACAACATCCACGCCCCCGGTCTTGTCGTTCTTGTACAGGACCTTCTCCCAGGTTTTGCCACCGTCGGTGGTGCGGAAAATGCCGCGCTGGGCGTTCGGGCCGGAAGCGTGCCCCATCGCCGCCACGAACACGCGGTTCGGATCGTGTGGGTCGATGACGACGTGCGCGATGTGCTGGGTGTCGTCGAGGCCGATGTGCTCCCAGGTCTTGCCGCCATCGGTGGATTTGTACATGCCGTCGCCGTACGAGATGTCATTGCGCAGGCAGGCCTCGCCGGTGCCGACATAAATTGTGTTGGGGTCGGAGGGCGCGACTTCGAGCGCGCCAATCGACTGCACCGGCTCGCGGTCAAACAGCGGCTTCCAGCTCTTGCCGGCGTCGGTAGTCTTCCACACTCCTCCATCCACCGAGCCGAAGTACCAGACGTCGGGGTTGCCGACCACCCCGCTGACCGCCTCGGTACGCGCGCCGTTATAGGGTCCGACCAGGCGATAATGCAGGTTCGCCAGGACTTGATTGATGCCGCCGCCCGATTGGGCGTGAGCCGGTAAAGCCCGGGTTCCCATCCAGCCCGCAACCGCGAGTGCTGCTCCGGCCGCCACACCCATGACAATGTTTCGCTTCATGATCGACAGGTCCTCCTGGACAGAAACACCGCTCCAACATCCTATTCCAGACGCGGGATTCAGGAAACAGGATTTTACATCCAACGCCGTCCTCTTTCGAACGCACAAGGGGGAGCCGGCCAGCGGGAGGTGTGGGGCGCAGCCCCGCGTAAAGGCGGCGAGAGCCGCAAACAGGTTTTTGCATCCAAGGCGAACATGGCGAAATCAGCAAGTGTCATCGTAATTACCGGGGCCTCAGCCGGCGTGGGCCGTGCCACTGTACGTCACTTGGCCGGGCCCGGCGTCAAAATCGGCCTCATTGCGCGCGGCAAGCTGGGCCTCGAAGCCGCTCGCTCCGAAGTGGAAGCCGCTGGCGGAACCGGCATGGTCCTGCCCACGGATGTCGCCGAGGCCGCCCAGGTGGAAGCTGCCGCGCAGCGCGTGGAGGATCACTGGGGCCCTCCCGATGTCTGGATCAACGACGCCATGACCTCGGTATTTTCGCCGGTGAAAGAGCTCCATCCCGACGAAATTCACCGCGTCACCGAGGTCACCTATTTGGGCACCGTCTACGGCACCATGGCAGCGTTGAAACGTATGTTGCCGCGCAATCGCGGCGTCATCATCCAAGTCGGCTCGGCGCTGGCCTATCGCGCCATCCCGCTCCAGGCAGCTTACTCCGGCGCCAAGCACGCCGTTCAGGGCTTTACCGAGTCGCTGCGCTGTGAGCTGCTGCACGACCATAGCCGCGTGCGCGTAACTATGGTGCAAATGCCGGGGCTGAACACGCCCCAGTTCGACTGGGTGAAAAGCCGCTTGCCTCATCGCGCGCAGCCGGTGCCTCCAATCTACCAGCCTGAAGTCGCCGCCCGTGCTATTGCGTTTGCCATTCGTCATCCGCGCCGCGAAGTTCTGGTGGGCGGGTCCACCGTCAGTGCGGTTCAGGCCAACAAGCTCGCCGCCTGGTGGCTTGATAACTACCTGGCGCGCACCAACTACCGGGCGCAGCAGACGAACGAACCCGAGGATCCCTCGCGCCCCAACAATCTCTGGCACCCAGTCGAGGGCGACCGCGGCGCCCATGGCCGTTTTGACGACCGTGCTCGTGACCACAGCCGCGAGCTCTGGGTCGCCCGTCACCGTCCCGCCGGCTGGGGCTGGTTGCTGGTCGGTGCCGGCGCTGCCGCCGTGGCCGGCGCCCCGTTGCTGCTGAAAGCGAGCAACAAGCTTCCCGAGCTCGTCCGCCGCGCCGCCTAAGCAGATTCGGTTATATCCTAACGGCATGGAAACGAATTGGGTCGAGCTGCCTGTTAGCGATGAAACTGCTATGGCGGCATTTATAGCCAAGCCCGACGCCGCCTCGCGCCGCGGGGTTCTGGTTTTGCAGGAAGCCTTCGGCGTCAACGGCCACATTCAAGAGGTGGCGCAGCGGCTGGCGAAGCTGGGCTACTGGGCGATCGCGCCCGATTTGTTTCATCGCACCGCGCCGCGCTTTCAGGGTGACTATGGCGACTTCCGTCCTGCGATGCCGCACATGAAGGCGATGAAATACGAGGCGACCGCAGCCGACGTCCGCGCCTGCTATGACTGGCTGGTGCAGCAGAGCGCAACCGACGTGAGCTCGATCGGCTTCTGCATGGGCGGCCGCGTCTCAGTGCTCGCGGCTCAGGTTCTGCCCCTTAAAGCTGCGGTGTCGTTTTACGCCGGCAATATCCTGAGCCTGCGCGGTCACGTTGCCGAGACGCAAGCGCCGCTGCTCCTGGTATGGGGCGACCGCGACCAGCACATCCCGCGCGAGCAGCGCGACGAGTTCGCCGGTCTGCTGCGCGCCGCCCACAAGAGCTTCGTCGAATGCACCTTCGGCGACGCCGGCCACGCCTTCTCCAACGATCAGCGCCCCAGCTACCACCCCGCCTCCGCCCGTCTCGCCTGGGCCCTGGCCACTGCCTTCCTGGCGCAGCCGTAGACGCTGGACTTAGACAAAAATGTGACATTGTCGGCCTCGGCAGACGGATTTGCTGAGTTGTGCGCCAAAACACTCTGTCCCAGCGCGACATATACCTTGACAGACCTCATTTACGCGCTGATTCTTACCGCATGGAACGCGAGGCCCTTCTTTCGTTCTTTCATAGCATTTCGCCGGAGAAAGATCATGGCGTATTGCATTAAGCTGATCTACCAGGAGACCGTCGCAGTCCTTTCGGTTGCGCCGCGCGCGGCTGCGGACGAGGTTGCCGGGAAGTTAGGCGTTGATCGACACACCTTGCACAGGGCGGTGCGGGCGTGCGGTACGAGCTTTCGGGAACTGCAGCGCGCAGCTACGCTCCGCGCACTCGAGCGGATCGCTGAGTCTGGGCCGCCGCGCTCGGCAAAGCTCATCGCCTTCGAGATAGGGTTTCCTTCCGCCGCTGCTCTGGCGCACTATCGCGTGCGGAATGCGCCTCAAATGTCCGGTTTTGCGCCCAAACGTCATCTTGACACCTGCTGACCCGGGCGGACAATTGCAAGTATCGTGGCGTTAGATCATGCGGTGACACGGCGCGGTTTCCTTGGCGCGGCCGGAGCGGGGCTGGCCGCCGTTAGCCTGGCTGCGCAGCCGATGCTTGCTGGCGACGCGGGCGAAGATGCCCGCCGCGAGCACAGAAGCTTTGAGGTCCGCGAGCGCGCGGCGCGGAGCGAGCTGCGGGCAGATGCTGAACCCCAGGTCAACAACGGAGATGAGGCGCTCTATCCAAATTTCATCGCCTCCTACTCCAAGGGGTTGCCGCATAACACGCTGGACGAGGTGGACGCTGCGGCTTACCGCACCCTGCTCCGCGCCCTGAGGATGCTTCCGGACACCTCCGTGCTATCCGGACTGCGGCTCGGCGGCAGCGAAAAACTGATCAACCCCATGGCGGGCGTGGCGTTTGATCTGGAGGGCATTGACATTCAAAAACTGGCGGCGCCGCCCGCGCACACGCTCGCCAGCGCCGCGCGGGCGGCGGAGATGATCGAGCTTTACTGGATGGCGCTGTGCCGCGACGTGCCGTTTTGTCAATACAGCTCCCACCCGCTTGCGCTAACCGCTTGCCGCGCGCTTGGAGTCACGTCCGGCGACCTCTTCCGCGGCAACCTGCCGGGCGACGTTATCGGCCCATACGTGTCGCAGCTCATGCTGACGCCGTTCAGTTACGGCCAGTACCAGCTCGACGGCCGGCTGACCACATTTCCGGCAGGAGCCGACTACCTCGCCGGGCCGGACGCGTGGCTCGCCTGCCGCAATGGTCAAGGCCCGTTCCCGGCGCCGCAGACCGATCCGGTTCCGCGCTACTTCCGCTGCGGCCGCGATCTCGCCGCCTACGTACACAGCGACAACGCCTGCGAAGGCTTCTACAACGCCGGCCTGCGCCTGTACGCGCTCCACGCGCCGCTAAATCCAGGCAATCCGTATCTGGCGCTGCGTGATCAGTCGCCGTTTGCGACCTTCGGCGTTCCATCTACCCGTTGCACCCAAGCGTGCTCTCATCCGAAGCTGCGGCGCGCACCGCCGGGCGCTGGGGCTCGTGGCTGCTGCCGCAGGCATTCCCCGAGGGCTGCCCGCAGCACCCCTCTTACACGCAGGCGCACGGCGGGGTTGCGGGCGCCTGCGCCACGATCCTGAAGTGCGCCTTTGACGGTTCGACGCCTTGGGTGTCGCTGGCGCCGGCGTTGCTGCAGGCGAGCGCCGATGGCCTCAGTCTCGAAGCCTACGCTGGCGCCGATGCGGCCCAGGTCACCGTGAACGGCGAGATCGGGAAGCTGTGCGGCAATATCGCGCTGGGCCGCAATTTCGCCGGCGTGCATTGGCACTCGGATTATTTTCAGGGCCTGCTGTTGGGCGAGGCCATGGCGCTGACGATTCTCGCCGACCAGCGCCCTACCTTTGGCGAAGCGTTTTCTGGTTTTGTGATTACCAAATTTAACGGCACCACGGTCACCGTCTGAGTAGGAGGGTTGTCATCCATGTCGCGTGAAAGCAGGAACGGGTTGGGGACCGCGGTCATTCTCGCGGCCGCGTTCTTTCTGGTGATGATGGTGGCCGCGCGCCGCGCGCCCACGCCGCCGCGGGCGCCAGAACCGCCGCAGCGGCCATCGCCGCCCAAGCCAGCGCAATATCCTCCCATGCCGCAGACGCTGGTGGGCGAGGCGTGGCGCACGGACGGGAATTTCGTAGCCAAAATCCACATACAGAACGTGCTTGCGGTGGCGGCGCTGGACGTTACCGTGACTCTCTACATGGCTGACGGTACACCCTACCAGCTCCCGGCGATAACAATCCCGAAGTCGGGGGAAGCCGATGTCAACATCAGCCAGGCGCTGGCGGGCGCGCCTGGCTCCCTGCTCGGTCATACGTCCACTTTTGGCAGCGCGACGCTGAGTTACGTGTGGAATTCTCCCGGGCACCTCGCCGCGGTGATTGAGAACAAAGACGTGCCGGACAGCCTCATAATTACGAATTCCTTCGAGCCAGCGCCCATGGCGGCGCCCGAACAGAAGCTCGCAGCGTCCATGCGGCGGATGGAGCAGAGTGCACCCTTCCACCTGGCGATGCCTTCCGGGATGCCTTCCGGGATGACCACGGCCCCGTCCGGCACCGCGATGCCCCCGATGGCTTGGATCGAGCAGGGGTTGTGGTGGCGGCACGACAAAGGCGTACAGGCCACGCTGGCGCTCGCGAACGCCGGACCCGTGAGCACCTCGGGCCGCTGGCGTCTGAGCAGCGCAAAGGGCGCGGAGGGGCCATGGAATAACATCGAGCTTGGGCCCCACTCCACAAGTGAGGTATCGCTGGACGCGGCCATCGACGCGCTGCCTCCCCGGCTGCGCCAGGCGGGCGGCGTCGAGGTGCAAGAACTCGAGGCGCCCGATATGCCCGCCTCCGGTAACTTGCTGGTCGCGGGCTGGTTGATCAACCCCGGCAACGGCTTTTCCGCCGACATGAACTTCACCATGACCATGAACTCCAAGCCGGCGCCAATGACCTTCGCCGCTCCGGGGATGATGCTGGGCGCGCCCATGGCCAGGGATCACTTCCCCGACGGCATACGTTTTCACCCCTATGGTTACCTGCGTAACGCGACCGCGCGACCCTTGGAGGTGACCTTGACGGCTGCGCTGGGCATGCCCATGGGCAGGAGCGCGGCGCCCGCGGCGGCCTCCCATGCCATTGAGCTGGGGCCGGGCGAAACCCGGCGCATCGGCCTGGCTGCCTGGGCACACCGCCTTCAGCGGGGCCCAGCTCCGCCGGGCGAGTCGCTGAATTGGTCGGCCAGTTTCGAGGGCGCTCCCGGCGATTTGGTGATGACTGCGGGCAGCGTAGACAGAAGCGGGAGCTACGTTTTTCAAGTGATGCCGCAGAAGGTGGGTGTCAGCGCGGGCGAGCAGTTGCCCTACTGGACGACCGTCGGCGGCAACAACACCATGTACTCGCTTTGGAACCCGACCGGCAGCGAGCAGGACTTGGTGCTCATGCTCACGCCCGCAGACGGAACGAACGCCTACGAAATGGCCATCAGCCTTGCGCCAGGCGCCTCGACCATGGTGGACGTCGGAATGCTGCGGGCCGAGGGCATGCCCGACCGCAAGGGGAATCTGCTGCCAGCGGAGGCCAACTCCGGTAGCGCCATGCTCGAGCCGGCGGGCATTCCCGCGCCCAACCGCCAGGGCGTTATCATAATGCCGAAGAGCGGGATTCCGGTGATGACAGTGGCCGTTTCAACCGGGGTATTCAACGCGCAGGAGGCGACCTGCAGCGTGTACTGCGGGCGCTGCTGCGCCTACGGCAACCAGGTGGTCACGACGAGCGCTTCCACGATCAACCAGGGCCAGACCTTCAGCGCCGAATATTGGGCAGTCAATTGCGATGGCCACAGCGTTGACCTCACCAACACGGCCAACTGGGGCGGCGCCCTCGGCGCCACGTTTGATGGCTACGACGCCTATGGCGACCCGCTGTTCACAGGCAGTAGCCCTGGGCAGGTGGAAGCCTGGGCCGACATCCCGAATGTCATCCAGAACCCTGGTTCGGGCTACCCTTGTAGCTGCGGCTGCTGGTCGTCGGACTTCTTCGGCTCCGCCGATGTCACCGTCGATCCCGTGATTACCGGCCCGACCGACTTCTGGTGGTTCGGCGGAGTCAACCCCAGCGGCTATGCTACTTCGGTCACGCTGAGTGCCTCGTCGGGTAGCGGCTATCAGTGGAGCGTTGACTCAAATCCGGGTGAGGTGGACACCTCCTCGCTGACCGGCAGCTCGCTAACGGTTACTGCCTCGGGAGGTCCGCTTACTGCGGCAACGGTCGCAGTCTCGGTGGTTGTGAACGGGGCGAGGTCCGGCGAGTTCTACCTTCAACCGCATGAGCCCTACAAGCTTAGCGCGCTTGGCCCGCTCGATTATGCGGACTCAACTTATGGCTACAGATCCTTCGTGCAGTACGACATCCTAGATCAAACAGGCGCTCCCATGCCTAGCCCGATCCCGCTTCACGAAGAGTGGTGCAGTAGCACAGTCGAGGATTACTCAGGGACAAATTGGGGCTGGGGGTTGGCCGGAGGCGCCACCACCGCCGCGACGACGCCCGATTATTTTACTGATTAAATTACGCCGCCGCCGCTTTCGGACGGATTAATTCCCGTCCCCGGGTACACCGGCGGCTCACCGGTCACCCCCGTGCAGCACACGTGCCAGACTTGGTGGATTGGCACACAGTCTGCCGGCGCGGGATTCGAAGTACAGCAGGACCAGCTTCAAAAGTACATCAATGCAGGTCGCCACCTTTCTATCCAGACTCCATTCCCATAGCCGCGCTGCGATCCTTGCGCTGACTATCGCCGCTCCGGCACTCCTGTGCTCGGTCGCGCGCGCCCAGAACTGCGGGGGGCCCAAGCCAGGGTTCTGGCTGCAGGACGCTGTTGCGAGATCGCAGGTGATCGTGAGCGGTGTATATCTCGGGACTACGGGCCGACCGAGGATAACTGGTAGCAACCTAAGCGGGCAGCTCGGCCATTTCCTAGCGCGGGAGGTCATAAAAGGCCGCGCGCCCCTAGGGCCGGTTGTCATCGAGCTAGGCCCCGCGAGCCATGGAACCGCCGGGCAGTACGAGGTCGCGTTGCTAACCCGGTCAGACGGCTCGTTGGTTCCGGTGACTCTCAATTTATTCTGCGGTCGCTTTTCGCTGCTTCCGGCCGATCCCCGTGATTTTTCTGCACAGCGGACGGCGCTGGAGGAGGTTGTTCACGAAATCGGCAATGTGATGCTTGACGACCACGCACACCGGGCGACACGCCTCGAGGCGCTTCAGTACGTTTGTCTTGAGCCCTCGGCGGCACCGCAACTGATTGAGGCTAGCTCCGGCAAGGATTCGGAGGTCGAATACAGGGCGATGGGCTGTCGCATTGACCAGGGCGACGTCGGGCTCCTGGAGCGGCTTGCTGACAGCTTTGCGGCGGCGAACCCACCGCCCGCCGCGGTCCTTCTCGCACCGGCGATTGCCGGGATCTATTCCCACGGCAAATTCGGGGTACAGAAGCCGGGGCCGATCACCGCGCTGGCGAAGATGGCGCACGCGCGTCTCCCCGCGCTTCGATTGGCCGCCCTGCGCGCTCTGGGCCAGTGTGAATCGCTGCTCACGGTCCCGGCGCTGCGTCCGATTCTGCTGCATAGCCCAGATCCAGAAGACCGTTTCATGGCAGCTTACGCGCTGTGGCAAACCGTCGGCGGCATTTGGCCAGCGCCGACCGAGGCGGATTTCCGGGCGGACCCGTCAGGGATCACAAAGATTCTGCTCGACCGTGCAGCGTGCATGGAAAAGCACGAGGTTTGCGGGCCTGGATAGGCAGTGCCGCTTCGCCAGCCCGCGGTCGGAGCGGCCAAGGGTGGACATTGGGATGCTACAGGCCGAGGGCATGCCCGACCGCAACGGGAATCTGCTGCCTCCGGAGGCCAACTCCGGCAGCGCCATGCTCGAGCCGGCGGGCATTCCCGCGCCCAACCGCAAGGGCGTTATCATCATGCCGATGGCGGCAGCTTGGAGGAGCCCTGAGCGCTAGCGGGCGGACCCTGCCGGGAATCGGTGAAATCGGCACATCGCCGGCCGCGTCCAACCTGCGTGCCGCGCTCAAGACTGAACGGGACGCTTCAGTGCGCCACGCCATCGGCGCGTCGCTCAACGAAATCCTGACGCGCCCGAAGCCGCACCCGGCGAACCATTAAACTGAGGCGCCGCGGGATCCCGGGCGGCCGCCGCCACCCCTCCGGTGGGCGTGAACGGCATGTGCGCGCTCAAGGCGTACGCACTCAAATCGATTGATAAAATAGCATCGAGCGCAGGTAATGGCACGATCAGTACTAACTTTTAGGCGCCTTCTCTTGCTTATTCTGGCGTCGTCCGTTTGGTTCGCGGCAAACTTGTCTGCCCAGGCGCGCAGCGGCGCCCAGAACCGAAGTTCGATTTCTAAGCTGACCGCGGTTGCTCGACGCGAGGTCCGGCGCCTTGGATCGCAAAACCAAGCAACAGCAGGCTCCGCGCAGAAGCGGCTCATGCAGCTTGCGTGGGTATCACCCAAGGCAAGGGACAAGGTGATCGAACTGCTCATGCTGGCACTTGTCACGAGCATGGAAGACCAGGCGAAGTTCAGCAAGGTCGAGAGGATCACGCAGATTCTCGGTAAGCTCGAAGCCAAGCGCGCGGTGCCTGTCCTTGCCGTCAATATTGGATGGCACGGTTTAGTTTCGGACCTTTCACTTCGGCCATACCCATTCGCGCAGGCCTTGGTTGCGATAGGGCCGCCGGCGGTGGGCGCGGTGGGCGCGGTCCTAAGGGACGCAACGAGGCCAAGGGAGCGGGCCCTCGCGGCGGTCGTCCTCGGCCGGATCGGCAACAGCGCCGCCGCTGACGCTCTCCGCAGCGCTCAGCCCCGTGAGCGCGATGCCGACGTACGCCGCGCAATCGTCGCCTCGTTACGCGAGATCGGTCGAGCACCGCACGAAGGGCAGTAACGCGCCGCCCGTAGGCCTGAGTGGCGAGAAAGCCGACCGCCTCGGGGTGGACGGGAGACTAAAGCAGTTCCAGACCAGCTATAGCCCGGCAGACCGCGCGTTTGCGGCGTTGACATCAGGAAACACCGCTCGTTTTAACTCGGAGCGGGTGACACCAAGTCTGGAACTGCTTTAGAACCGTGCCTCGTCACGGAGGCGCCGTAACCAGACTGAGCTGGGCTCGTCGCTCGGTTTCTGGCGCGCGCGGAGGGCGTCAACGCGGTTCAAAAAGTGGCGAGCCACTCAGCGGCTTGACCGGCTCCTAGCGCGGCACCCAGGTGCGCCCGGCATCGCTTGTGCTCCAGCTTTGGCCGTTGGCTGCGGTAATGAGGCCGTGCTGCGCGTCGAGGAAGACGATACTGCGCAGCAGCACGCGGTGCGGGGGAAGGCCGGGCAGGGAAACGCGCTGCCAGTGCTTACCGCGGTCGATCGAGGTGTACAGCTCGTTGGCGTCGCCGCCGGCCCAGACGTGGCCCTCACGCACGTAGATCACATGCACTTCGACACCAGGCACGAACGGCACGGTGTGCCAGAAACCGGCGGTTACGGCTTTGAGCAGAGCGCCACTGCGCGAGATCGCCCAGCCTAGCTCGGCGGCAAGCTGCGGCGAATCGGGCGCCGGCACGGCGGCGGAGCTGGAGCTCGCAAAGCTGGCCGCCAGTGGAAATGCGGATGCGGGACTCACGGAGGGCAGCGCAGCCTCCAGAGGCGGCACGACGGCCAGCGTCGCCTGCGTACCGGATAATATCGGTTGCGCTCCGGTGACGCCGCCCCAATCCACCAAACTGCTGGACGTGCGCGCAGGCACTGCCTGATCTCGGAACCCAGCGCGTAGTGAAGCAAAATCAAAGTCCGCAGCGGGCTGCGCGGCGGGAGCAGTGGGCTGCGCTGGCCGCGTTAGTGCGGGCGGAGGACCCGCAAGTTTGGCCCATACCATGGGGGGCGCGGCGGGAACGGGCGCACCGGCCACCCTAGGCTGCGCAGGTGCAAGCTGGGGCGGATTCGTCTGCGAGACGGCTTGGGGCTCGGTGGCAGTGTGCCGGGCTGCCGGCGGCCGAACCCACCAGACGGCGCCCGCCACCAGAATGGCGCTGGCTGCCAGAGCCAATGGCGCCTGCCAGAGCCAATGGCCCGGCTCGCAGTGTGCGCGGGTCTGCGCCTGTAGCGCTACACCGGCGCAAGCCGCCAATTCGCGGCAGGGGGCGCAGGTGCTCAAGTGCGCTTCCAGGCCGCGCCGGTCGCGGGCGCTCAAGCCGCCCTCGAGGTAGGCGCCGACGGCGTCGGCATCGGGATGCGGGTTACAGAACACGCGGCCCTTCCTGCGGCTGCGCGCGCAGCGAGCGGCTCACGTCGATCTGCAGCCAGCGCGGATCGATATGCAGCGCTGCCTCGGCGGCTGCGGGACGCAGGCCCAGCCCCGCCAGTTCGCGCCGCATCTGCCGCCGCAATTGCCGCAACACGCGATCGAGCCGCCGGCTGACGGTGGACTCATGCACCCGCAATACCGCTGCGATTTCCGCCAGCGTGCGGCTGTCGAGAAAGTACAGGCACAGCAGCAGCCGCGCCGGTGCCGCCGCGGCGCGCAGCACGCGCGCCAGCGCTACGTCTACCGCGTTCCGGGCCGCAGGCGAACTGGCGGGCCAGCCGCTGTGCGGCGCTACCAGCAAAGCTTGCAGGCCCGCGCAATCTTCCAGCGCTACTTGCCGGCGCTCGCGCCGCCAGGCGTTGACGTGCGCCTGCGCCAGCAGCGTGCAGAGCCAGGCATCGAGGCTCCCCAGGCCGCTGTAGGCAAACAGTTTCGAGCGATGGCGCCCGTCGCCCTCCTGCGGCGCGTAAAGGTCGGTTAAAAGATTGTCCGCCAGCTCATCGGCACGCTCGGCGTTGTGGGTCAGTGTGCGCGCGGCGGCGCGCAAGCGCGGCTGACAGCGTCGCCATAGTTCTTCCCACGCCGCTTCTTCTCCCAGCGCGCAGGTCCGCGCCAGCATGAGGTCCGCCAGGTGCAGCCGCTTGCGGAAGCGTTGCCGCTCGGCGGCCGAGCTGCGTGGCGGCAGATGACGTTCTTCCACCTGCTCGATCCAGGCGTTGGCTTGCACCGGGCCGATGCGGAAGCGTTCGGCGCCGCTGGCGCTATACCAGTCCTGGCTCGTTCCACGCGATGACCGCACACGAGGCAGCATAGGAGGTTGCCCTCATCCTAGCAGTTCTGCTGCGGCCGGAACCTCAAAATTAAGGCAAAAAATAGATTGCAAGAGCCAGAAAAATGGGCGTTCTTACACGAAACGGCGGAAAACTTTGACCGGTTCCCGCCCATATTGGCCAGAGAGAAGTAGCCCGCGGCACGGTAGGCAGGTGCCGCGGGTGCTGGCCGTTCCAGCATGCCCATGCTAACGCGCCTTCCAACCCGCAGCCGAATCAGCGCCATCCTGGCCCTGGCGCTCCTTTTGGCAAGCTTGGCCGCCTTTTTTTACAGCCTGCGCCTACGGCGCCGGGACTGGAGCGCGGCGCCTCGCACCCGGCTGACGACGCTGATTCCCCCGCCCCCCGTCCGGCTCTAGTGGCGCGCCAGAGCAGCAGCTAAAATAAGGCTGCTGTGCCCCAAATATTTAACACATTGATGGAACGCGGGCGCCCAGCCGAGCTTCGCTCGGCGGCCCGCTTGTCGCGACCGCGGAGGTGGCGCCGGGGCCCCATTGGCCCCAGCGCCTCGGCCTGATGCCGCAGATATTCAGCACATCCCGCGCCGAAGCCGCCGTCTTTCGTTTTCCGGCGGTGTTTATTCCGCTGCTGGCGGTGGTGGCGCTGGTGCTGCAGACCTATCTGCCGGTGGTGTTCCACGCCGCAGTCTATTTGGATCTCCCGCTGCTCGTGGTGATCTATTGGGCCATCACGTATCGCCGGCCGCGCGGAGCATCGCTCGTGGGTGCCGTGTTGGGTCTCGCTCAGGACAGCCTGTCGCACACGGCACTGGGCGTGAACGGTATCTCCAAGACCGTCATCGGCTTTCTCGATGCCTCGCTTGGCAGCCGCTTCGATGCCGACCACCCCGGCGTACGGCTGCTGGTGGTGTTAGTTTGCTATGAGCTGAACCGCGCCATCCTTTATGCCCTGCAGCGTTTCCTGCTGGGCACCCCCGTCCTGTGGCATGGATGGATTACGCTGGTAGCAGCACTGGTAAATGGCCTCCTGGCGGTGATCCTGTTTCACGGTTTTGACCGCTTCCGGCACTGGGTGTAACGCAGACCATGGCGGAGATTCTCGATCGTAAAGACAAGCTGCCAGAAGGCCGCATGCGGCTGGTGCAGGTCTGCATCCTGATCGGCTTCATCGCCCTGGCCGGCGGCCTGTGGCAACTGCAGATTTTAAACGGCGTCAAATATGCCGAACTGGCGCGCGAAAACCGGGTCCGCATCATTCCCGTTCCTGCTCCCCGGGGACGACTCTACGACCGGCGCGGACGCCTGCTCGTGAGTAATTATCCTTCCTTCACCGCCTACCTGGTCCGGGAAGCGAATAAGCACTGGCGTGGCGATTTGCCCGCGATTGCCAAAGGGCTGTTTGTGCCTTTAAGCGATGTCGAAGCCGCCATGGACAAGTACGAATCCGCGCCTGCCTATCAACCGATTCCCATCAAGCAGGACATTACCATGGCCGACCAGGACTTCATCGCCGCGCATCGCGATCAGTTTCCGGAACTGGAGCCGGTGATGGCCAGTCGCCGTCTCTACCCGAAGAATGGCTACGCCGCCAATCTCATCGGCTATGTCGGCGAGCCCACGCCCCGCCAGGTGCGCGCAGACAATTTGCGTCCGGGCGCAGTGGTCGGCCAGTCGGGTCTGGAGGCCTTCTATAACAAGCGGCTCACGGGCGTGGATGGCGAGCGGCGGGTGCTGGTAAACAGCCGTGGCCAGGTCATGGGCCAGCTTTCCGAGCAGCCCCCCATCTCCGGCCACGATCTGCGTCTGACAATAGACGAAGACGTGCAGACGGCTGCGGAAGAGGCGATGGGCAACCGTCCGGGCGCAGTAGTCGCGCTCGATCCACGCACTGGTGCGGTGCTGGCGCTGGTCAGCCGGCCGACGTTCGATCCCAATGCGTTTGTGCAGGGCGTCTCGCCCCAACAGTGGCAGCGGTGGATTACCGACCCCGAGCATCCGCTCATGGATAAGGCCATCCAGGCGCAGCTCGCACCAGGCTCGGTTTTCAAGCTGGTGATGTCGGTCGCAGGGCTGCAGACCGGCATTGCGGAGAATCTCAACGTCGACTGCACCGGCGTCTTCTACTACTACGGCCATCCCTATCGTTGCTATATCTACACCGAAACCCACCACGGTCACGGCGTGCTCAACATTGCCCAGGCCATCACGCATTCGTGTGATTTCTATTTCTACACGCTCGGCAGCAAGCTCGGCATCCAGACCATTGATCAGTACGCCACCGAACTCGGCCTGGGTCAGCATACCGGCATCGACTTGCCCCATGAAGCGGCCGGCCAGATTCCCTCACCGGCGTGGCAGATGAGGCGCTTTCATCGCGCCTGGTATCGCGGTGAAACCATCAATGTTTCCATCGGTCAGGGATCCGTGACCACAACTCCCATTCAATTGGCCCGTCTGGCCGGCGGCATCGCCAGTGGCGGCCACTTTGCCCGCCCGCACCTGGATGCGGACGCTCCCAACACCGCAGGATTCAACGTGCCACTCAGTCCGATTACGGTCAGTGACATCCTGACGGGCATGCGCGGCGTGACCGAACCCGGCGGCACCGCCGCCAGCGCGCATCTCGTGGGCGTGAGTTGGGGGGGCAAAACCGGAACCGCGCAAACCATCTCCGATGCGGCCCTGCGCCGCCTCACCGGCAACACCAGCCGCTTCACACCCAATGTCTGGTTCGTGGGCGTCTCGCCCCTGCAAAATCCCCAAATCGCCGTCTGCGTCTTGTTCCAGCGCGGCTATGAAAGCTCCTATGCGGCCCGCATCGCCGCCCGCGTGGTCCAGGCTTACTGGCTGGCGGAAGCCAAAGAAGGGCTGCTGACGACCGAGACCGCTTCCAATTCGACCGCGGCCCACACGGCCACGGCGCCCGGGCAATTACCGCAATGACCAAATGGCGGGATCTGGATTGGGTGCTGCTGGCGTTGCTGCTGGCCATTTCGCTGCTGGGCATCCTGGAAATTCACAACGCCACCATTGCCACCAGATTTGCCCCTCTCTGGATCAAGCAGGTCTATTACCTGATTGCCGGCATCGGTTTGCTGCTGGTCTTCAGCCGGATTGATTACAAATTGATTCTGGAATCGAGCCCCTGGCTTTATTTGGCCTCCGTGGCGGCGTTGGGGCTGGTGCTGGTGGTCGGGCGGGCGATTTTCCATTCCCGCCGCTGGATCCCAGTGGCGGGAACGCACCTCCAGGTTTCCGAATTCGTCAAAATCGTTATAATTGTGGTGGTTGCGCGGTACTGCGGGTCAGCCCGCCTTTCCCTCGCCTGGTCCGATGTGGTGAAGGTAGGTGGTCTGGTCGGCATTCCAGCGGCGCTGGTGCTGCTGGAGCCGGATTTGGGCACGGCCCTCACCTACATTCCCGTAGCCATTGTGGGCTTGCTGCTGGGAGGCTTGCGCTGGCGCCAGGTTCTGGTGCTGGGACTGGGTTTCCTGCTGATGTTGCCCATTGCCTGGCATGAGCTTCATCCCTACCAACGGGACCGTATCATCGGGTTTTTGCAACCCCAGGCGGATCCATTAGGTAGCGGATACCAGGTTTTGCAGTCCAAGATTGCAGTAGGTGCAGGAGGAGTTTTGGGCCAGGGTATGGCCCAGGGTTCGCAGACGCGGGGCCAATTTTTGCCGGTTCCGCAGGCCGATTTTATTTTTGCCGCCTTTGCCGAAGAGTACGGCTTTGCCGGCGCGCTGTTGCTGCTGGGTCTGTATCTGCTGCTGCTGTTGCGGCTGATGCAGAACGCGCACTTGGCGCCGGACCGATACGCCGGCATGGTGGTGATGGGCGTGGTGGCGATTTTGACTTTTCACGTCCTGGTCAACGTGGGTATGGTGGTGGGCTTCATGCCGGTGACCGGCATCCCGCTGCCGCTGATGAGTTCCGGAGGATCGTCGTTGCTGTTCGTGTTCATTGCTATGGGCATTGTGATGAATATCCGCATGGCCCGCTTTGTGAACTGAGCAGCGTTTCTGTATTTTTGACTTTTTGATCGCCTGCTGAGCGCTGGGAGCGCCGCGGTGCGATCCGCTCGAGAGGAGCGAATGAACAAGGAATTGTATGTTTCGTCCACCCCCCATGAAACGCGTTTGGCCCTGGCGGAAGATGGGGAAATTGCCGAAGTCTATTACGAACGCGAAAAAGAGTATTCGCTAGCCGGTTCCATTTATAAGGGTCGCGTGACGCGGGTGCTGCCCGGCATGCAGTCTGCCTTTGTGGATATTGGCTTGGAGCGGGACGCGTTTCTCTACGTTTCCGACTTTTTTGAAGACAGCGAAGAGTACGACCGCGTCGTCAGCGAGGCCGAAAGCGCGGTGGCGCAACTGGAGCGGCCGGCCGCCGGGCCGCCGGAACCCTCTGCTGCAGCCGAACCGCCGGAAGCGCCGGCAGGCGGCGAGTTGCGCGACGATCGCCGGGGTCGCCGCGGGCGCCATCGCGGCCGCCGGGGCCGCAGCGGTATTCCGGAAGAAAAATTCGCTCGCCCCTCCGATGCGGGTGCACCGGAGCCGGCTGCGCTGGAAGAGAACGCACCTGCGCCTGCGGCTCCTGCCGCGGCCGCGGCATTCGTGCTGCCGGGTGAGTCGCTGGCCAAATATCGCCATCCCTTGCCGCCACCGCAGGCGAAAGTTGAGCCAGCGCCTGCGCCCGCGCGCCCAGCGGAAAAACCTCCGGCGCCGGCGCCCGCATCCGCTGCGGCATTCGTGCTGCCGGGGGAATCGCTGGCCAAGTATCGCCACCGCCAACAAACACCTGAAGAACCCGCCATCGAGCCAGAAGCCGAGCCGGAAGTGGTAACGCCCCCGGTGCTGGCTGAGATCGAAGCCAACGGTGGCGAAGCCGAGCCTGACGATGCCATGGCTGCCGCGGTCGCCGGCATAGAGGCGGAAGAAGACCAGTTCCAGCCCGATGCTCCGCTGGCAGCCGGGAAAGGGGAAGAAGACGAAACCGAGGAGGTAGCCGAGGCTGGTGAAGAGTTCGAGGCGGAAGATCCCGGCCAGGAACCTGGGGACAGCGATGATGCCAGCGCCGCCGTCCGCGCGCCCGAGCCCGAAGCCCGCTTGCAGGCGCCCGCGCGCGGCGACGAGGAGCGGCGCCGCGAACGCCGTGGCGGACGTCGCCATCGCCGCCGCCGGGGCGAAGGTCCTGCCACCGGCGCTGCGGCTGCTCCGGCTGAGGCGTCGGCGCCCGCGCCGGTGACGCGCGAGCCGCGCGAAGGCAAAAATGAATCGTCCCGCCTGATCAGCGACCTGCTGCACGAAGGCCAGGAGATTCTGGTCCAGATCGCCAAGGAGCCCATCGGCAAAAAAGGCGCGCGCATCACCAGTCATCTGGCGCTGCCCGGCCGTTATCTCGTCTACATGCCGACGGTGCATCACATCGGCGTGTCCCGCCGCATCGCCTCCGACGAAGAACGCGCCCGCCTGAAGCGCATCATTCTCGAACATACGCAGGAGCTGCCCGGTGGTTTCATCGTCCGCACCGCCGGCGCCGGCGCCAGCGAGGAAGAGCTGCGGGCCGACATCCGGCTGCTGGCCAATCTCTGGAATGATCTGCGCACGCAGTTTGACAGTGTGCGCTCGCCCGCCCTGTTGCATCACGACCTCGATCTGGTGGAGCGCACCCTGCGCGACCAGCTCTCGAAAGACTTCACCCACATCTGGGTCGACGCGGACGAGCAGTTTCAGCGCGTGTCCAAATTCGTGAGCCTGTTCATGCCGCAGTTGGTCGACCGGCTGCGCCTGTACACGCGCGAGGAGCCGATGTTCGAGCACTTTGGCGTGCAGGAAGAGATCAACAAGGCCTTACACAGCAAGGTTTGGCTCAAATCCGGCGGCTACATCGTCATCAATCAGACCGAAGCATTGGTGGCGATTGACGTCAACACCGGCAAATACGTGGGCAAATCCAACCGCCTCGAAGACACCATCGTCAAGACCAACGTCGAAGCGATCAGGGAGATTGTCCGCCAAATTCGACTGCGCGACCTGGGCGGCATTATCGTCATCGACTTCATCGACATGGACGAGCGCAAGAACCGTCAGAAGGTGCTGCAGGCGCTCGATGAAGCCATGCGGGCCGACCGTGCGCCCTCCAAGGTCCTGGCCTTCAACGATTTCGGTCTGGTGGCGCTCACCCGTAAGCGCGTCAAGCAGTCCCTCGAACGCACCCTCGGCAGCCCCTGTCCCTATTGCGAAGGAGTCGGCCTGGTGAAGTCGCCGGTGACGGTCTGCAATGAGATTTATTCCGAGGTCAAGCGCCTGGCGCCCTCCATCGAGCGCGACGATTTGGTGCTGCGCGTAAACCCGGAAATCGCCAAGCTGCTGAAAGCGCAGAGCGCCCAGCGCTTGCGCGAGATGGAAGATTTGGTGCGCAAGGCGATTTCGGTGCGCCCCGATCCGCAAGTCCACCAGGAGCGCTTCGAGATTTACTGATCCCGCGCCTCCCGATCCCTCTCCGTCTGCGAAAGCCAAACTGTAAGCTGTAAACTGTAAACTGTAAGCTTTTTTCTTATGTTCATCGAGAAACTGGAGCCTGTGGCGGCGCGCGCCGCGATTGCGGCCGGCCGTCAGGTGTACGAATGGAAAACTAAGGATCCGCATCAGTTGCCGATTGTGGGTCCCGCCTACGACGACCACCCCGGCCGTAACCGGGCCAAGCGCGAAGGCCGCTATGCGGAAACCCTCGAGCAGGCGCAGGCTGTGGCGCACACCATGAATACGGAGATAGTGCAGGCCTTCTTTCTCTCGGAGTAGAGCCGTGGAAACCACTAATTTACGTCTGAAAACCGGTCTGGCAGAGATGCTCAAAGGCGGCGTCATTATGGACGTCACCGACGCCGCGCAGGCCAAAATCGCCGAAGCCGCCGGCGCAACCGCGGTGATGGCGCTGGAGCGCGTGCCCTCTGACATCCGCAAAGAGGGCGGTGTGGCACGCATGGCCTCGATCCGCAAGATCCGCGAGATCATGCAGACCGTCTCGATTCCGGTCATGGCCAAGTGCCGCATCGGCCATTTTGTCGAGGCGCAGATTCTGGAAGCCCTGGGTGTCGACTACATCGATGAAAGCGAAGTGCTCACGCCGGCCGACGAGCAACACCACGTCGACAAGCACGCCTTCACCGTGCCCTTTGTTTGCGGCGCCCGCAACCTGGGCGAAGCCCTGCGCCGTATCGCCGAAGGCGCGGCCATGATCCGCACCAAGGGCGAGGCCGGCACCGGCGATGTGGTGCACGCCGTCCGCCATATCCGCACCATCGTGCAGGAGATGAAGCAGCTCACCATCATGAGCGAGCAGGAACTGTTCGCCCGCGCCAAGGAATTGGCCGCGCCCTATGAGTTGGTACGGCTGGTGGCGCGGGAAGGGAAGCTGCCGGTTCCGAACTTCTCCGCCGGCGGCATCGCCACTCCCGCCGATGCGGCGCTGGTGATGCAGCTTGGCGCCGAGGCGGTGTTCGTCGGCTCCGGCATTTTTAAATCCGAGGATCCCGCTGCGCGTGCCCACGCCATCGTGCGCGCCGCCACGCATTTCCGCGATCCCAAGGTACTGCTCGAAGTCTGCGAAGACCTCGGCGAACCCATGCGTGGCATCAACGCTGCCGCCATGCCCGTGGAGGAGCAGCTCCAGACGCGGGGCTGGTAAGTCCCGGTGTCTCCGAAAATTGGCGTCCTGGCCCTGCAGGGCGATTTTGCCGCCCATGGCGATGCCTTGCGCCGCGAAGGCTGCGAAGTCGTGTGGGTGAAGCGCTCTGCGGATTTGAAGGACCTTGCCGGGCTGGTGCTGCCCGGCGGCGAGAGCACCACCATGCTGAACTTCCTCGCCGAGAACGGTTTCGATCAGAAGCTGCGCGAGGCGGCCAGCCGCCTGCCCACCCTGGCGACCTGCGCGGGCGCCATTCTACTGGCTAAGCGCGTGCGTGCGCCCGAACAGCCTTCCCTTGGCCTGCTGGACGTGACCGTGGTGCGCAATGCCTACGGCCGCCAGCGCGAAAGCTCCATTCGTACCGCCGAGGTCGATCCCGCGTTTCAGGAGACGCTCGGCGCGAAGCAACTCGAGGCAGTTCTGATCCGTGCTCCGCAGTTCGAGGAGCTGGGGCCTGCGGTCCAGGTGGTGGCGCGCGCCGAAGGCCTGCCAGTTCTGTTGCAGCAAGGCAATTGGATCGCCGCGAGCTTTCATCCGGAACTCTCGCCGCGATCGCAGGTGCATCGCTGGTTCTGTAAGCTGCTAAAATCCGCGTAATGCCCCTGCACCCTCATCGCCGCGTCCTCGCTCTCGTGTTGGCGGGCGGACGGGGCGACCGGCTGCAGCCGCTCACGCGCTTCCGCTCCAAGCCCGCAGTGCCCTTCGGCGGGCGTTATCGCATTATTGATTTTGTCCTCAGCAACCTGGTCAATTCCGGCATCACCGCCATTTACATCCTGACGCAATACAAGGCGCAGTCGCTCATCAGCCATGTGCAGCGGGCCTGGTGGTTTGTCGGTGGTGGCCAGGACTCGTTTGCCACCATCGTTCCGGCGCAGATGCAGCTTGGCAATCTCTGGTATCGTGGCACCGCCGACGCCATCTATCAGAACCTCAATCTCATCGAGCAATATGGCGCCGATGCCGTTGCCGTCTTTGGCGCCGATCATATCTACAAGATGAATATCGGCCAGATGGTGGACTTCCATTTCGAGCACGGCGCCGAGGCCACCGTCGCCTGTATGCCGGTGGCCGCGGAGCAGGCGCCCGGTCTGGGCATCGCCGAAGCCGATACCGAGGGCCGCATCCGCGCCTTCGTCGAGAAGCCCGCGCCGGAAGCCGCGCCCCGCATTCCCGGCGACCGCGACCGCGTCCTGGCCTCGATGGGCAACTATATTTTCGATACGCGGGTATTGGTCGATGTGCTGCTCGATGACGCCAGCCGCCCCGGTGCCCACGATTTTGGCCGCTCGATCCTGCCCGCCATGGCCACCTCGCGCCGCGTCTACGCCTACGATTTTTTCAGCAACCGTTTGCCGGTGCATCACGGTTTCGGCCACGAACGGCCGTACTGGCGCGACGTCGGCACCATCCCGGCCTACTTTGAAGCCAACATGGACCTGCGCAGCGTCACCCCGGAGTTGAACCTGTTCAACTGGTCCTGGCCCATCATGAGCGCCAATTTCAACCAGCCGCCGGCCAAATTTGTTTTTGACGAGGACGGCCGGCGCGGTCTGGCCCTGCAATCGCTGATTTCGGGCGGTTGCATCCTGGCCGGCGGCTTCGTGAAGGATTCCGTTCTGGGCCACAACGTCGTGGTGGACGAACGCGCCGAGGTTACCGAATGCGTGGTCATGGATAACGCCGTAATCGGCCGCGGCGCCCGTCTGCACCGCGCCATCGTCGACAAAAACGCGCACATCGCGCCTGGCGATACCGTCGGTGTCGATCCCCAGCACGATCAGGAATTGGGCTACACCCGCGACCCGAGCGGCATTACTATCGTGCCCAAGGCCCCGGAAACGCCAGAGAGCCGCGTCCGCTACCGCTAGTGGCTGTCAGCGATCAGCGTTCAGCCATGTCCGGCCGCCTCCGGCTGATGGCTGATGGCTGATCGCCGACGAGCGCCTGGCTATTGGCGGGCGGTCTGCCGCTCCGACCGCGCCAGGCGCTGCAGGAAGGCAATCATATCCGGCGAGGTCCAGTTGGCCACGCTCACCAGTTTGCGCACTAACCGGCCATTGGGACCAATGATGTAGGTCTCGGGAATCTGCCGTGTTCCATAGCGGTGCATCACCTTCTGCGAAGGGTCGCGCGCAGTAGGATAGCGGATGTGGTAGCGCTCCAGAAAGGTGCGATAGGCCACCGGATCTTCATCAATCGACACACCCAGCACAACGACTTGGCTCGAGGGGAGCTGCTGCGCCATGGTGTTCAGCGCCGGCGTCTCCTCAACGCAGGGCGGACACCAGCTCGCCCAGAAATTCAGCACCAACACCCGGCCGCGATAGCTCGCCAGCGTAACTTCCTTGCCGTTCAGCAATCTAAGCTGAAAGCTGGGCACCGTTTGGCCCAGCCGCGCGCGCGAGCTGCAGCCACTCAGCCCAACCAGGCTCAGCAGTGCGGCTGTCGCGAGTGCCATTTGCAGAGTTCGTCGCAAATCTCAGAATACAATAGCGATATGCCTACCGAACTTGCGCCCAGGGCAAATACAGACTTGGTCCGCTCCCTGCTGGAGCAGTTGGGCGAAGATCCCAGTCGCGAAGGCCTGCAGCAGACCCCGGAGCGTTATGCCAAGGCCATGGCCTACCTGACCAGCGGTTACCGCACCGACCTGAACGCCATTCTCAGTAGTGCGCTGTTCACGGTGGATTACGACGAGATGGTCATCGTGCGCGACATCGAGGTGTTCAGCCTCTGCGAGCACCACTTGCTGCCGTTTTTTGGCCGCTGCCATGTGGCGTATCTGCCCAAGGGCAAGGTGCTGGGGCTGAGCAAAATCCCCCGTCTTGTGGACGCCTTTGCCCGCCGCCTGCAAGTGCAGGAGCGCCTCACCACCCAAATTGCCGAAACCTTGCAGGATTGGATTCAGCCGCGCGGCGTCGGGGTGGTGATCGAAGCCCGGCACCTGTGCATGATGATGCGCGGGGTGGAAAAGCAGCACTCCTCCGCAGTGACCAGCCACATGCTGGGCCTGTTTCGCACCTGCGCCGAGACCCGTAGCGAGTTCCTCTCGCTCATCCGCAATAACAGCCCAGAGCGGAACTAGCCCCCCGCATTTGTGGGATACCCGCCGCCCACCTGAATCTCTAATCTGGTCCCCATTCCGGAAGTCATATGCGGAATTGGGCTCTCGGCATCGGTGTCCTCGCACTGTTGGCGGTTGCAGCGCCGGCGCAGTCACCCACCTGGACTTGGGCTGGCCCGAAGCAGCTCAGCCGCACGAGCCCAGCGCAGACCATGCTGGGCGGTCCTCTGGACGCGGTTGCAGCCTCAACCAGCGCCGCGGGAACGCCGCTCATCTTTGCCGCAGGCGACGGAGGCATCTGGATCTTGCAGAGCGGTGTCTGGACGCCGACCCCTGAGGGCGCGCCCATCACCGCGCTGGCGGTGGGGGGCGCGCCGGGTGCCGTCTACGCCGGCACGCAAACCGGCATGATCGCCAGTAGTGATGGCGGCCAAACCTGGACTGCGCTCGTTGCGGCCGGCCTGGGCGGTTTCCCGATTCGTTCCCTCGCCTCCTATGGCAGCCAGTTGTTCGCTCTCACTTCCTCCGGACTGTATGATTCGAGCGATGCGGGCGCCACCTGGAGCCTGGCGTTAGCCGGCAATTACGCCAGCATGGCCCAGCAGGGAAGCGCGATCCTGCTGATCGGCGCAGCGCCGGTGGAACTGCCGCTTCCGCTGGCTTCCGCACCGCTGCCGGTGACAGGCTTGCCGGCAAGCTGGGCGTATGCTGCCGCTGCGCCTGCACCCAGCGGCGGCTTCGCTCTGGTGCTGACCAATGCCGATAGCAGCAGCTCGCTGTGGACAGTGACCACGGCCGGCGCCGCAACCGAAGTTTCTTTGCTCCCGCCTTTACCCGGGGAACCGGCGCTGGCGCTGGCAGTCACCTCCGATGGCGTCCTCTGGATCGCAGTTAGCCAGGGCCTTTGGGCGTGGCAGCCTGCCACTGGTTTATCCGATGAAAATTCCGGCTTGGCCAATGCCGCGCCTCTGGGTCTCGTCCTGGACACGGCAGGTGTAATGGCTACCCTGGATGACGGCCAATTCGCCAGCGGCACCGCAACGGCATGGAATGAATCGAGCGAGAGTACGTCCAAACTGACGGCGTTGGTGCAGTCCGGCGGCGTCCTGACCGCCATCGGCGGCGGGGCGCTCTGGCAGTCGTCCAATGCCGGCGTCTCCTGGTCGCCGCTCGCTATAACCTTCAGTGGCGGCGCCACGCCCACGGCGCTGGCCGCCTCGGCGGGCCTCTGGATCGGAACCAGCAGCGGCAGCCTCGTCGCACCGGGCGGAACCAGCGATCAGGTTTGTGCCGGGCCGGTGACTGCTCTTGCAGTGCAAGGCACCTACCGCTGGGTTGTCTGCGGCGCCGCGATCTACCGCAGCGCCGATGCCGGTGCGAGCTGGCAGCAAACGGCAACCCTTGCATCGCCTGTCGTTGCCTTGGCCCTCGAAGCCTCCTGGCCGGGGTTAGTCGTGGCCGCCGGCGGTGCCGGCCTGCAATGGTCGGAAGATTACGGGACCACCTGGTCGAGCGCGGTCCGGCTGCCCGATGGCGGCGCGCCCGTCACCGCGCTGGCCTTTGATACGAGCCAGACGCTTTGGGTGGCGACCCTGGGCCGGGGCATCTGGACCGCGAGTTTCGTTCCGCCTCCGGCAGAAGTCGTTTCGATCTCCGCGCCCGCCAGCGCGGCTGCGGGCACAGCGGTGACGGTGCAGGCGACGGTGGAGTCGGGCGGTGCACCCGACTCCGGCGCAACCGTCAGGTTCGCCGCCAGCGAGAATAACCGCTCCCTTTGGTCTTCGACTGCTGTGACTAGCGCCAATGGCGTGGCACAAGCCAGCTTCACGCCCACCCAAGCCGGCGCGGTCACTGTCCTGGTATCGGATTCCGCCAACTCACAATACCAGGCGCAAGCGATGCTCTCCGTTTCGCCGGCGCCCGCAGAAAAGCTTATCCTCCTCAGCGGCGCCGGTCAGTCGGAAGTTGCTGGCGATCTGCTCACAACCCCGATCGTGACTGAGGCCGACGATGCCTATGGCAATCCTGTTCCCGGTGTCAATGTCGCGTTTACCGGCGGGCAGTTCAATCCTGCGAGCGGCAATACCGGCTCCAACGGTCAAATCCAAACTCAAGTTACGCTCCCTTCGGCGCCGGGCACCATCACGTTGACGGCGACGAGTTCCGGCCTGCCGCCACTGACCTGGACGGAAACGGCTCTCGTGCCGCCCGATTTTTCGCTTGCGATTTCGGCGCCCGTCAGTCCCGTGCCCCCGGGGCAGCTCGCCACTTTGACGGTCAGCGTCACCAGCCAAGGCGGCTTCAATCAGCCGGTTTCGCTTCTCTGTGAGCAACCCGCTACCGCGTGCTCGATTTCGCCGGCGACCATCTCGCCTGGGGGCGGCGCCAGCATCACCATCTCCGCTCCCGCCAACCAGGCTTCGCTGCTGGTCGAGGTGGTGGGCAGTTCGGCTGCGCTGGGCCGGCAGCATACCGTGTCCGCAACGCTCTCCCTCGAAGCCTTTAGTTTCGCTGCGCCCAACCCCACGCTCAGTGTCACTGCGGGAACAACCAGCGCGTCCATTCCGCTCAGCCTGATTCCGGAGAATGGCCTGAATGGCCCAGTTGCTTTTTCGGTTCGCCAGGCCGATGGGACCTCTTTGCCCGCGAGTCTTTCACCGCAGTTTCAACCCAGTTCCGTCGCCCTGGCCGCCAGCGGTGACCCCACCCAGGTTCAGTTTGCGATGGCGGCAGCGAGAGCTGCGGGCAGCCGTCTCCTCCTCCCGCAAGGCCGCCGCCCGCCGCCTTGGTTGCCATTCGCCTGGAGCCTGGTCTTGCTGATCCTGGCCGCCGTCTGCCTGCGCCGCCGGCGGCGCACGCTCGCCTTCGCGGTTCTGGCTCTAACGCTGGCCGGCTGTGGGGGCGCGCCCGCGGTCGCCCCACCGCCCAAACCGGTAGCGCCGCCTCCTCAGGTGAGCACTTACGATCTGGAAGTGACAGCCACCGTTGATAAGCTGACCGCCTCGGTACCAATCATACTGACTCTGACCACCCCCTAGGAGTATGCGCGGAAGAATGAGTGGATAACGACAGAAGCGAGAACGTGCGACCGTCGCGAGCCGCGCCTCCCACGCCATAACGGCCATCTTCTTCCGCATCCTCCCGCTGTGCCTGCCGCATCAGCGCAGCGATTTCGCCACGCGGTCGCCGCACCTGGTTCATCACCGCGTGCTTGCTCGCGTTCGCCGGGATAGCAGGCGAGATGCCTATCGGAGGCCTCCCGCGAATCCTGGGCTGGTCCACGAGCGCGGCAACGCGCCGCCGAGGGCACGGCATCCATAAACGCGGGGGTATTTATGACCGTGAATCCCGACCGCTTCATTACGGCGACTAGCGCCAAAATCACCTACTGCCTCGATCAAGTCTGCTACTACGAGATCGAGAACGACCACAAGATCGAGCTGCACTTTTCCGACGGCAATTCGAAGGACATTGAGGGATCGGACGTTCGCGATTTCCTGTCCGCCATCGGCCGGGAGCCCATGGCACCAGGTCGCGCGGCGTAGCTCCGGTGGTCGGGGCGGCCCAAGTTGATCGCTGATTGCTGATCGCTTATGCGAGCGCCTGCGCGAGGTCGGCTTCGATGTCTTCGGCTTCTTCGATGCCGACCGATAGCCGCACCATGCCGTCGGTGATGCCAATGGCCGCGCGTCCTTCGGCACCGATGGCGGCGTGGGTCATCGTTGCCGGGTGCGAAATCAGCGTTTCCACTCCGCCCAGACTCTCCGCTAGCGAGCACAGCCGCACCTTGCGCAGGATCTTCTGGGCGTTGTCAAACGAGCCGGTTTCGAGGGTGATCATCGATCCGAAGCCTGACATTTGCTTGCTGGCCAGCGCATGTTGCGGATGGCTTTCCAGTCCCGGATAGTAAACCGCCTTCACCTGCGGCTGCCGCGTCAGCCATGCCGCCAACCGCCGTCCATTGGCATCGTGCTGCCGCATGCGCACCGCCAGCGTCTTGACGCCCCGCAGTAGCAGGAAGCATTCGAACGGGCTCAGAATCGCGCCGCTGGCTTTCTGCAGAAAGCGGAAGTCCTCGGCCTGCTTCTCGTTTGACGCCATCACCACTCCGCCCAGCCCGTCGCTGTGGCCGTTCAGAAACTTTGTCGTCGAATGTACTTCCAGGTCCGCGCCTAGCGCCAGCGGCTGTTGAAAATACGGACTCATAAACGTGTTGTCGACCGCGAGTTCCGCGCCGTGCTTGTGCGCGATGGTGGCGCAGGCACGCAAATCGCACAGCTCCATCAGCGGATTCGTCGGCGTCTCGACAAACACCAGCCGTGTTTTCGCCTCAAATGCTTTTTCGATGCGTTCCGGCTCGCGCGTGTCCACGTAGCTGAAGCGCAGGCCAAACCGCGCCAGCACCTGATTGAACAGCCGGGGTGTACCGCCGTAGACGTTGCTGCCGCAGATCACATGGTCTCCGGCCGAAAGCCGCATCAGCACCGCGTGAATCGCCGCCATGCCGCTGGCAAATACATGCGCGCTGTGGCTGCCGGCGACCGCGGCCAGGTTCGTCTCCAGCGCGGTGCGCGTGGGATTGCTGACGCGCGAATACTCATAACCTTTGTTTTCGCCAATTGCCGCCTGCACGTAGGTTGAGCTGGCAAAGATGGGCACGTTGACCGCGCCAGTCGAAGGATCAGGCGTTTGTCCTATATGAATGGCGCGTGAGGAAAATCCAAGTGGGGTCACGCCTATAATTGTAGCTGTTGAAGCGCCTTTTACCCATATTCCTGGGATTGGCACTGGTGACCGCCGCGGCCCAGTCGCCAAAACCCGCAAGCGACAGTGGCGCTGGCGCCCGCTGTCTGGTCATCCCCTTCCGCAACCGCTCCGGCGACACCAATCTCGGCTGGATGGGCGAAAGCTTTGTCGTCGCCTTCCGCCGCGCCCTGCGCGGCGCCGGCCTTATGGTGCTGACCCGCGCCGACCGCCTCCGCGCCCGGGCGATTCTGGGTGCTCCCGAAGGCGTCGATCTCAGCCATGCCTCGCTCATGCGCCTGGCGCAGGACGCCGACGCACGCTGGCTAGTGTTGGGTTCGTTCGACTATGACGGCGAGCAGCTTTCCGCCACGGCCGCGCTTGTCGATCTGCAACGCGAGCACCTCGTGGACCTCGCGCCGGTAAAGGGGCCGCTGCGCTCCCTTCAGGCCTTGGAGGCAACCTTGGGTTGGTCCCTGCGCCAGCAAGTCGATCCGGTTGCGGTAACATTACCGAAGCCCGCGCCCGATCCGGCGATGCCCATCAGCGCCTACGAGGATTTCGTGCGCTCGGGCTTGGCCACCAAGCCCAGCGACCAGGTGCAACTGCTGCGCGTGGCCGAACAGTTGGCTCCCAACGACGACCGCATTCTGCTTGCCTTGGGCCAGGCCTATTTTCGCGCCGTAATGGATGCGCCCGCGGCTTCCGAGCTGGAAAAGATCCCGGCTTCTTCGCCCGATTATCCCCAAGCCGCTTTCACCGCCGGCCTCGCTGAATATGGCCTGGGCCATTACGCTAAGGCCATGCAGCAGTGGCAGGAAGTCGAAAAAACCCTCCCTCTGCCCGCCGTTGTGCACAACCTCGCCATCACCAAAGCTGCCGCCCAGGGCAACCCCCATCCCGGCGCACTGGAAACCGAATTTCCCGCCGAGGAGTTCCTACAGCTTCAGCATGTGGTCACCCGTTTCGATGCCAACAAGCTTGCCGGCATGTCCGCATCGGAACAGGTCCGCTACGAGCTGCAAACCGGCGAGCGTCTCCTCGATCAGGGTGGCTGGGCCGCCGCCGCCGATGCGTTTCAGAAAGTGATTGCCCTGGCAGCCGCCGGCGCGGCACCGCAGCCCCAGGCTCTCGGTACGGCCCATGCGGGCCTGGCCGCAATTTGGTATGCTCGCCACGATAGCGTACGAGCGGCCAAGGAGGCGGCGGCAGCTCTGGCCGCCGATCCGAAAAATGCGCAAGCGCAGCAACTCGAGCAGAAGCTTAAGGTCAGCGGTCAGGGGCCAGGGGCCAGGGGCCAGAAGCCGAACCGATAACTACCTCTGGCTGCTCGGCGTCGTCGCGGGAATTCTCCTGGTCACGGTCGGTGCGCTCGGGGCGCTTGCTCCCTCCGCTCGGCTGGCATCCGAGCCTTCCCGGGCCCCTGACCCCTCGTCCCTGGACCCTGTAGTCATCATCGACCTGCATGACACCGTCAATACCATCAGCGCCGAGTACGTCGTCCGCGGCATTCACTCCGCCGCCCAGCGGCATGCCGCCGCGGTGGTTCTGGAGCTGGGCACGCCCGGCGGCCTCGGCACCGCAATGCGCAACATCATTCAGGCGATTCTGTCTTCGCCCGTGCCCGTCATTGGCTACGTAGCGCCCAGCGGCGCGCGCTCGGCTTCGGCCGGCTTTTATATCCTGCTGAGCTGTGATGTCGCTGCTATGGCGCCGGGCACCAACACCGGCGCGGCGCATCCGGTCGTGCTGGGCGCGACCGTCGGCAAAATCGAAGCCGAAAAAATGCAAAATGATGCCGCCGCCTACATCCGCAGCCTGGCCTCGCGCCGGCATCGCAACGTCGAGCTGGCCCAGAAGGGGGTGCTGCAAAGTCTCTCCTTCACCGATCAGGAGGCGCTGAAAGACAATCTAATCAATCTCATGGCGCCCGACCTGCCCCATCTGCTGGCGCAACTCAATCGCACCACCATCACCCGCATCAATGGCCAGCAGCAAACCCTACAGCTCACCGGCCCGCAGGAGGCTTTCTCCATGAGTCTCCGTGAGCGCGTGCTCGATACCAGCGCCAGCCTGGCGTTTATCCTGCTGGCCATCGGCGCGCTGCTGATTTACATCGAGTTCACCCACCCCGGCGCCTTCGCCCCAGGCGTTATCGGCCTCATTTTGATCGTCTTCTCGCTCTTCGCGCTATCGTTGCTGCCTATCAACTGGTCCGGCGCTGGCTTGATCATCGTCGCTTTCGTCCTCTTTGTGCTCGAGGCCAGGTTCCCCACCCACGGCATTCTCGCCGTCGGCGGCGTCATCGCCCTCGCCCTCGGCGGCGTCCTGCTGGTGAATTCTCCGATTCCGGCCATGCGTGTCGATCTCAGCGCCGCCCTCGGCGTCGCCATCGGCTTTGGAGTGGTTTCGCTCTTTCTGGTGCATTTAGTCGTCCAGGCGCAGCGTCGCCGTGTCGTCACCGGCGCGCAAGGCCTGCGGGGCGAACTCGGCCTCGCCTTGACCGCCCTGGCCCTCCAGGGAACCGTCCTGGTGCATGGCGAGCGCTGGACAGCCAGTGCCCGCACGCCCGTCGCCCCGGGCCAGCCCATCCGCGTTTTGGCGGTACACGGCTTGAAACTAGAGGTAGAAGCTGTAGCGGAGTAGAATCATCGAGAGGTCCTGATGGCTGGAATCATCGTTGTCATTATCATCGTTGTGCTCTTCCTGCTCTCCGCCATCAAGGTGCTGGCGGAGTATGAGCGCGGCGTCGTGTTCCGCTTGGGCCGGGTTCTGGGCGCGCCCAAAGGGCCCGGTGTGGTCCTGATTTTTCCCATCATCGATCGCCTCGTTCGCATCTCGCTGCAGATCGACACCCTCGATGTCCCGCCACAGGACGTAATCACCCATGACAACGTCACCTGTACGGTCACCGCGGTCGTCTATTACAAGGTGATCGATCCGGAAAAGGCCGTCATCGAAGTCCGCAATTTCCGCTTCGCCAGTTCGCAGTTCGCGCAGACCACACTGCGCGCGGTTCTCGGCGAAGTGGAGTTCGACGACTTGCTCTCCAGCCGTGAAAAGCTGAATGCCCGCCTGCAAAGCATCCTCGACGAGCGCACCGAACCCTGGGGCGTGAAGGTTACCGACGTGGTCATCAAGGCCGTCGACCTGCCCGAGTCCATGCAGCGCGCCATCGCCCGCCAGGCGGAAGCCGAGCGCGAAAAGCGCGCCAAGATTATCCACGCCGATGGCGAGTACGAAGCTGCCTCGCGGCTGTCGGAAGCTGCCGCCATCATTGCCAGCGAGCCCATCGCCCTGCAGTTGCGCTATCTCCAGACTTTGCTCGAGATCGGTTCGGATAAAAATACGACCGTCGTGTTCCCCCTGCCCCTCGATTTGATCGATGTCTTCATGCAGGCGCGTCCGGGAACTAAGACCGTGCCAGGCGGGTCAGGGTCCTCCAATCCATGAAACCCGCCGCACAGCGCTACGAACGCGAGCCCCACAAGCCGAAGCCGCAATATCAGTTTGAAATGGGCACCAAATCTTTACTGGCTGCGTTCTTCGCCTTGGCAATCGTCTGCGGCCTGTTCTTTGCCTTCGGCTACACCATCGGCGAGCACACCATTCCCGCAACGTTTACCCTGGGCGCCGCGAAGCCGCCCTCCGCTCGCGCTATGGCGAGTCCCATCGCTCCCGGTGTGCAACCACCCAACCCGCAACAACTGGGTGCGGCCGAAACCAATCAGACACCCGCCACCCTGACCAACGCTTCCTCCAGCACGGGCACGATGGCCACCCCCACCGGCGTCGATGCCCCGGCTTCCGTCAGCCCCTCGAACTCCTCGGCATCGCAACCCACCCCAACGCCCACCGCTACGGCCACGGCCGCCAACTCAGCCCCCAATCTCGCCGCGACCCGTAACATTGCTCCTCCCGCCGCCGGCGGATTAACGAAGCTCCCCGCTCCCAAGACCATCTCTTCCACAACTCCCACGCCTGCAAATGCCAGCGGCTCTCAAGTTTTTGCGGTTCAGGTCTTTGCCGGCACGTCGAGCGACGCCGGCAGCCTGGCCTCGGCGCTGCAAACCCGCGGCTATCCGGCTTCGGTTATCTCACCCGCTTCCGGCAGCGGCAACAGTCTTTATCGCGTCGAAGTCGGCCCCTATCTCACCCGTGCCGAAGCCGAAGCCATGCGCGCCCGCCTCCGTGCCGACGGCTACCAAGCCGTCCTCCGCATCGGACAGTGAAGCAGTAATCGGTTCTCAGTCATCAGTTTTCAGTTCGCAACCCGTAGGCCACCGGCTCAGCGCGGTGCACGGGGTTCGCCGCCGTGATGGATGACTGATTACTGATGACTAACGACTGAAAACTTTTTACCGCAGCAACCTCAAAAGCGCTCCTGTCAACCCTCCCCACGCCGCCAGCTCGAGCGGCCGCGTGCCGCCCAGATTCGCTTCCAACCTGGCGATCCACGGAAGTTGAGCAAACGTAGCCCCGGATCGCGCCCCCCAGTGTTCTGGCGGTGTGAGCTGCGCATAGACAAACGCTACCCCGCCAGCCAGCAGACAGCGGCCGATACTCTCCATCCGCTTCCTTTTGGCGCCCGCCGCCGCCTCGATCAGGGCCGCGGCAACTACCCCCGTCGCCGCAATCAGCAAGTTCCTCTGCCAGCGCTCCATCCTTGGCTGGATGCGGCAACCGCGCGCGGCGTGGCCCGCCCACCTGTAAACTGTAAACTGTTAACTGTAAACCTCCATGTTCTCCATCTCCGTCGAAGAGACCTTTTCCTCCGGTCATGCGCTGCGCGGCTATCGCGGCAAATGCGAGAATCCCCACGGCCACAACTATCGTGTACGCGTCCGGCTGCAAGGTCCGCGTCTGAACGGCATCGGCCTTTTGTATGACTTCAAAGACCTCAAGGGCTTCATCCGCCGCGAAACCGAGCAGTGGGACCACCAGTACCTGAACGACCTCGAACCCTTCCGCGAGCAAAACCCTTCCGCCGAAAATATGGCGCGTGAACTCTTTGAACGCCTGCAAAAGAGCCTCACCGGCAACGCCGAAGGTGTCGTGGTGGAATCTGTAACGGTGTTTGAAACCGATACCACGGCGGCCGTTTACAACGGCGAGTGATGAACCTCCAAATCACTGAGATTTTTCATTCGCTGCAGGGCGAATCGAGCCATGCCGGGCTGCCCTGCGTTTTCGTCCGCCTTACCGGTTGCAATTTGCGCTGCACTTGGTGTGATACCGAATACAGCTTTCACGGCGGGCGGCGCATGGATCTGACCGAAGTGCTCGAGGCCGTGCGCGCCTACCCCTGCCGCCGGGTCGAAATTACCGGTGGTGAGCCGCTACTGCAGGCGCCCGCTGTCAAAGCCTTGGCCGAGGCACTCTTGGCCGCTAGCTATACCGTCCTGATCGAAACCAGCGGCGAGCGCGATCTCAGCCCGGTTCCGCCCGCGGTCATCAAAATCGTCGACGTAAAGTGCCCGGCCAGCGGCGAAGCCGGTTCCTTCCGTGAGAGTAATCTCAAGCTGCTGCGACCGTGGGACGAACTCAAGTTTGTCCTCAGCGATGAAGCCGACTACAATTTCGCTCGCGACTTCATCGCGCGCCATCAGCTCGTCTCTGGTCCTCCTGCGCTTCTGTTTTCGCCTGCCTTCCGCAAAGACGCTAGCGGCGCGCGCAGCAGCTCGCAGTGCGTGCTCGATCCGGAAACGCTGGCTGGCTGGATATTGCGCGATGGCCTGCCGGTGCGCCTGAGCCTGCAAATCCACAAGTTCATCTGGGACCCAGCGAGGCGCGGGGTATGAAACCGGCCGCGGTGGTCTGTCTCAGTGGCGGCATGGATAGCTGCGTCTGCTTGGCGCTCGCCGTGCGCGATTACGACCCCGCCGTGCTGCATTTTGATTATGGTCAGCGCACCCAGGCGCGCGAGCGCGAAGCCTTTATCGCCATGGCCGACTACTACGGCATCACGCGCCGCCTGATCGTCACCACCGAACTCTTTCGCCAAATTGGTGGTTCGGCTCTAACCGACGCGTCGCTGCCGGTGCCCGAAGCTGGAGTGGATCCATCGGTAATCCCGATTACCTATGTGCCCTTCCGCAACGCGCATTTCCTTGCTGCCGGCGTCTCCTGGGCTGAAACCCTGGGTGCCGGGATTGTGATCATCGGCGCCGTCGCGCCCGACAGTTCCGGCTACCCCGATTGCCGTCCCGAGTACTACGCCGCCTTCAATGAGCTTTTGCGCGTCGGCACGAAAAGCGGCGATATCCGCATCGCGACGCCCTTGCTGCACATGGGCAAAGCCGACATCGTGCGCCTCGGACTTGAACTGCATGCCCCATTTCCATTATCTTGGTCCTGTTACCAGAATGCCGGCCGGGCTTGTGGGCGCTGTGATAGTTGCCGGTTGCGCCGCCGCGCGTTCCGCCAAGCTGGGGCAAGCGATCCGGCCGCCTACGCGGTCACCGTGGAGGAATGACAATTATGAAATATCTGCAACGTTTCAGCCTCATCACAGGCGTGGCGCTGCTGGGCGCGCTGATGACGCTGCCGCTCGCGGCGCAGCAGTTCGCCGGCTTCAAGGGCACCATTATCGGCCTCAACAACAAGCCCTTTCCCAACGCGAAGGTGACCTTCACCCGCGCCGACGCGAAGGGCACCATCAAGCTCACGACCGACAAAAAAGGCCAGTTCGAAGATGACCGTGTGCCGGCCGGAACCTACAGCATGAGCGTGGTCGCCGAGACCGGCCAGGATATAAAAGTCCAGGATGATATCAAGGCGGTGGCCGGCAAAATGCTCAATGCTCACGTCAACCTTGCCGTGATTGCCGCAGCCATCAACGGCGGTCCGCCGCCGAAGGGCATGTCCACGGAAGAAGCGGCCGCCTTCGCCGCGCGCAAGAAAGAAGCCGAGGCCAAAAACGCCAAGATGGGCCAGCTCAACACCCTGCTGGCGCAGAACAAGCAGTTCTACGAGGCCAAGCAGTACGATCAGGCGATTGCGGTCATGCAGAAAGCTGTCGCCATCGATCAGAAGCACGACATTCTCTTCGCCAATTTGGCCGAAGATTATGCCGCCGCCAAGCAGTACAAAGAGGCCGCCGGCGCCTACCAAAAAGCCATCGCCCTCAAACCCACCGACGCCGGCTACCAGATCAACCTTGGTTCTGTCCTGGCTGAATCCGGCGACACCGCCGGCGCCAACGCGGCCTTCAACAAGGCTGCCCAAATGGACCCCACCCAGGCCAAGCTGGCGATCTACAACGAAGGCGTCGTGCTCATGAACAAGAACAACCTCGAAGGCGCGGCCGCCGCCTTCACCAAGGTCCTGAGCATGGATCCCAGCGACGTCAACGCCTGGTACTACAAGGGCATGAGCCTGCTTGGCCAAGCCAAGACCGATCCCAAAACCAACAAGATGATTCCTCTGCCCGGCACCAAAGAAGCCATGCAGAAGGTCATTTCCCTTGCTCCCAGCAGCCAGCAGGCGGCGACTGCCAAGGCCGTCCTCCAGCAAATCGGCGGCGGCGAGTAAGCGGCTCAGCCGATCAGCAAAACGCCAGCCCTCGCGGGCTGGCGTTTTCCGTTTCTGTAAATCATCGCGAGCCCGATCACGCGGCGGGCTCGATGTCGAAGTCGGAGTCCGGACCGTGGTCCCCGCTGTGGCAGGCGGGGTCGCCGTTCGGCGGTGTCGAAACGCCGCATGCCCGAGTTGCTAGCAAGCCAAGAGTGCAGCCGCTGGCCAGCACCAGAATGGCGGGCAGAAAAAACGCCAGCCCTCACGGGCTGGCGTTTTGCTCATCTGCTAAATTGCTGACCCGCTAGTTGCCGGCCGCCGGCACGACCTTCACCGGCGCCGAGAGCGTGAAGTCCAGCACCGTCTCTGCCGCCAGGTTGACTTCCGGCGCGTTGGTGAACGCCTGCACTGCGGTTCCGGTGCCCGCGCCGGCGCCGGCACCAATGGCCGCGCCTTTGCCGCCGCCGGCGATGGCGCCGATCACGCCGCCGATCGCCGCGCCAATACCGACACGCTGCGCCGTCGTATTACCGCGCGAGGTCGTCTGAAAAACCCGTTCTCTGCTGGCCAGATCATAGCTTTCGCCGTTGAATTGCAGCTCGGTAAGCCGCAGCACCAATCGCGACCGTCCTTTGAAGTGGCCGGCCGAATCGGCAGCGACAATCGTCCCGCTCACCGCCGCCCCCTGCGGAACCACTACCTGCCCATCCATGCGCACGGGCGCAGAAACCGTGCCTTGCCAGGTCTGCCCCGCCTGCGCCGTCTTCGAGCTGAGCGGTTGCCCCAGCCGCACCGCCAGCACGCGCCCCGCCGACAACTCCACCGTGGCCGGTGGCGCCGGAGCTGCCGGAGCCGCTGGCGGCTCACTTCCAGACGCGGCTCGCCGCCGGCTCGTGGACGGTTGATTGCCACTGGCGGCGGGCGTATTGCCCACCGCCGTGGTGGTGGCAATCTCGTTGCTTACTTCCGTCACGCCCTGCACCTGCGCGTCTTTGGCCGCGGCGGCGCGTGCAGCGTTGCTGCTCACGCTGCCCGTCAGCGTGACCACCCCATTTTCTGTCGATGCCTTAATGTTGTCGCCTTGCAGGCTCGGGTCGGCGTTGAGCTTGTTCTCAACCGCCTGTGTGATGGCTGCATCTTGCGTGCCCGCACTGCTCTTCGAGCAGGCTGCCAGTGCCATTGTCATCAGCACCGTAGCCCCAATTGCAACTAGGTTTCGTGACCTCATTTCCCCTCCATACGGTAAAAACTACTCGGCCTATCTTAGTCCGAACTGAACGCCGAGAACTGAAAACGGAACACTCCCTTGTACCCCCTGCATGTCACGTGCCAAACTGGCCTTATCCAATGTCTGGACCTTACGCTCACCTCATTTCCCGCTGGGAGCGCCGCCTGAACCGCGTCGACCAGAATCGCCGCGTCACCCCTTTTGCCTGGGGCGCAGAATGGCTCCGCCGCACTCCCATGAACGGCCTCCCCGACTGGCCCGCCGACGCCTCTCCGGCCGAGGTCATCCCCCGGTTGCGTGCCTGGAATCAGCGCGTCCTCGCCGCCAGCGACCAATTTTTCGCCTACGAACCGGTGCGTGATTACGCCCTGCAGGAGGGCGTGCTGCGTTTTCCTTCGCCGGTTGAAACTCCCTGGCCGGAAAACCGCGATGTGGTTGCCCACTGGTTTCCCGCCGCGGTCGCTGGAATGGCGCACCGCCGGAGCGCTGTGGTCGTAATTGCCCAATGGAACGCAGACGCTGGCAGTCACATCGGTCTCAGCCGCATGTTTCAAAGAGCCGGGGTCAGCACCCTGCGTGTCAGCATGCCCTACCACGATGTCCGTATGCCCGCCGCAACCCGGCGTGCGGAGTACACCGTGGATGCCAATATCGGCCGCGTCATCCACGCGGCGCGCCAGGCGGTGGTCGACATCCGTGCCTCCCTGGACTGGCTCGAACAGCAAGGCTACGACTCCCTCGGCGTCGTCGGCACCAGCCTCGGCTCCTGTTACGCCCTCCTCGCCAGCGCCCACGATCCGCGCCTGCGCGTCAACGGCTTCAACCACATCTCGCAGTATTTCGGCGATGTCGTCTGGACCGGCCTCGCCACCTATCACGTCCGCCAAAGTCTTGAGCCTTACATCGCGCAGCCTGAGTTGCGCGAAGCCTGGCGCGTCATTTCGCCCGCCAGCTATCTTGACCGCTTCGCTGCGACCAGCCGCCAGGCGCCCAAAAAAAGCCTCCTGCTCTGGACCCGCTACGACCCCTGCTTCCTGCCTGAATTTTCGCGCCAGGTGGTCGCCGATTTTCAGCGCCTCGGCCTCGACCATGAGGCCCATTGCCTGCCCTGCGGCCATTACACCATCGGCCGCGTTCCCTTCAAATTCGCCGATGGCTGGTTCCTCACCCGCTTCTTGCAGAAGCACATGTAGTGGGCTACTATTCGCAGATGACGCCGGAAGCGCCGCTTGCCGCTGGCCAGGCCACTGCGCCTGCGCCCAAATCGACTTCGCTGTCGCGCTTGTTCTCCGTTTTCACCTCGCCTGGCGCCACCTTTGCCGAACTCGCCCGCGACCCGCACTTCATCCTCGCCTGGTGCGTCCAGATCGTGGCGGCCGAGATCTTCGGCTTCCTGATGATCCAGCGCGTCGGCGTGTATGCCATGGCCCGCCAGGCGATGATGCAAAATCCCGCTACCCAGGCCATGTCGCCCGCCGCGCAGCAGCACAGCCTGGCGATTGCGGCGGTGGGGCTGCGCGTCAGCTTTTATGCGGCCCCAGTCTGGTCCATCGTCGTCCTTCTGATTTTGGGTGGCATTTTCCTGGGTCTGGCCAACCTCCTGTTAGGCTACGAGGCCAGTTACAAACAGGCGCTGGCGATGGTGAGCTACGCGTTTCTCGTGATGACGTTGTATACCGTCGTCGCCATCATCGTGATTGCGTTAAGCGCGACGCCCTCCAGTTTGCAAATCAAAAATCTGGTGGGCACGAACATCGGGTATTTCTTCGACCCCAGCACGACGTCCAAGTTCCTATATGCCCTCGGTAGCCACATCGGCATATTCGGCATCTGGACCATGATTCTGCTCGGGATCGGGCTGGGGAAGCTGGGCGGCAAGAAGGGCAGGACCGGCAGTGGCCTGAGCGTGGTGGTGGTGCTCTGGCTGCTCTATATTCTGGCGAGTTCCGGACTCGCCTCGCTGTTTTAGGCTGTGACCGGATTCCGCTTTGAGCTGTTGTCGGGTGCGGCGGGCGGAGCCCGCCGCGGTCGCCTGCACACGCCGCACGGTACGGTCGAGACGCCCTGCTTCATGCCGGTCGGCACGCGTGCCACGGTCAAAGCCATCCCCCAGAACGACCTCGAATCACTGGGCGCGGAAATCATCCTCGCCAATACCTATCACCTTTACCTCCGCCCCGGTCACGAGCGCATCCAGCGCCTCGGCGGCCTGCACCGTTTCGCCGCCTGGCCCCACCCCATCCTCACCGATAGCGGCGGCTTTCAGGTCTTCAGCCTCAAGGGCAAGATCAGCGAAGCCGGGGTCGAATTCCGCTCCCATCTCGACGGCAGCCTGCATCAGCTCACCCCCGAGCTGGCCATGGACATTCAGGCCTCCCTCGGCAGCGACATTCGCATGGCCTTTGACGACTGCACCCCTTACCCCGCCACCCTCGACCAAACCCGCGCCTCCCTCGAACGCACCCTCCGCTGGGCAGATCGCTCCCGCTCCGCCTGGCTGCACTCCCTTACCCCCGGCCCCTGGCCCCTGACCCCTGGCATTCTTTTCGGCATCGTCCAGGGCGGCATGTATCCCGAACTCCGGCGTGAGGCCGCCGACCGCCTGGTCGCCATGGATTTCCCGGGTTATGCCATTGGCGGCGTTTCCGTCGGCGAGCCACGCGAGCTCAGCGAAACCGCCGTCGCCGCCGCCCTGGAGCGCCTGCCCACCGACAAGCCACGTTACCTGATGGGTGTGGGCACGCCCGACGAGCTGCGCCGCTACGTAGCCATGGGGGTGGATATGTTTGACTGCGTGCTACCCACCCGCAATGCCCGCAACGGCCTGGCTTTCACCTCAGCCGGCCCTGTCGTCATCCGCAACGCCCAGTATGCCGAAGACCAAGCCCCCCTCGATGCCGCCTGTGCCTGCTCCACCTGTGTCCGTTACTCCCGCGCCTACCTCCGCCATCTGGTCCGCACCGGCGAAATTCTGGCCAGCATCCTGCTCACCCACCACAACCTCCACTTCTATCTGGAAACCATGCGCCAGCTCCGCCAGCCCCTCAGCGCCCCGCCGTCACCCTCCGCTGCGGCAGGCCCGCTGACAAGCTGACCCGCTGATCCGCTGAGCTTAAGCCCTCCAAGTCCTTGACATCACTCGCCAACTCCGCCATGCTATCGACTTTGGGGAGATCCCTACCTAGTAGTAACAACCCGGCCGATTGGAGTCGAATCTAAGAGTGCTTTTTGCATGGTGCAGTATGGGCGTCCCTGCCCTTTTCCCGGCCTTCTGGGCGCAGGCCTCGTCGTCTGCCGCCGGCGGCGGCATCGGCCTGTTGATGATCCTGGTGGTCTTTGCCATCTTCTATTTCCTGCTCATCATGCCCGTGCAGCGGCGGCAGAAGAAGGTGCGGCAAATGCACCAGGCGCTCAAAACCGGCGATGAGGTCATCACCTCCGGCGGCATTCGCGGCCGCATCATCAGCATCAAGGACGACAGCGTACAGTTGCGCTGCGCCCCCGATCAGATCAAGCTCGAATTCGTGCGCTCGGCCGTCGCTCAGGTAATTTCCGGCGAAAACGCCGGCAGCGGCCGCAGCAGTGGGGCCAAGCCGTAGGACTTTCATGAAGAAGATTCTGCTCTGGAAATCAGTGTTCATCGTGGTCGTGGTGGTGATCTGCATTCTCGCCGTCACCGGCATCCCCAATGGCCTCGGCTGGTCGGCCTGGAAGCAATCCATCGTCAGCCGCGTCCATCTCGGTCTCGACCTGCAGGGCGGCACCCACCTCATCCTCCAGGTGCATGCCGACGATGCGGTGCGCGCCGAAACCTCGCAGGCCATGCAGCGGCTGCGCTCCGACCTCACCAGTCACGGCATCGCCTTTGCGGCGCTCGTCCAGCCCGACCCGCAGGGCCAGCCCCAGCGTCTTCAGCTCACCGGTCTCGACGAGCGCCACGCCGGTGACTTCAACAACCTCGTCCAGACCGACCTCGGCTCCGACTACACCGTCACCCACGCCGGCAACGGTGCCTATACCATGGATCTCAATTCTGCGGCTGCGGCGCAAATCCGCAGCCGTGCCCTCACCCAGTCGATTGAAACCATCAGCAACCGCATCGACGCGCTCGGCGTCACCCAACCGACCGTGCAGGCCCACGGCCTGGGCGCTTACCAGATCCTGGTCCAGCTACCCGGCATCACCGATTCAGCGCGCGTCAAGGAAGTCATGCAGGAGACCGCACAGTTGCAGTTCCGCCTCGGCATGGCCGGCCCCTTTCCCAGCGCCGCTGCCGCCCGCGCGCAGTACGGCGGCATTCTGCCCGAAGACAGCGTGATCCTGCCCGGCAAAAACATCGGCGGCGCTTCCAACTCCACCAGCGGGGAATGGTATGTGGTCTCCCGTTCTTCCCCGGTGAGTGGCAGCGATTTGCGCGACGCTCAACCCGGCGTGGATCAGTCTGGCCGCATCGACGTCAACTTCACCCTCACTACCGCCGCTGGCAGACGTTTTGGCAACTTCACCGCTGCCCATATCAACCAGCCCCTTGCGGTGGTGCTCGACAACAAGGTGCAGGAATACGCCACCATTCAGCAGCGGATCGACGATCAGGGGCAGATTACCGGCAGCTTCAGCCAGCAGCAAGCGAACGATCTGGCGCTCATTTTGCGCTCCGGCGCTTTGCCTGCCAGCATCAGCTACATTGACGATGAGTCCGTCGGGCCGTCCTTGGGTGCCGATTCCATTCGCGAAGGCGTGCTCGCGGCCCTGGTGGGCTTCTTGCTCGTCGCCGGCTTCATGCTGGTCTACTATCACGGCGCCGGCATCAACGCTGTCGTCGCGCTGGTGTTGAACCTGGTCATCCTGATGGCCTTCATGGCCGTCACCAACGCCACACTCACATTACCCGGCATTGCCGGCATCATCTTGACCATCGGTATGGCCGTCGACGCCAACGTCCTCATCTTCGAACGAATACGTGAGGAGATGCGCCATGGCAAAAGTGTGCCTGCTTCCGTCGACATTGGCTTCCGCCAGGCCTTCATCACGATTCTGGATACCCACGTCACCACCATCGTGAGCGCCGTCTTCTTGTTTTTGTTTGGTACCGGACCCATTAAGGGATTTGCCGTCACCCTGATTGCCGGTCTGCTCGCCAACCTGTTCACCGCTGTTTACATTTCGCGCGTGATCTTCGATTACGTGCTCATGCGCCAGCAAGGGGTGCGAGGAGCGAAATTGAGTATCGGATAAAGCCCAGCGGCTCTCAGCGGTCAGCAATGCAGCCGGCACAGGGCTGCAGCAAGCTGATCGCTGATGGCTGATCGCCTTGGTACGCAGAGGCAGGGAACAAATTACACCCGCTCGGGGTCAGAAGGTGGTGAGGGCAACTCACCAGCCCACTCCGGGCGAGCGCGCTAGCGCTTGGAATATTTAAGGGCTGGAAATGGAATTTTTTCGCGAAACTGACATCGATTTTCTGGGGAAGAAGTGGTATTTCCTCACCGTAACCATGGTTCTGTTCGTGATTGGCATGGTTGCGCTGGCGATCCACCACGGACCGGTTATGGGGACCGATTTTACAGGCGGCACGGAAATGGACATCAAGTTCAGCCAAACTGTGCCCACTGCCAAAATTCGTAGCGCCTTGGGCGCCGCCAAGCTCGGCCAGGTGACCATCGAGCCCGTCGGTCGCGCCGGTTCGGATGAAATCCTGATCTCTTCACCGCTCTCTTCGCTCAACCAGGCTGACCTGGAAAAAAGCAAGGACGATATCCTCGGCATTCTCTACGGGGTCCTGGACGTCAACGCCCAGGGCAAGCAGGACTTGAACAACGTCGGCGTGTCTTCCTTCACCGCCTGGCTTATGCAGAAGGACCCCTACGGCTATATCGGCCTCGGCGAGCAAGCCGCGCAGACCCGCTATCAGGCGCTGGCTACCGAGCTGCTCTCGACCCGCCGCGATAAGCAGTACGGCGGCCTGCTGCCCAGCTTCAACGCGCTGGCCGTCGCGCCCGGCAGTCCGCAAATCGCGCAGCAGGCCAGCCAGAGTTTCTTCCTCGCGCCCTTTTCCGTGCGCTCCACCAGCATCATCGGTCCGCAGGTGGGCTCGCAGTTGCGCGGCCAGGCGCTGCGCGCCGTGCTCTATTCTCTGGCGGCGATGCTGATTTATATTGCATTCCGCTTCGAGTTCATTTATGGTTTGGCGGCAGTGGTAGCCGTATTTCATGATGTGCTGATCACGCTTGGCATGTTTGCGCTGGTCCGGCTACCCATTGACTTGACGGTTGTGGCGGCATTTTTGACCTTGATCGGCTACTCCATGAACGACACCATCGTCGTCTTCGACCGCGTGCGGGAGAACCTGCCCATCATGCGGCGTGACAGGTTGCCGAATATCGTCAATCGCAGTATTAATCAGACCTTGAGCCGGACCGTGCTGACCTCCGGTTTGACCTTCCTGTCCGTGCTGGCATTGCTGGTCCTGGGCGGTCAGGCGTTGCGCGGTTTTAGTTTCTGTATGACGTTCGGTATTTTAGTGGGTACGTATTCTTCGATTGCGGTGGCGGCGCCGATGATGGTGGCTTACATCGAATGGCGCAATCGCCGGCAGCGTCCGCTGCGTGCCGCTGCCTTGAGTGGCTCGCGCAGCGCTGCGCCTGTGGGCCGCAAGCTGGAAAAAGTGGGGCGTTAACCGCGGCAGGGGCCGCAGGGGGAACTCATGTTCGAACAAAGTTTGGTCGAGACCACGCGCAAGGCCAGCACCAAAAAGACGCTGACCATGTTGGCCACCCTGGTGGTCGAGGTGGTCGTCCTGGCGATTGTGGCGATCGTTCCACTGATCTACTACAACGTGCTGCCGGCCTCCTCCATGACGGCCTTTCTCAACGCGCCGCCGCCTCCTCCTCCTCCCCCTCCTCCTCCTCCTCCCATGCCGAAAATCGTAGTGCACCGGCTGGTCAGCGTAGTCAACACCAACAATCAGCTCATCGCGCCACGCAAAATTCCCGAGAACATCGCCCACATCGTCGACCAAGGCGCGCCCCCGCCGGTCACCTCGGCCGAGCTGTCCGGCCCGCCCAGCTCCGTCCTTAGCGGCTTGATCCACACCGCGGCCGCGCCGCCGCCACCGCCTCCACCGTCCAAACCGATTCCCGTCGGCGGTGACGTACAGGCCGCGCTTTGTATAAGCTGTCCCACGCCGCAGTATCCGCCCATTGCCCGTCAAGCTCACATTCAAGGTTCGGTGGTCCTGCAGGCCCTCATCGGCAAGGACGGACGGGTGAAATCGTTGCAAGTCCTCAGTGGCAACGCCATGCTCGTGGGCGCGGCCAAAGATGCGGTGCTGCAGTGGCGCTACCACCCTCTGACTCTGAACGGCCAGGCGATGGAAGTGACTACGACCATTACCGTGAACTTTAACCTCGGTGGTTAGCGTCTGACAGACCGACAGACCGTAAGACCGACAGACTTTAATTTCAAACGTCCGAAAGGAAACTGACCCTCATGCTTTACGCAATGTTCATGTGGCTGCAAAGCGGCGAAATGCAATCCGGCGCCCTCGGCATGTGGCGCACTATGGGCTGGCCGGCCCGCGCCGTCGTCATCGTGCTCTTCATCATGTCGGTGCTCTCCATCGCCGTCATGGTCGACCGCTATCTGCGCTATCAAAGCGCCAAAAAGGAATCCCGCGTCTTCGCCCCCAAGGTGGCCGGCGCCCTCAAGCAGGGCCGCCTCGATGAAGCCATCAAGGTCGCCGAAGTCCACAAGAAGAGTCACTTGGCCAAGGTGGTCAGTGCTGGCTTGGGTGAATTCCAGGCGCATCAGGGCACCACGGAAATCAGCGGTGACGAAATCGAAGCCTCCCAGCGCGCCCTGTCTCGCGCCCAGGCGATTGAGCACAACGAGCTCAAACGCGGCCTCGGCATGCTGGCCACGGTGGGTGCGACGGCTCCGTTCGTCGGACTGTTCGGCACCGTGCTCGGTATTATCGACGCCTTTACCAGCATCAGCGTCGAGAAGACCACCGGTCTGAGCGCCGTCGCCGGCGGTATTTCCGAAGCTCTGGTCACCACCGCTATCGGTCTGATCGTCGCCATCCCCGCCGTCTGGGCCTACAACTACTTCAGCGGCAAGGTGGATGCGTTCGATATCGAGATGGACAACTCCGGCAGCGAGCTGCTCGATTACTTCCTCAAGCAGATGGGCCGCACCACGGCACGCAAGTAACACGCCGGCCAGCGGACGGACGTTCCGTTCGCTGGCCGACGCGCCTAGAGCAAAGGAGGAAACCCAATGGCTTGGCACGCAAAAGAACAAAGTATGAGCAGCGACATTAACGTCACGCCGCTGTGCGACGTGATGCTGGTGCTGCTGATCATCTTTATGGTCATCACGCCCATGATGAAGCAGGGTACGCAGGTGCAATTGGCGCAGGCGGTGAACCCGATGACCTTGCCGAACGCTGACAAGGACAATGCGGTGGTCGTGGCCGTCAGCCACGATGGCCGCATCTTCCTGGGCAACAATGAAATCGGCGGCGCCCAACTGAGCGATCAGATCCAGCAGGACCTGAAGAATCAGCTCGACAAGATCGTCTTCGTCAAGGCCGACAAAGCCGCACAGTTCCTGGTGGTCGCCAACGTGGTGGACGATATTCGCTCCGCCGGGGTACAGAACATCGCGCTGGAAACGCAAAAAGTCGATAAAGCTAACCTGCCGCCCAGCATGCTGGGGCAGTAGGAGAGGAGTTCGCTATGTCAATGTCCGTGGGGGGCAGCAAGGGCGGCCCCAGTAAAGACATCAATATCACCCCGCTGATCGACGTCATGCTGGTGCTGATCATCATCTTCATGGTGATTCAGCCGTTGCATCCGAGCGGCTTGCATGCGCTCGTGCCGCAACCCAACAAGTCGAAGCAACCCAAGACCAGCCAGCGCACCATCGTGGTGCAGGTGCTCGATCACGGCTTGGTCAAAATCAATCAAACTCCAGTCACCTGGGACACGCTCGGGCCCGAGCTATCGGCTATTTACAAAACCCGCGCGGAGAAGGTGCTCTTCGTCAAGGGGGACAACGACATTCCCTTTGCCCTGATCGCCCACGTCATTGACATCACCAAGGGCGTGGATCCCTCGATCACCGTCGGAATTCTGACGCCCAAAATGGAAGCCGGACAATGACGGGGAAAGCTGCGGCTATGAAAAAATCTCTCACTCTTTTGCTGACGCTGGTACTGACGGGGCTCGTGTTTTTTGCTGCGGGCTGCCAGAAACTGCAAGCGCGCGATCAGCTCAATCGCGGCGTGGCCTCTTTCAAAGCGGCGCAGTTCAATGAAGCCGTCAGCCATTTTCAGAACGCCATCAAGCTCGATCCCACGCTGGTCAACGCCAAACTCTACCTGGCTACCGCTTTCCAGTCCCAGTTCGTGCCCGGATCGCCCGCGCCCGACAACATGGCCTTTGCCACCAACGCGCTGGATACCTACAAGGAGGTTCTCGATCAGGACCCCGCCAATGCCAACGCCGTCGCCGGCATCGCCCGCCTCAACTTCGATATGGGCAACCTGGAACAGGCGCGCACCTATTACCAGAAGTCCCTCGAGCTTTCGCCTAAGGACCCCACCGCCTATTACACCATCGGCGCCATCGACTACCAGGAGACCCATCCGAGCATCCTGCTGCAGCGTAAATCGCAGGACATTACCGATCTCAGCGCGCCTCTGATCACCAAAAAGTCGACCCGTGTGGAGCGCCAGGCCTGCGAAGATCTCGCCACCCAGTACACCAGCAAACTCGATGATGGCATCAACCAGCTCAAGAAAGCGCTTGAGCTGCGCCCCGGCTACGCCGATGCCATGACCTATCTCAACCTGCTCTACCGCGAGAAGGCCGACCTCGCTTGCGGCAACACCACTGAGCGCGATGCCAACCTGAAGATCGCCAACGATTACGTCTCGCAGGCGCTCGCCGCCCGCAAAGCCCAGGTCGCCGCTGAGAATGCCAAGAACTCTAGCGGCGTCGTCGAGCAGCTACCGACCAAACCGAAGGGGCAATAGGGTCTTCAGTTCTCGGTCTTCAGTTCTCAGTTGCTCCAGGCACCCCGCGGCGCTCCCGCGGGGTGTCGAGTTTGGCGCGCCCGAACGGATAACTGAAAACTGACAATCCTTTGCTAAACTGAACCCGTGAAGCACCGCCGTTCGCAGGATGGCTACGCCCTCCTCGTCATTCTCCTCGCTCTCTGCGTGCTTGTGATTGGCTTGACTAAGGCGGCCGTATCGTGGGGCACCCAGATCCGGCGCGAGCGTGAGGCCCGCATGATCGACCACGCGCGCCAATACACCGAGGCCATCAAGCGCTATTACCACGCCTACGGTCATTACCCGCCTTCCATCGACGCCATGCTGCAGGAGGACACCAAAGGTGAGCGCTATCTGCGTCAGGAGTTCCTTGATCCCCTGAACATGGCCGACGGCGGCAAATTCCAGCTCCTGCGCTATGGCCAGACGGTCCCCGCGGAAATTGTCGACCAGGTCCCGTCGGCGGCGCTGTCCCAGAGCCAGCAGCCCGGTGCGCTCGGCGGCGGCCTGACCGGCACGCAGCCGCCTCAAAATCCCTCGGGAGGAACTACCGCGGGCAGCACCGGCGGCGGCCTGAGCGGCGGAATGTCCGGCGGTGCCGGCGCCAACGGCATCGGTAGTGGCCCCATCATCGGCGTCGCCAGCCTCGCGAAGCAGCCCGCCGTACATGCCTTTAACGGCTTTGACGCCCCCAATCACTGGCAGTTCGTCTATAACTACGCTACCGATCCTTCGTTGCGCCGCGGCTTACCTGGCGCCGTTCCCGGTGCCCATCCCCAGCCCAAACCCTCAGGGGGTACAGGGATTGGCGGTGGTTCCGGTAACCGGTAGGTAGTCGTAATAGCTCGTCACCTTGCTCCGCGTCAGATGATCGAACAGCAGTACCGTGGCCTGCAAGTGAAAGTCCGCTTTTTTCGGCAGCCACACCCCCGGCTGCACCCGTTCCAGCTCCAGCAGAAAATCGGCGTGATGGATGGTCGCCAGCATGCCCAGCAGGTAGCGCACCGGTCTCGTCGACTCGATCACCATCCGCACCACATGCTGGTCTTTCGCATCCACGTACACTTCGCCGCGGGAATGCAAGAGTAGTTTTTCCTCGCGGCTGCGGGCATGAACCTCAGGGTTCGGCACCGCGTCATACACCCACGTCGCCCGTCCGTTCCACAGAATCGTGTGTGGATTGGTATATCGGTAATCGTGCGCCAGCCGCGCAAACGGATAACTGTGGCCACCGAATTCCATTACGCCCAACACTGGCGGTTGGCGTTTCGCCGTTGCCGCCGCCCGCTCGCAGGCGCGTGCGTGCTCCGCGCTGCGTTCCTCGTTGTTCAAGGTGCGGCTGTCGAGCGCAATAGTTTCGCTTACCGCCCGCCCTCGCACGTACCACACGGATAGCGTCCGCCCATCCATCTCCCGGTCCTTGCGCGTGATGACGTGCTCGCGGTGCGTGTACCCCAGCAGCACCTGCTGATCTCTTTGAAACGCCTCGGTTAGCCGTTGCTCCAGGGTCGGCGTCGCCGGCGGCGCCGGCGGCAACCCCTGCGCCCCGCACAGCAGCCCGCAGAGTGGCATCACCAGGCTGATCCGCTGAATCGCTGACAAGCTGAGCCCGCCTAATGCGAGAGAAGTACTGCTTCCGCCGTGGCCACGCTGCCTTCGCCCTCGTCCGCATGGCTGCCCGAATCCACCGGGCGGTAGTACAGGCTGTTGGCGTCCAGAAAAACTTCCAGGAACGCCGGCCGCTTGAGCGAGCCCTGAATCAGCAGTTCCGATAGCGGGTCTTCGATATAACGCTGCAAGGCCCGCCGCAGCGGCCGTGCGCCGTAATTGCGGTCGAGGCAGGTCTTGTCCACGATCCACTTCTTCGCCTCGGCCGTGCAGGTCACGGTCACGTCGCGCTGCGCCAGGTGTTGATTCATTTGCTGCACCAGAATCTCGACCACCTGCTGCAGATCGTCTTCATTCAGCGACTGGAACAGAATGATCTCGTCCAGCCGGTTCAGGAATTCGGGGTTGAACAGCCGCTTCACTTCCTCGCGCACCTTGTCTTCAATCTGGGCAGCGAGAAGCTCTTCGTTGGCGCTCTGGAAGCCCATGTGCATGTGCTTCTCCAGGTGCCGCGCCCCCAGGTTTGAGGTCATGATGATGATCGTGTTCTTGAAATCGACGGTGTTGCCCAGTCCATCGGTGAGCTGTCCGTCCTCAAAGACCTGCAGCAGCAGGTTGAACAGGTCCGGGTGCGCCTTCTCGATTTCGTCCAGCAGCACCACGCAATAGGGCGAGCGCTTCACCCGTTCGGTGAGCTGGCCGCCCTCTTCATAGCCGACGTAGCCCGGAGGCGAGCCGATCAGCTTAGAGACCGAGTGCTTCTCCATGTATTCCGACATGTCGAAGCGGATCATCGACTTCTCACTGCCAAACAAAAACGCCGCCAGCGACCGCGCCACTTCCGTCTTGCCCACGCCCGTCGGCCCCAGAAACAGGAACGATCCCACCGGCCGGTTCGGGCTCTTCAGCCCCGCGCGGCTCCGCCGGATGGCACGCGCCAGCGCCGAAATCGCTTTTTCCTGCGAAATCACCCGCTTGTGCAGTTCCTGCTCGATACGCAGCAGTTTCTGCATCTCTTCCTCTTTGACGGCATGGACTGGCACGCCCGTCCAGCGCGCCACCACATCTTCGATATCTTCCCGCGTGACCACCCCGGCCACGGTGTCGTCGATCTGGTATTTTTCCCGAAGTACCCGCAGATTGTCCCGTTCCTTGCGCTCCTCGTCCGAATAGAACCGCGCCTTCTCGAACTCGTGGTTGGCGATCGAGGCGTTCATCTGGTGATTGATGACCTTGAGCTGCTTCTGCACCTCGGCCAGATCGCCCGGCACGCTCGTCTGCCGCAGCTTCACCCGCGCTCCGGCCTCGTCCAGCAGATCAATCGCCTTGTCCGGCAGGAACCGGTCCGGAATATATCGGCTGGAATGGAACACGGCGTATCGCAGCGCTTCATCCGTATAGCTGACCGCGTGGAACTTTTCGTAGCGGTCCTTGATGCCGTTCAGCACCTGCACCGCTTCCTCTTCATTCGGCGGTTGCACCTTCACCGCCTGGAAGCGCCGCTCCAGCGACCGGTCCTTTTCAATGCTCTTGCGGTATTCGCCCGGCGTGGTCGCCCCGATGCACTGAATCTCGCCGCGCGACAGCGTCGGCTTCAGGATATTGGCGGCGTCGAGCGATCCCTCGGCCGATCCCGCGCCTACCAGCGTGTGCAGTTCGTCAATGAAGATGATGATGTTCTGGTTCTCGATCAACTCCTTCATGATCGTCTTCAGCCGCTCTTCGAACTGGCCGCGGTACTTTGTGCCCGCCACGATCAGCGACAGATCCAGCGCCAGGATGCGCTTTTCCGCCAGGAACGAGGGCACCTCGCTGTCGGCGATCTTCTGTGCCAGCCCCTCCACAATCGCGGTCTTTCCCACTCCTGGCTCGCCAATCAGCACCGGGTTGTTCTTCGTCCGCCGGCACAGAATCTGAATTACGCGCTCGATCTCGTGCTGTCGTCCCACCAACGGGTCGAGCGACCCATCCACTGCCGCCTGCGTCAGGTCGCGGCTGAACTCCAGCAGCAGGGAAGACTCCTTGGGCCGGTTGCCCGCCCGGTCCGGCGCCGTCCGCGCCAGCTCTTCGCGCACTTGCGCCAACCGCAGGCCCCGGTTCTGCAGCAATTCGGCCGCGAAGCAGCGCTCTTCCCGCAGGAGTCCCAGCAGCAGGTGTTCGGTGCCGATATGTTTGTTGCTAAGCCGTTCCGCCTCTTCCGCCGCATAGTTCAGAATCCGCTTGCATTCATGGCTCAGCGGCAGATCCACCGAGGTCGAGCCTTTCTCACGCGCCACCGTCCGCGTCTCGATCTCCTTCCGGATCGCCTCCAGCGAGGCGTGGCTCCGTAAGAAGCGGTTGGTGAGCGCCTTGTCCTCACGCAGCAGTCCCAGCAGCAAGTGCTCGCTCTCAATATAGGGGCTGCCGCATTGGCTCGCTTCATAGCGGGCGAAAAAGATTACACGCCGGGCTTTTTCGGTGTAGCGCTCGAACATAGTTCTACTCGCTTGGGTTGGCTGGCACGGGTTCCTGGGTTAGGCGTCCTTCGCTCAGCCGCAGAATACGGTCGCAGCCAGACGCCTGTTGACGGTTATGGGTAACGATCAGCGAGGTCAAAGCTTGTTCCCGGTGCAGGCGCCGCAGCAGCGCAAACACCGCCGCGCCTGCCCGCTCGTCCAGATTTCCGGTAGGTTCATCGGCCATCAGAAAGCGCGGCTGCCCCACCAGCGCCCGCGCCATGGCCACCCGCTGCTGTTCTCCCCCAGAGAGTTCTCCCGGCCGGTGCGTGGCGCGCGCGCCCACGCCCACCCGCTCCAGCCACTCCTGCGCCGTGCTCTGCGCTGCGCTGGGCGCATGCCCGGCGATCAGCAGCGGCATCATCACGTTTTCCTGCGCGCTGAATTCCGGCAGCAGGTATGATTGCTGCCAAACGAAGCCGATCTCCCGGTTGCGAAACTCCGCCAAGGCATCTTCTCCCATGCTTGCGAGCGATCTTGCTCCGAAGTATACGTCACCGCTCGAAGGCCTGTCCAATCCGCTCAGCAGATGCAACAAGCTGCTCTTGCCCGTCCCGGATTCGCCTACAATCGCCACCATTTCTCCTGCTTCCACTTCCAGCGATAAATCCTCAAACACCACCAGTTCGCCCACTCCCGAGCGGTACCGCCGCGCCAGCCCCTCCGCTCGCAGTGCCGTCTCCAGCCTCTTTGCTTTAGATGCCGTATCCAGCGCTTCGACTCGCACAACTCCATTCTAGCGGTTCAGCGTATCAGCGGTTCAGCGGTTGAGCGGCTCCGCCATTCGCCCGCAGGCGCCGTACCCGGCTGATCCGCTGATACGCTGATAAGCTGTTCTCGTGAGCTTTCCCGGCTTCGTCGCCTCCCGCTACCTCCAGCCGCGCCGCCGCCGCGGCGTACTCTCCATCGTGGCGGCCATCGCCATCCTCGGTTTTGCCGTCGGCGTCGGAGCCCTCATTCTCGCTCTTTCCGTGACCAATGGCTTCCGCGATGCGATTCAGACCGAACTCGTCGGCGCCACCGCCCAGGTCAATCTGCTCCCCCGCATGCCCACCGCCATCCCCGACTATCCCTCCTTGCTGGACAAACTTGCGAAACTTCCGCATGTGGCTGCCGTCGCCCCGGTCATCTACTCGCCCGGCCTGATCAGCTACGGCGACCAGAACCATGAGGTCGTGCTCAAGGGCATCATTCCCAGTCAGGAGCAAAAAATCGGTACGCTGCTGACGCATCTCACCGCCGGCAGTCTTACCCCTTTGGAACAGAATCCCAAAGGCTACAGTATCGTCCTCGGTCAGGCCCTGGCCAACCAGCTCGGTGTCGCTCCCGGCAGTTGGGTCCAGCTCTACGTGCCCAACGCCGTGCTCACCCCCATGGGTATGACCGGCCGCCGCACCGAATTCCAGGTCGCCGGTATTTTCAATTCCGGCTATCTCGATTTCGATAGTGCTTGGGCGTTTACCTCGTTCCAGGCCGCCCAGGCCCTCCATCCGCAAAACCAGAGCAACTGGGCCAGCGACATTGAGTTTCACCTCGACGACATCTACCAGGCGCCGCAGGTCGCCCAGGCCGCCGAAGCCATCGCCGGCCCCGCCTATACCACCACCACCTGGATCTCGGAAAACAAGCCTATCTTTCAGGCCCTCCAGCTCGAGCGCCTCGGTACTATCATCGTCATCGGTCTGGTGGTGCTCGTCGCCGCGCTCAACGTGTTCATCATGCTCACCATGCTGGTTATGGAAAAGCGCAAGGAAATCGCCGTGCTGCTCTCCCTTGGCGCGCGCCGCCGCCAAATCCGCCAGATTTTTGTCTACCATGGCGTATGGATCGCCGCCCTCGGCACGGCTGCCGGTCTGCTCGTGGCCTACCCCCTCGCCTGGGCTGCCAATCGCTTCCAGTGGATTCATGTCTCTTCAGAGGTATATCCCGTGAGCTACATCCCCTTCCACGCCCATGCCCTTGATGGCGTGATCGTGGCCGTCCTCGCGCTCGTCATCGCCTGGATGGCCACCCTCTATCCCTCGCAGCGCGCCCTCGCCGTTTTGCCCGCCGAAACCCTGCGCTATGAATAAGGACGGCGGCTGGCGACTCTGGCTGTCGTGTCAGGCCGGGCGCGTCGCGCGAACACCCGCTTCGCGCTGGCTCATTCCCGGCTTCGCGCATCACTATCGCATCCCCCGCGACGAAGCCGTCATCCCCGTCGGCGGCTTCGCCAGCCTGCAGCAGTTCTTCTGCCGGTCGCTGCGCCCGGAACTGCGCCCCATTGCTTCCGATCCCGGCGTCCTGGTCTCACCCGCCGATGGCCTGATCACTGCCGGTGGCTCGATCGTCGCTGGCGAGCTGCTCCAGGCCAAGGGCCACACCTACTCTATTGGCGAGCTGCTCGGCGACGCCGCCCGTGCCGAAGCCTTCCTCGGCGGTTGCTACGCCACTATCTATCTCGCCCCCGCAGACTACCACCGCGTCCACGCCCCCGCCGCTGGCGATCTCGTAGAGGCCCGCTATATTCCCGGTGCGCGCTGGTCGGTCAGCCCCCGTACCGCCGAGCGCGTGCCCCGTCTGTTCGCCCAAAACGAGCGCCTCATCAGTTATCTCGACACCGCCCTCGGCCCTGTTGCGGTTGTCATGGTCGGCGCTTGCTTGGTGGGCGCCATCCGCGTCAATTACGACCCGCTCTGGAACGCCGGTCCCGGTCCCCACGTCGCCGACCGCCGCCGCTACGACCCCGCTCTCGCCTTCACCCGCGGCCAGGAACTCGCCCGCTTCGAATTCGGCTCAACCGTCATCTTGTTGGCCGCTCCCGAACTCGGCGCCTCCCTCTGCGCCTCCTCCGGCACCCGCGTCCTCATGGGCGCCCCCCTCATGCGTACCGTGAACCCCGCGGAAATCAGCCCTCCAGCGGCACCCGAATGTTTGCCTTGACAACTGCGGGGGGGTAGCGTGGTGGCCGTGGTGCAGAAAAGCATTACGAGGGGATGAAAATGAAAATGGTTAAACGCGTCGTGACTATGGCGATCTATATCAGTGCAGTAGCGGCAATCGCTGTTGGACTGATGCAACCCGCATTTGCTCAAGGGTCGTGCTGCCGGACTTGTGCTTACGGATGCACGTTGTACGGGGTCGGCGGCACGAACTTCGACGTCTGCTTGTGCGCCGTAACCGGCGAGTCCTGTAAGCCAGTGGAGTGAATCACCATGGATTGGGCCGGGTACCGGTGGCTCTGTCTCGCCGTTGTGGGGGCTGTCAGCGCTATGTGTCTGGGCGCGCGGGCGCAGGCAGCGACCCCGGCGGGGCAAATATTTGGTGAGGCACGAGCAGCGGCGGCGAACTTGCCGCCGTTGCTCGCTGCGCGCGAGCTCGGGATGATCGACCAGGACGAGATGGTCGCGATCCCAAAGCAGGGGCTGAAAGATTTCAAAGCACTTTATCTGAAGGTTAGCCAGTGGCAGACCGGAGGTAGTTCAACGGCTGACAAGGCGCACGTGGATATCCAGGCGTTGGAGGAAACCAACGCAATCGAGGCGTACGCAAACGCCTCGCACTTCGAGGAGGCCTTGGCCTGGCTGCAGCAGCTTCACGAGCCCAGCTCAGCGGCGCAGACCAACGGCATGGTCTACAGCCACGTCGTCATCCAGATGCTTGTGCACAAGCAGTTCCCCCAGGTGCAGGCCGCGTTGCGGCAGTGCGCCAGCGAGGGGGCCGGTTACCCGTACGAGGGTGCGGCTACGGCCCTGGATGCGGATCAACTGCCCGAGCTGCAGCGCATGAGCATCGCTAGCCAAGGCCTTGCGGCGCCCGCTGGCCCTGAGGATGTTCACCCGGCGGCAATTTTTTTCGGGGCGGTGGTGCATACGTTTCCGGCCATGGCCGGACAGGTGGAAAGCGCGATGTTCGCGCTACTGGCCAGCCTGAAAGCTGACTCTGCAGCGCACCGCGAACGCTCGGTTGTCGATGCGCGGGGCGGATCGATGCTACTTTCGGTGCTCGACCAGTTTGATCCCGAGCGGGCACAGGCCGCGAGAATCCAGTACCCCGCCGCCGCGGGCGCGAATTTTGGCGGTGGCGCGGTTTACCAGACTTCGCCCGCAGGTCAGGTCACCGGCATGAGGCTTGGACAGTCGCTGCCATCGCGGCTCTCCCAATTGGCCGCGAACGATCCCGAGGGTGCAATCGCGGGCGCAACGAGCCTGGCAGATAGGGACTCGCGTTTTGCAGCACTTGCCGGCATTGCGCAGCAGCTCGCCAAGTCGCGTCCGCAGATGGCGGAGCAGTCGGCCAGTCAGGCGTTCGGTCTGCTCGACAAGGATGTTGCCGCGGCGGAGACCGGATACACAGCGAACCTGGCCGATGTTTTCCACGACCTGGGTGACGTTGAGAAGGCGAACCAAGTCGCGGAGGTGGCCCTTAGTGCCGCAGACGCCCATGCGCAACAAGCCGAGGAGCAATTCGACCTCTCGACGCCGGAGGCGGTCGCCAAGGTGACGCACGATCTCCTGTTGCCGGCAGTGGCGCTGTCATATCCGTACGATGACCTCGCTCCCAACTTCCCATCGCTCGCGCTTCAACACGCGCGTGGCTGTGAGTGCAAGGTAGCAAAACCGCTGATCCTGGCGAAAATTGCCGAAGGAATGACGCCGGCAGGTGCAAAGGCCGTGTACTAAATGGGACGCGAGAAATCCCTCTCGGTTGCCGCTGAGGTGCTCGGTATAGTCGTTCTCGTAATCGCCGGGACACGCACGGGCAAGCTCCTGCGGACCTATACAGTCAAAACGTCCGAAATCAGGGCGAGCCTGGTGGGCGGCTTGGCAAAGCCAGGGATTGAGCTCGGCAACCTCGACGGCATTGCCCTCAACGGGCGATACGTGGATCCCGCGTCTGACGATCGAACTCGAATTGTCTTCTTTTTGCTCCGAGATAAGAACGCGGCCTCGGACCTCCGGTTCTGGAACAGGGTCACCGTCGCCTCCGGCGGCAACCCCTGGCTGCAGTTTCGAGGATTCTGCGAAGCGGTCGCGTGCAAGACGGCAGCTCGCAGTCAGAGGGACATGTTGGTCTTCCAAGCCGGGGCCGTTCGTACGGTGGAGGCCGTCCTGCAGGCTGACGGGCAGGGCAGTGCAGTGCTGGTTACCGCAGCGGACCGGCGCGAAGTGGGCGACATAGCGTGGCGCAATGTCCGCAGCCCTGCGCGCGTCGAAACCGAGATCCTCGCCGCGATAAATGGGCCGATACCATGAGGCTCATCCGCGTAATCCTCCTGGGGCTGGTGGTGATTGACCTTTCCCTTGTGCTCGCCCTTATGCGCACCCGCTCCGCGTACCATTTCGAAAGCGGACCCTTTCGTTCCGGTGTTCGTGCGATAACATTGCCGTCAGGGTTTCTCGCTGACGGCACCCTCTATCGTCCGCCCTCTGACCGGCGCTGTGCGCTACTTCAGTACACAAGCACTCTATGCCCCGACTGCGACCTCAACTGGATCGTCGCCTCGCGGCTTTCGGACCAGCTTCAATCTCTCGGCTGCGAAGCGATCCGTTTGGCGCCATCGCCGGAGCAACTGCCCCTACGCCAGGCGCAGCTCCACGAAATCGAAATCGGCTGGGTTCGGCCCAGCTGGCTCGAGAAGCTTCCGAGGCTGGAGATGGAGCCGACCGCGATCGCGCTCGGGCCGGATGGAAGGATCGTCTGGTATACCGTCGGAGAACTTTCGCGAGGGGACGTGCAGGCGGCTATCGCGAAAGTCCGGCATGCCCTGCATTGAGACCTTGAATGGCCAGCGTCTGAGGACCCAGATCAACGATACCTGTGCCAATCTCATGCAGGCCGAGCGCTTCGGGAGCCGCGTAGTCCGGCAAGGAACACCGCCGTGCCGCGCGTATTGAGCACCTGTGCGGCCTCCAGCCAGCCCCGCCGCGCGGTGGCGATCCCGTACCGGATATTGTCCAGGTGCTTCGGGTGATGCGCGTCCGTCGAAATTACCACCCCCACGCCCACTTGTCCGCAGCGCCGCGCCTGCGTCGCATTCAGGTCCAGCCGTTCCGGCGAGGCGTTGATCTCCATCGCCACACCCGCCTCGTGGCAGGCCGCCAGCACCCGCTCGAAGTCATACGCATAGGCCTCGCGCCGCAACAGCAGCCGGCCACTCGGATGCCCCAGAATGTCGAGGTTCGGGTTGGCCACCGCCCGCAGCAGCCGCGCTGTCGTTTCCGCCTCTGTCTGGTCAAAGCGCGAATGAATGCTGCCAATCACCACGTCAAGTTGCGCCAGCACGCTGTCGTCCAGGTCCAGCCGCCCGTCGGCCAGAATGTCTACCTCGACGCCCGCAAAAATCCGGAATCCTGGGTGCGCTCTCTGAAACGCCCGCTCTGCCGCACGAATCCGCTGCATGTGCTCCAGCATTCGTGCCTCGTTTAACCCATTCGCCATTGCCAGCGCCTGCGAATGGTCGGTAATCGCGATGTATTCATATCCGCGTTCTACCGCCGCCGCCGCCATTTCTTCAATTGACGCCTTCCCGTCCGTCGCGGTGGTGTGCATATGCACGTCGCCGCGGATGGCGCCGGCCGTAATCAGCCGCGGCAGCGTGTGTGCCGCCGCCGCTTCAATTTCCCCGGAGTCTTCGCGCAGTTCCGGCGCGATCCAATCCAGTCCCAGCGCTGCGTAAAGGTCTTTCTCTTCTGCACCGGCCAGCACCACGCCATCGCTTTCGCGCATGAGTCCGTACTCGTTCAGCTTCGCCCCCTGTTGCTGGGCCAGACCGCGCAGGTGAATGTTGTGCTGCTGCGAGCCGGTGAAATACTGCAGCGCCGCGCCGAAGCTGGCCAGCGGCAGCAGCCGCAGATCCATCTGCAACCCTCCGTGCAGCCGCACCGAAACCTTGTTCTCGCCCTGCGCCAGCACCTCTTCCCGCCGCGGCGTTTCCAGAAACCGCTCAATCACCGCGCTACCCGCTTCCGGCAGCGTCCGGCCGGCGACCAACAGATCCAGATCGCCAATCGTATCCCGTCCCCGCCGGTAAGAGCCCGCCACCGCAAACCGCTCCACGCCCGGCGCCACTTCCAGCCGCGGCTGCACCAGCGCCAGTGCCTCGTCGATCTGGTCACGTCGAAAGCGGCCGCTGAGCTGGCGCAGCCGCGCGATGCCCCGCAGGATCTTTTCCTCCGCTTTTTCGCCCATCCGCGGCAGCAGCCGCAGCTTGCCTTCGCGTCCGAGCGCTTCCACTTCGTTGAGCGTTCCCGCTCCGTAGGTCTGCCAAATCAGCGCTGCCGTCTTCGGCCCCAGTCCAGAGACCTGCAGCAGTTCCAGCATTCCCGGCCGGAACTTCTCCAGCAGTTCCCGGTGCAGGTTCAACTCCCCTCTCGCCACCAGCTCGGCGATGTGCCCCGCCATAGTCTTGCCGATTCCGGGCAGTTCGAGCAGCCGTTTGGGCTCGGCGCACAGCGAGGCCACCGGCGCTGGACAGGTCTCAATCGCGTCCGCCGCCTTGCGGTAGCTCCGGATGCGAAAGCCGTCCTCGCCCGCCACTTCCAGCAGATCGGCCGTCTCCCGCAGCGTGCGCGCAATCTCGCGGTTCTCCATCGAATCTGATTGGCCCGTTCCCTTGGATACAACTTCCGTTGTATGATTATCCTTTAACTGGAGACTTGCGTGGCTGACGATTTAACCCAGGATGTGATCGCGGTGATCGCCCGCGAGCAGCGCTTGCCCGCCGATTCGATTTCGCCCGATGCGACCTTCGAGGAACTCAAAATTGACTCCCTTGACGGTGTCAACATTGTGTTTGCGCTGGAGGAGAAGTACAACCTCACCATCCCCGATGAGGTCGCCCGCGAGATGAAGAGTGTGCGCCAGGTGGTCGATGCCCTGCGCAAGCAGCTCAGCACGCCCTCACCATCGCCCTCGCCGGCCTCTGCCTGAGCGCGCCGTCCGGCTCAGGCACTTTGTTCATGGATACGGTCGCAATCACTGGCTTAGCCGTGCTGTCCGCCTCCGGATGTGAGCCGGAACAGTTCTGGAACCATCTCGCCGCCGGCCAAAGCGCCCTCGGCCCCCTCACCCGCGTCCCCGCCAACGGCCTGGTCACCCGCGTGGCCGCCGAAATCCGCGATTTTGACCCGGCCTCGGAGTTTGGCAAGGAAGGCGACCTGCTCGACCGCTTCGCCCAGATGGGCGTGATATGCGCTCGCCGCGCCCTGACCGACGCCGGCCTGCCCACGCTCGCCTCCGACGGCTGGCCCTATGCCCCCGAGCGCGTAGGCGTGCTCACCGGCACCGGTATGGGTGGTATCTGCACCCAGGATCAGGGCTTCCGCACCATCTATAAAGACGGCGCCGCGCGCGTTCATCCCTTTCTCATCCCTCGTACCATGTACAGCGCCGCCACTTCGCAGATCAGTATGCAGACTGGCGCCCGCGGCCCCAGCTTTACCGTCTCTACTGCCTGCTCGTCCTCGACTCACGCCTTGGGCGAAGCCTGGCGCCTGCTCCGTGCCGGCGTCGTGGATATGGTCATTGCCGGCGGCAGCGATGCGCCGCTGACCTTTGGCGTTATCAAGGCCTGGGAAGCCATGCGCGTGCTGGCCACGGCGGGCGATGATCCCAGCCGTGCCTGCCGTCCCTTCAGCAAAGATCGCGCCGGCCTCGTGTTGGGTGAAGGTGCCGCCATGTTCGTGCTCGAGCGTACCGCCGATGCCCGCCGCCGCGGCGTCCGCATTCACGGCGAACTCGCCGGCTATGGCGCCTCCGCCGACGCCGGCCATATCACCCAACCCTCGCGCGACGGCGCCGCCAGCGCCATCCGTGAAGCCTTGCACACCGCCGGCCTCGCGCCCGGCGACGTCGACTACATCAACGCCCACGGCACCGGCACTAAACTCAACGACTCCACCGAGATCGCCGCCATCAAAGAAGTCTTCGGTCCCGCCGCCGGCCAGCTTTCCATCAGCTCCACCAAGTCCATGCATGGCCATGCCATGGGCGCCAGCGGCGCCATCGAGCTCGTGGCCACTCTCCTCGCCCTGCATCACCAGACTGTCCCGCCCACCGCCAACTACACCACCCCGGACCCGGATTGTGACCTCGACGTCACGCCCAACCACGCCCGCCCGCGCACCCTACGCGCCGCCTTATCCAATTCTTTTGCTTTTGGCGGCCTCAACGCCGTATTGGCGATTCGCGCCGCGAATTAGCGCCTCCGCTGCGGCCAGGTCTTCCGCGGTATCAATCCCAATCGTGTTGTAAGGCGTCTCCGCCATTGCAATCTCTACGCCGTGATGCAGAAAGCGTAGCTGCTCCAGCCGCTCCGTCATCTCCAGCATCGTCGGCGCCCAGCCATGAAATGCCTCCAGCGCCTCGCGCGAGTAGGCGTAATACCCTAGGTGCTTGTAATACTGCGGCTGACCTTCGCGCGGGAAGGGAATTGCCGCCCGCGAAAAATATAGCGCCCGTCCCTGCCCGTCCAGCACCACCTTGCACGCACTCGGCAATTGCGCCTCTGCGGCCTCCATGACCGTATACAGCGACGCCACCTGCGTCGCCTCTTCCCGGAACAGCGCGTCCACCAGCACCTCCAGCATCTCCGCCCTCACCATCGGTTCGTCGCCCTGAATATTCACCACCGCTGCCGCGCCCATCTCCTGCGCCACCTGCCACACCCGGTCCGTTCCCGAGGTGTGCGCGGCGCTGGTGAGACGCACTGGGATCGCGTGCGCGCGACAGAATGTTGCGATCTCGGCGCTGTCGGTGGCCACCACTACCGTGTGCAGCCGCCGGCAGTCCGCTGCCCCTTCGTAAACCCGTTGGATCATGGGTACGCCCACGATGGGAAGCAGCGGTTTGCCCGGCAGTCGCGTCGAAGCCATGCGCGCCGGAATTACACCCAGAACACCCGGGGTCTTTCGCATCCCAATAGACTAATGGACTAAGTGGTGTTTTGCTAGGTAGTTCAGATTCCTCATCGCTGACGCCCGCCCGCGCGCATTTGCGGGACTATCCGGCAGGAGCGCATAGTAAACTTCCATATTCCACTTGGCCTGGTCGTAATGGTGGGTGTAGAAATACGATTCGCCAATCAGAAAATACGCGGCCGCCGGTGACGGCGGCGCATCCTGCAGCGCTTTTTCCGCCAGGGTCCGAGCCGCCAGGTACCGGTGCAGGCGTATGTCCAGGAGTGCCATGTCCAGATACGTCGACCAATACACCGGTGGCAGCCGCAGCGCCTCCTCCAGATGTTCTTGCGCTGTTGCCGTATCACCGATAATGAATTCCAGCCGCCCCAGCATCGTCAGCGCTGCCGTATTGCGCGGATTGCGTGCCAGCGCCATGTCCAGATCCGATCGCGCCGCCGCGTAGTTCTTCCGGCTCAAGCTGATGCTGGCCCGGTCACTGTAAGCACGGCTCCAGGCCGGTGCTTCCTGGATCGCCTGATTGAGGAGTTTCCACGCCCCCCCCTCATCCGATTTTTCCAGCGCCTTTTCCGCCTTTACCAGTGTCGTTTGCGCCTTGATCGGCGCTTGGAGGTCGTTAACCGAAACCGTCGCCGGTGCGATTCCCAGGTCATGCCGGTGCATCCCGGGGTTCCGCTTCATGCGCAGCACCAAACCTTCCGTGGAACTCGCCGGTGCCGGGAACTCTCGTATACCCTCTGTCGTGGCCACCGTCAGGGTGTAGGATCCGGCCTGCGGCGCCCCAAACGAAAATCGCCCGCTTGCATCCGTAAGCTCGCTCAGGATGACCGCCGGCGAGGCGAGTGTCAGCCGGATGGCTGCCGCCTTCACGTCCGCCCCATGCGAGTTTTCCACCCTCCCCTGGACTGTGTAGACTGGCGCCTGCCATCCCGCGGCCGTGAAGGGCAGCCCCAGGAACACCGCGGCGGCCAGCAGCTCGCGCAATGCCATATTGCCTTCAGTGTACGTCCACTATGGCGGCTAGGGCTGTGGCGTCAGGCGGGCCAGCAGCTTCAGATCGTGCTCTGCGCTCGCGCGAGAGGCTGCGAAATCCGCCGTCTGGGGCGCCTGCTTTAAGAAGAGCTTGAATTGCGCCACCGCCGGCCGGTACTTGTGCAAAAAATAGTCCGCAATGCCATCAATATAGTGAACCCCTGCCGGTGGGGCCGGCTGGCACGCCATCGCTCGCGTCGCCAGTTCGTGCGCTTCGCCAAATCGATGCTCCAGCACGTCCAGCCGTGCCATTTCCAGATACGCAGGCCATTGTACCGGCGGCAGGTGCAGCGCTCGCTGCAGGTAGGTACGCGCCAGTCGGTATTGATTCGTAGTCGTGTATAACTTTCCCATTTCCGTCAATGCCAGGCCGTTGTTGGGATCGTGAGCGACAGCCGTAGCAAAATCCGATTGCGCCGAGACGTAGTTATGGTTCGTGAAGCTCAGTACTCCACGCAGCAAATACGCCCGCCCCCAGCTTGGCGCAATTCGGATCGCTTCGTTTACTAGCTTCCAGGCTTTCGAAAAATCGGATTTATCGGCGGCTTTGGTCGCGCCTACTAGCTTCGATTTGGCCTTGGATGGCGCCTCCAGATCATTCATCGATACCGTCGGTTGCACCGCGCGGCCCACGCGCGGCGCTGCCCCTTCACGCATCCGCAGTACCATGTCCTGTTGTAGCGGGCCGGCCAGCATGAACTCCTCCGTGCCCTGCGCGGTGACCACGGTTGCCCGGTACGGCTCCTGGCCGTTGATCTCGACGCTAAACATTCCCATTCCATCCGTCACCGCCGACTGCATGGCGCCCCCATTCAGCGAGCCGATTTGAACCAGCGCTGCTGGAATGGGTCGGCCAAAAGCGTCAACAACGGTGCCTTGCACCTGAGAGGTTGTCCGCGGGCCATTATCCTGGCGTCCAAACGCGGACAGCACGCACGTGAGCGAAAGTGTCACCACCAAAGCAGATCGAAACCACATACTGCGCACCGTTATGAAATCTGGGAATTCCCATAGCAGGGTCTATGGTTTTCCAGATGCCGCTCGCAGAGCTGGCGTCAGGGATTCTTCGGCGTACAACGCCTGAACTGCTCCGGGCTGAACACCGGGAGGGTGTGCGCTGCCGCTTCCGCCAGGTATGTTTCCAGCTCTTGCGCGCGTTGTCCGCAGGTGTGAGTGGTAAGCACATGCTCTTGTGCTGCGCGGCCCATGGCTGCTGCTTCTGGGGCCGTTACTTGGTCCAGAATCGCTAGCATCTCGGGGGTGCTCCTGGCGATGAGGATTTCCCGCCCGGGTTCAAAAAATTCAGCCAGCCCGGGCCAGGGATCCGAAATGATCGGCGTCGCCGCCGCCGCCGCTTCGAATAGCCGCACCGAAGGCGAATAGCCCGCTTCCACCATCGCTTGCCGGGTCAGATTCAGTGTGAAGCGCGACGTGCCATAAAACTCCGTATGGCGCCCCGGCGCCAGGTGGCTTTGGTATTGGACGTTCGCCGGCCAAAGCTCCGCTTCTGGATACATGGATCCGGCTACGCGGAACTTCTGTCCCGGACTGCACCGCGCCGGTCCCAGCAGCAGCCGTTCGAACTTCGCCTGTCGGTCCGCGGCATACGTTCCCAGAAAGCTGAGAGTTGCTACAGGATGCAGCGGCCGTTGCGCCTTGCGGTACTCTCTTTCGTCACACGCGCAATACAGGGGCCGCACGCACCGCGCATGCCAAAGCCGCTGGAGCTCCTCCAGCACCGGCCCCCCCGTAAAACTCAGGTAGAGATCCAGCGCCGCGATCTGGTCCGCGCGCAGGTAACGGCAACTGCCCGCCCGTAGTCCTTCGAGCGTTACCGGTGTGTCAATGTCGTAGAAGCAGGTCAGCGTCGTCTGGTGGGCGAGCAGCTCATCCAGCAGGGGAATCGCGTCCGGAAAGTAGCTACCCACAATCACCGCATCCGCTGCGCGCGCGGCCCGTAGGGCCACCGGTCGCACCTCGGTCCAGTGCTGGTAAAGCTGCAATCTCGCCTGCGGCGGCTGCGGCAGGTCGCGATGCTGCGCATACCATTCGAAGTCTTTTTCGAAGAACGTCAGCTCGTGACCGCGCCGCCGTAAACCGCCCAGCAGTCCGCGATAGGTGGTGGCGTGTCCGTTGCCCCACGACGAGGTCAGCGACAGGCCAAAGAATACCAGCCGCACGCTACGCCTCCGCAGCCGCCGGCTGTGGACGCGTCCCCGCCCCGTGCAACACCTTGTGGACGCGCAGCGCTCGCCGCCGGTAGGTGTGCTCCGCCAGCGCCCGCTCCCGCGCCTGCCGTCCGATCCGCGCCGCTTCCCCCGGCGAGATCTGCCGCAAATGCTCACTTATATCCTCGGGGCCAGACGCCAGCAGGATTTCGCTTCCGGGTTGAAAAAACAGCGAGATCCCCGGCCAGGTGTCGCTGATGATCGCCGCTCCGGCTCCCGCCGCCTCGAAGATGCGCGTGGGCGGCGAAAATCCCGTCTCCGCCATCGACTCCCGGTTGAGATTGAGCACGAAGCGCGCCGAAGCATTGAGCGCGTTGTGCTCGCTCGAGGGAACAAAACCGCAGACGCTCACATTCCTGGGAACCACCCCCGGCTCTACCTTCCAGCCTTCTCCTGCCAGCAGAAACTGTTGGCGTGCGTTCTGCTCGGCCGCGCCAAAAAAGAAGTATCGTACCCGCGCTTCCCGATCCGGCAGCCGGTGCCCCAGAAAGCTCACATCCGCCGCCCATTCTTCGCGCGCGTGCACTGGGTAGTGTGTCTCCGGATCGAGGCCGTTGTAGATTGGAAAACAACCGCGCGCCCCCAGCGCGCAGTAGCGCCTCACCACTGGCGGTCCACCCCCATAGGTGAAGATGAAATCGTACTCTGGCAAAAGCTGCCGCAGCGCTCGTGCTCCTTCCGCTGTTCCTTTTTCCAGCGCCGCCAGCGTCGCGGGCGCATCCACGTCCCAATACGCCACCCGCGGCCGGGCCCCAGCCGGCGCCGCTGCCGCCGCCTCCAACACCGCCGTTTCCAGATAATCGTCGTCCGCGCCAATCCCGCTGTGCTTGATGATCAGATCCGCTTCCCCCGCCGCACGCAAACACGCATCCAGCTCCCGCCGGTTCTGATACACCGGACAGTGGGCATAGGGCGGATCCTCGGCCAAATCTCGATGCTGCTGCCGCTCATAGATGTCCGGCTCGGCAAAGGTGATCTCGTATCCCAGCGCGTGCAGATATTTGTAGATGCCTCGATAGTAGGTTGCCGCGCCGTTCCAGTAGGCCGACGTCAGGCTCGATCCAAACACATATAACCGCAACCCGCTGCTACCGCCCATCAGCCCAGATCGTGACAGATAGCCTCCAGTTCCTGGGCGCGATGCCCGCATGTATGGCGCGCGGCAACCGTCGCGGCGCCCTGACGCCCCAACTCCTTTCGTTGCTTGGGCCGGGAGAGAAGTTGCACTAGCAAGGCCGCCGCTTCCACTCTGTTCCGCACTGGCCAGTAATCCTTACCGGCTGTAAATAATGTTTCCGAATCGGTCCAGGGCGCCGAGAGCAGCGCCATCCCGCTCGCCAGCGCCTCAAAGACGCGAATCGTCGGGATTCCCGGCAGCGCACCCGCATACGGACCGCGGGGAATGTGCATCGTCACCCGCGCTCGCGCATACGCGGCCGGCGCGTCCAGATTGGCCAGATACCCACCGTAGCTGATTCCCGTCTGCTGCAGCCGCGCGCGCGCCTCTACCGGATACCGTACCCCGTATATTTTCGTCTTGGCCTGCGCCTCTCTCACTGGCTGGAACAGAAACTCCTCCAGCTCACGCGTCCGCTCCTCATCTCCCCAGTTGCCGAGCCAGACCACGTCGTCCACTGCTTCCGTCCCTCCACGCGTCCGAAAGTGAACGACGTCCGCCCCTTCCTGCAGCGTGTAGCTGCGCCGCGCCCGCCCGTCCTTCTCATAGAGCTGCCGCACACTTTCCCCAAACGCAATTACTCCGTCCAGTTCCCGCAGCGGCAGCCGGTCGAGTAGCGCCGGCTCGCTCCAGGCCCGGTGGTGCGTATCGTGCAGCAGGGTACGAAACCCGTACCGCCGCCGCTCGCCCAGCAACCAGGTGAACAATTCCGGTTCGTTCCACTCGTGAACGATCACGACCTCCGCCTCGCGAAGCTCCTCTCGCCAGTCCTGTACCCACGGCAGCCCGTAGCGGCGGCTCAACGGCGTGCCGCTACCACCCGGCCCAAAGAGCCTTACATCTAGGTCGGGAAACGTCTCCCGCATCTGTTGCACCGCTTGCGCCCCCTTCGGCTCCTCCAGTAGATGGGCTAAGGACCAGCCGCCACGTGGCCCTGGCATCGGTTCATACAACCTCACCTCATGCCCTCGCCCCACCAGCGCGCTCGCCAGCCCGCGCAGAAAATGGGCATTGCCATGGTTCCAGTCCGACAGCCACGAGTGTGCAAAGTAGCGGATCCGCATGCCTCAGCCACCGCCTTTGGCTTGCTGGTAAACATCTGCGTACGCCTCGGCCATGCGCACCGCCGAGTAGCACTGCCGTGCCCGCAGTCGTGCCGCCTGCCCGAGACTCTCTGCCCAGCCCGGTTCCCTCGCCGCCCGCTGCAATAGTTGCTCGAGCTGCCGCGAGTTCGCATAGAACACGGCCGCCGGCCCCCATAGCTCCCGCCATGACGCAATATCCCTCAACAGCAGCGCACAGCCGCACAGTGCCGCTTCCAGCACCGCTAACCCAAATGGTTCATACACGCTCGTGCCGATATAAACGCGCGCCTGCGCCAGGCACTGCTGCAATTCTTCCGCCGGCAGACTACCCAGCCAGCGCGTGCCTGCCGGGACCGCAGCCTCCCAGCCCTCCAGCGGATGCCGCCGTTCTCCGGCCACCAGCAGTTCCAATCCGCTGCCATCGAGGCCGCCCAGCAGCGCGATCCCTTTGCCCGCATCCCACAGCCGCCCCACCGCCAGCGCCACCGGCTGCTTTGGCACGCTCGGAATGCCTTCCATCGTCCGCCCATTCGGAATCACCTCAATCTCTCCTGATTTCGGCCAACGCGCCCGCACGTCGTTCTTAGCCACTTCCGACGGCGTCACCACTACCGCGGCACACTCCAGCGCCTCCCGCGCGAGTTGGGCATACCAGCGCTGATAGCCATTATCCAGAGGCGCCACGCCACGCACCCGATGCCACCACGAAATCACGTCACTGTGGACCGTCAGCACCGTCGGCACGCCCGCCAAGGCTCCGCAGTACGCAAAATGGTTGCTGTGCAGGATCTCCGGCCGCCAGGTACGGCCCATGTGGCTCAGAAACGCCCGCCCTGCCTCCGCCTCCGCGGCCGGTATTTCGGCTGCGCCATTCTCGTCCATCCATTCCAGCCGGAACGGTGCCCATATTGCCGCGCCGTCTAGCTGCAACCGCGGACGCCGCGGCGAAAACACCACCACCCGCACCTCATGGCCGCGCGCCCTCAGTCCCTCCGCCAGTTCGCCCGCAAATACGCCCACGCCCCCGGTGGCGTCGGCGGTCATCAGAATCCGCATGTGCTTCAGTCGGTCAGTCCAAAGGCCCGCAGCTCCGCGGTCGCGCCTTCCTGCGTCAGTGCCGCTACCGCTCCCGGCTGCCGCTTCCCCTTCACTTGCTGCCGCAGCCACGCTGCCAGCTCCACCAGGCCCTGCTCCAGCGATACCTGCGGCCGATACCCCAGTTGCGTGCGTGCCGCCGCAATGTCGGCAATACAGTGGCGCGCGTCTCCCAGCCGGAACTGCCGCGTGATCTGCGGCTCCAGTTCGCGTTCCAAGGCCCGCGCCAGTCGCCCCGCCAGCTCCGCCACCGTCACCGTCTGGCCGCTGGCCACATTGAAAATCTGCCCCGTCCCTGGTTCACCCTCCAGCGCCAACTGGCACGCTGCCGTGACGTCATGCACACTGACGAAATCCCGCAACTGTTTGCCGTCCTCGAAGACCTGCGGTCGCCGGCCCGCCAACAGCTCCGCGGCAAATACCGCCGCCACTCCGGTGTAAGGGTTCGCCAACGCCTGATGCGGACCGTAGGCATTGAAAAACCGCAGCACCACCGTCGGAAGCTGGTAGGTCCGCCCGAACAGCAAGCACATCTGCTCTTGCACCCGCTTGGTCAGCGCATACATCGACCCCAACTGCGGCGCTTTGGCCTCATCGGTCGGCTCCGGCGCCAGCACTGTTCCGCACCGCGGGCAGCGGTTATCCCATTCCTGCCGCCGTAGTTGCTCGATCGCTCGCGCTCCCACCGTTTGCTCTTGCCCGCACGTGCTACAGCGATACCGGCCCTCGCCATAGATCGACATCGAGCCCGCCAGCAGCAGCCGCGCCAAGCCGCTCCCTGGCCGCCGCTGCCGCGCCAACAGGCTTTCCAGCAAGACCGCCGTGCCCTGCAGATTCGTGCGGTTGTAGCGGGCAATCTGGTACATCGACTGCCCCACCCCCACTATCGCAGCGAAGTGCACGACATGACTGATGCCCTCCAGCGCCCGTTCCACCGCCGCCCGGTCGCAGACATCCCCGACCTGCAATTCGGCCGCGGCGGGCAAATAGGAGGCCACACCCTCCGGGTGCACCTGCGGGTCCAGACAGTCCAATAATCGTACCCGGTAGCCCGCCGCCAGCAACCGCCGCGCGAGATGGGAGCCCAGAAATCCCGCGCCTCCCGTGATCAGTACCCCGCCGGCATGACCATTACTCTTCATGCCGCCTCCTGCGCCATGTGTGCGCTGCCATAGCGCTGCGCCGCCCAGGCCGCAAAGCGCCCAAATTCCGCCACAGCAGCTGGCTGTGGCGGCGAAGCGTAATGCGGTTCAATGCCCAGATGCGACGGCGTGTAGCACAACGTCAGCGTCACCTCGAACTCCGCTAGCGCCTCCATCTGCCGGTCAAACCAGCGTTGCGCATGCGGCCGGTACCAGTCCGCCCAACTCAGTCCTGTGCGCACCTGCCGCACGCCGAGCCGCCGCAACCACTCCACCGCCGCTTCCAGACGCGGATCTTCAAAGTGAAACCATTGGCACACTCCCATGCCCGGCGGGAACTCCTCCAGCGCCGGCTTGGGGGTCCCATCCGCCCGTACTAGTCCCATGTAGTAATGCCGGTAATACGCTGAGCCTTCACTCTCCCGGTGTCGGGTCGTTGCCTCCCAGGTGGGCGGTAGGTCCAAAAGGCTGTACCAGTGCAGCCGCTCCACCCTCCCCTGCAGCAGCTTCGCCGTCGTTCTCAGCCCAAAGACCTGCACCTCTTCCGCTCCGAACGACGAAGCCCCCGCTTCGCTCACCCACACCGGCCGCCCGCTCACCTGCTCCACCTCGGCAATCTTGCGCGGCCAGTCGTGAATCGGCCAGTGGTTCCAGTCCAGCGGAAATCCGTGCACCGACACCCGATCGACCGCCTCCAACACGCCCCGGCTGGCCAGCAGCTTCAAGAAAACCGGGTCGATGGGTGAAATGCCCCCCAGCGCCAGCGTCAGTTCCGGACGCACCCGCCGCACCGCGGCCACCGCCCCCAACACCATGGTTGCAAAGCATCGCCACTCCGGATCCAGCTTGAAATTCCAGTGGGAAAGGTTGTTCGGCTCATTCCAGAGCATTAATGCATCCAGCAAGTTTCACTCCGTGGCTGCAATGTGGTTGGATGGATGGGCTGGACTCTCGCTGGGGTTTGCTGGACCACTTCGCTCAGCGGTCGCTGTGCAGCGGTCGTATACTGGTTTGGGGCTCTATGGGCATGTCTAGTTCCGGCACTCTGCTCACCTCCGCTGCTTCCTCGGTCAGCACGGCAACCTTGCTCAACGACTTTAGTCTGCAGGTCGCCACCGTCAACGGCAGCGGCAGCCAATCGTCCAACCTGGTGCTTTTGCGCACCTTGTTCCAGATGGGCATCCCCATTTCGGGTAAGAACCTTTTCCCCTCCAACATCGCCGGCCTGCCCACTTGGTATACCATCCGTGCCAGCAAGCACGGCTACGTCGCCCGCAAGAAGGAAATTGACTTCCTGGTTGCCCTCAATGCGGAGACCGCCCGCGAAGATGTTCTCGCCCTGGAGCCCGGCGCCAGCGTCCTCTACGATGAGCCCCTGGCCCTCGCCAAACTCCGCGCCGATCTCACTTATTACTCACTCCCCTTCGATAAGCTTGTCACCCCTGTCTGTCCTCAGGCCAAGCTCCGCAAGCTCGTCCGCAACATGATTTACGTCGGCGCCGTTGCTCATCTGGTCGGTATGGAAATGCCGGAAGTCGAACGCGCCCTGCAGCGCCAGTTCGCCAAAAAGAAAAAGGCCGCCGACCTCAACTGGGGCGCCATCCAGGCCGGCTACGACTACGCCCGCGAGCATTATCCCCAGCCCGACCGCTGCCAGCTCCGGCGCATGCAGGCCACCCAAGGCAAAATCGTCATCGAAGGCAATGCCGCTGCCGCTTTAGGCTGCATGTTTGCCGGCGTTACCGTCCTCGCCTGGTACCCCATCACCCCCTCCAGCTCCCTGTGCGAGTTCCTGATCGACTATCTCAAAAAGTACCGCCGCACCGCCGACGGCAAAGCCACCTTTGCCGCCGTCCAGGCCGAAGATGAACTCTCCGCCTGCGGCATGGTCCTGGGCGCCAGTTGGATGGGCGCTCGTGCCATGACCTCAACCTCCGGCCCCGGCATTAGCCTGATGAGTGAGTTCGTCGGCCTCGGCTACTACGCTGAAATCCCCGCCGTCATCTTCGACGTGCAGCGCGTTGGCCCCTCCACCGGCCTGCCCACCCGCACCGCACAGGGCGACGTGGCCTTCGCCGCCTGGCTTAGTCACGGTGACACCCGCCACATCGTCCTCCTCCCCGGCACCGTCGAGGAATGCTACGAGCTCGGCCTCGCCGCCTTTGATCTGGCCGAACGCTTCCAGACCCCCGTCTTCGTCCTGTCCGATCTCGATCTCGCCATGAATCACTGGATGGCCGATCCCTTCCGCTATCCCGAAAAGCCTTGGGATCGCGGCAAAATTCTCAGCGCTGACGACCTGCAGCGCCTCCAGGGGGACTGGGGCCGCTATCGCGACGTCGACGGCGACGGCATCAGCTACCGCACCATTCCCGGCAACGAGCACGCCATGGCATCTTATTTTGCCCGTGGCAGCGGCCACAACGAGCGCGGTCTGTATAGCGAAAAGCCCGACGATTACACGCACAATGTCGACCGCCTCCGCCGCAAGTGGGAAGGCGCCCGCGAAATCGTCCCCCAGCCCGTCCTCGAGCACGAAGGCAAAGGTGAAATCGGTATCATCGCCTACGGCAGCTCCCACCCCGCGGTCATGGAATCCCTCGACCAGTTACGCGCCGAGTACGGCATCGAGCCTTCCTACCTCCGTCTGCGCGCTTATCCTTTTGCCGGCGCCATCGCCGGCTTTGTCCGCCGCCACGCCCGCGTCTACGTCATCGATCAGAACCGTGACGGCCAGATGCATGATCTGCTCCTGACCGACCTTGGCGCCGAGCTCGGCGCCCGTCTCCATTCCATCCGCCATTACAACGGCCTCCCCGTCGACGCTCGCAGCCTGACCGATGCCCTCCGCTCCCAGGAGCACCAGACAAACTGAAATACTGAAATACAGATGTACTGAAACACTGCAATGGCCACCACCACCACCCCGCCCGCCGCTCCCAAGCTCAACCGCCTCGGTCTCCCGCAAGCTGACTATCGCGGCTCCAAAACTACCCTCTGCGCCGGTTGTGGCCATAACGCTATCAGCGAACGCATCGTCGATGCCTGTTTTGAGATGGGCGTCGATCCGGTTCACTTCCTCAAGCTCAGCGGCATCGGTTGCTCCAGCAAAACCCCGGCCTATTTCGTCGGCCGCTCCTTCGGCTTCAACTCCGTTCACGGCCGCATGCCCAGCGTCGCCACTGGCGCCGTCCTGGCCAACCGCAGCATGCATGCCCTCGGGGTCAGTGGCGACGGCGACACGGCCTCCATCGGCCTGGGCCAATTCATTCACCTCATGCGCCGCAATCTCCGTCTCGTCTACATCATCGAAGACAACGGCGTCTACGGCCTCACCAAGGGACAGTTCTCCGCTACCGCGGATATCGGCTCGGTGCAAAAAAGCGGCGTCGTCAACGAAATGCCCCCGCTCGATACCTGCAGCCTAGCCATCCTCAGCGGCGCCACCTTCGTTGCCCGCTCTTTTTCCGGCGACAAGAAGCAGTTGCTGACCATCCTCAAAGCCGCCCTCGCCCACAATGGCACCGTCATGATCGACGTGATCTCTCCCTGCGTGACCTTTAACGATCACGAGGGCTCCACCAAGAGCTACAAGTACGTCCTCGACCACGAGGAGGCGCTGCAGGAAGTCAGCTTCGTTCCCTACTATGAGGACATCGCCATCGACTACGATCCCGGCACCACCGCTGACGTAGAAATGCACGATGGCTCCCACCTCCGCCTGCGCAAGCTCGCCCACGACTTTGACCCCAGCAATGCCCAGCAGGCTCTGAAGGTCTTGGGCGAAGCTCACACCAGCGGGGAAGTGCTCACCGGCGTTTTCTACATCGACACCAAAAAGCCCAACTTCGTCCAGCAACTCGATCTCGTCGACGAACCCCTCGCCTTCCTGCCCCTCGATCAGGTCCGCCCGCCCCGCTCCGTCCTCGACGAAGTCATGGCGAGCTTGGCATAACGCAGTACGCCTCTGGTAGTAAGAACTTGCTCCCCTCTAATGTGGGGGCATGGTCAAGGTGTGCGTCTGGATCTCCCTCGGGTGTGTGGCGCTTCTCTCACTAGCCCTGTCTGCCCAAACCTCTGATACCGCGACCGTCCGCGGCCACGTCCTCGATCCCACCCACGCCGCCATCGCCGGCGCCAAAATCACCGCCGTCAACGCCCAAACCGGCGCTTTGCGGACCACCGTCAGCCAAGCCGATGGCACCTATACACTCTCCGGACTGCCCATCGCCGGTGCCTACACCATCGTAGCCACTCACCCCGGCTTTCAACCCGCCACCGTCTCCAACATCACCCTCATCGGCGGTGCCACCGCCACGGTCAATTTAGATTTGGGCGTCACCGCCGCCGCGACTACCGTCACCGTCACCGGTACGGTTGGTGCTGTCCGCTCCGACGAGCCGCAGTTGGGTGATCACTTGAGCATTCAGCGCATTCAGAACACGCCCCTGCTCGGCAACCAGATCACCGCGCTTCCGCTTTTGAATTCCGCTAATCGGCCCGCCATCAATCAGGGCGACATCTTCACCAATCAGACCCTCATCATCACCGGCGGTTCCGGCCGCCGCGAAACGTCGTATCAGATTGATGGCGCCAATGGCAACGATAGCTGGGGCCGCCAGACCATCTTCACCGCCCTGCCCGCCGATGCCGTGCAGGAAATGACCGTCCTCGAAAACGCTTTTTCCGCCCAGTACGGCGCCACCCTGGGCGGCGTGGTTAACATCGTGACCAAATCCGGCGGCCAAAAGCTGCACGGCGATTTTCAGTACACATTCCGCCCCAACCGCACCGCGGCCCAACTTGTCGGCTATAGCACCCTCAGCGCCGCGGCCCATCCCACCAATGACCTGTTCAATCAAGCGGACTGGTCCCTCAGCGGCCCGATTGACGGTCATACCCAGTTTGCTGTCTCCGGCGAAGGCACTTGGCGTGAGCGCGACTCGCCGGTCATTTCGCCTGCCGCTCCAGGAGTCTACAAAGGCAAATATCGCGGCGGTCTGCTCTTCGCCCGTCTCGATCACCAGTTCAGCGACGCCCACACCGCTTTCCTGCGTGCCGACATCGATTCCATGTACGACACCAATCCCAACGGTTCGGTAGGCGGCAACACCCTACCCTCCACCGCGCGTATCTTCCGCCGCCGTACCTACGCCCTCGCCGCCGGCGACAACTACGTCCTCAGCTCCGCTATGGTCAACGCCTTGCGCTTGCAGTTCCAGTTGGCCTCGCCCATTACTCAATTTGCTCCCGTCGTCTTCGGCACCGGCTTTTCGGTTCCTATCGCGGCGAACGGTTTCCAGACCACCTTTAGCAGCGGAACTTCGCAGTCCGCCCTTCTCCTCAATCACCAATACGAAATCGGCGACACGCTGTCCGCCACCTGGGGCAAGCATCAGGTGACCTTCGGTGAAGACACTATCCTCAGCCACAACGGTGGCAACAGCAAAGAGTTCGGTGGCCCGAATTTCCTCGGCACCTTCAATTACGCCATTTGCACCGTCAGCGTCGCCTTCTGCGAAAGCCCGGCCTATCTGGGCAATCTCGCCGACGTCACCAGCTTCACCCAAAGCTTTGGCTCCGACACCTATACCGTTAACGACACCCTCTTTGGCGTGTTTGCCCAGGACAATATCCACCTCCGCTCTAATCTCACGCTCGACCTTGGCCTGCGCTACGAGCTGCAGACCTTCACCAACTCCCGCAACAACTGGGCCCCGCGCCTGGGCTTTGCCTACACGCCCTGGCAAAACACGGTCGTGCGCGGCGGCTACGGCATCTACTACGCCCAAGTCAACGACAACGCCGCTGCCGACTATACCCTTGGCGGCCCGCAGGGGGTGTTTAACTTTTCCGCCCGGCCCGGCCAGCCCGGCTTTCCCGCCTCCGTCGCGCCTTGGCTAAGCTTCCCCTCGGGCGCCAACGTTCCCGTGCGCAGCCTCACCATCGCTCCCAACAACGCCGCCTACTACAACCAGTTCTTCCCGGTATCGGCTCTGAACGGCTATCCGAACCGCCTCCGCACGCCCTATGCCGAGCAGTGGAGCTTCGGCCTCGAACATGCCTTCCCGCGCGACTGGACCCTCAGCGCCGACTACATCGGTAGTCACACCGTCCACACCGACCGCACGCGTGATCTCAATTCACCGGTTGCGCCGTTCATTCCCACGGCGCAAAACCAATGGCGCGGCGTCACCAACGGCGTTTGCGACGCTACCGGCCAGTCCGCCACCAGCGAGCGCGCTCTTTCCACCTGTGCCTCCAACGCCGCCAACGCCGGCCGCCCACTCTGGATTTTCGACGCTGCCGCCGGCATTGCCCCGAAGTACACCAACGTCGACGCCTTGGTGAACGACGGCGAAGCCTGGTACGACGCCCTCGAACTCAACCTCAATCATCGCTTCAGCCACAACCTCCAGGTTCTGATCAGTTACACCTGGTCGCACGCTCTCGACACCGTTGATCCTGACGTCCCTTCGCAAGCGCCCGCCGACAACTTCCTCACCGGCCGGCTCGAAAAGGGCAACGCCATCTTCGACCAGCGTCATCGCCTCGTCCTCAGCGGCCTGTATGCCGCGCCTTTGCAGATCACCCTCGGCGGCATCGCCACGCTGGCCTCGGGCACGCCCTTCAACGTCGTTACCGGCACGGACAATGGCGGTGACGGCAATCGCCAGGAAGCCAATCGCCCCGTCGTCAACGGCGTCATGATTGCCCGCAATAGCGGCCAGGGATCGCCCATCTACTCGTTCGACCCGTTCCTCGAACGTCCCTTCCAGCTTGGCGACAAAGCTACCCTCCGCCTGCGCGCCGAGGCCTTCAACCTCTTCAACCACGGCAACTTCGTCAGCTTTAACGGCGTCTACGGCAACGGCCTCACGCCCCTGCCCGGCCTGGGCACCAACTCCATCGGCCTCAGCTCCCAGCTCACCCCGCGCGAGTTCCAATTCTCCGCCCGCGTGAGCTTCTAACCCACCTTGACCACCCGCCACCTGGTATGGCAGTCTGGTAGTATGGCAGTGAAGGTTACGTTCACGCTAGACGAAGCGACGATTCGCAAGCTGGAAGTCACGGCGCAGCGGCTTCGCAAACCAAAGAGCCAGATCGTTCGTGACGCAGTGCAGGCCTTTCAGGGTGTTCCCGACAAACTGAGCGATCACGAGCGCCGGACTATGCTTAAGGCCTTGCGCCGGTTAGCCGCGCAACCGCCGAGCCGCTCGCAACGCGAAGTCGACGAGGAATTGGAAGAAATTCGAGCGGTTCGGCGCCTGCCTGGGCGCCTTCATCCGGCAGAGTAATCGCTTGCTTTTCCTCGACAGCTCCGTGCTCATTGACGCGCTCACCGGGCCGCGAACTGGCTGGCATCGGCTTGCTGCCCTCGTCGATCGCGGCGAGCGGATTGCCATCAGCGCATTGGTGCTCTACGAGTGGCTCCGGCGCGAACGGACTCAGGTCGAACTGGAGACGTTTCACACCCTCGTGCCGGAAGCGCGCATCGTTCCCTTTGAGCACATTCAGGCAGCTCTAAGCGCGAATTATTACCGCTCGCTGCCGCGCGGCCGCGCCCGCTCTCTGGATTTTGGCATTGCCGCTTGCGCGGTGATTCACGATCTGCCGCTGTGGACCTACAATCGCGCCGATTTCGCCGACATCCCGGGCCTCCGCCTATTTGCCCCCGCGCTCTAAATGCACCCTCTGCCAGAAGTACCACGCCGCCACGCTGCGATACGGCCGCCACTTCTCGCCCACCTTCTCCAGTTCCTTTGGCGTCGGCATGCGCCGCTTGCGATAGGCAAGCTGATACCCGTGCCGCACGCCGTAGTCCAGCGTCGGCCACACATCCGGCCGTCCCAGACGGAAAATCAACAGCATGTGTACCGTCCACACGCCCACGCCCCGCACCTGTGTCAGCCGCTCGATAACCTCTTCATCGCCAAGCCGCTGAATCGCCTCCCAGCCCGGCACAGTGCCGGCGATGGTCTTATCCGCCAAATCCCGCAGTGCCGCAATCTTCTGCCGTGACAACCCCGCCCCGCGTAGCGCCTCATCGCTCGCGGCCAACAACACGCGCGGAGCCGGATATCCGCCGCCGCCAATCTGCTCCTTCACTCGCGCCAGAATCGCCGCCGCCGCTTTGCCGTGCAACTGCTGGTACTGAATCGAATGAAACAGCGACTCGTACGGATGCTCATGGCGCTCCAGCGGCATCCGGAACGGTCCCACCGCCGCAATCAGCGCCGCCATCTTCGCATCGCTCGCCCGCAGCGCCCGCAAGGCCTTACGGTGATCAAACGGATAGGGAGCATGCTTGTCCACGCTTGGTAATGTTACATTATGCTGGTCAAGTTCACTTTCGTTTGACGACGAATCCGCCCACAAGTTCTGCCGGATCGCGCCGCGAACGCACAAGTGCGGCATAGGTCTGAAGTGCCGTACACCAGCTTACCCATCATATATTTACGGGAATGTGGCGCCGCTGGTTGCAAATTGCAATAGCGAATTTATACTGAGCGCCATGAGAGTTCTCCGCTGCTCCCTTGTAGCTTTGGCCATGACTGCCTTCGCGCTGGCGCAGGGACGCCAGCACCCCGTCGCCATGCCGCAGGGCCAGCCTGCTGCCGCGCCACCCACCGCCATCATAGAGGCCAGCGCGGTGATTACCGGCCGCGGCAACGAGCTGCACAACACCCGCATTCTCGTGCAAGACGGCCGCATCGCCGCCATCGGCCCTGACGTGACCTCGCCCGGCGCGGTGGTCTACGATCTGCGCGGCCAAACCGTCCTGCCCGGTTTCATCGACGTCCACGAGCACCTCACGCGCCACTTCGGCTCCAACGGCAACGCTGACGATCCGCGCGAGTCCCAACAGCAGCGCACGCTCGGTGTGGTCAACAATCTCTGGGTAACGCTCATGGCTGGTTTCACCACCGTGCAAAGCGTAGGCGAACCCCAAGACTTGGTCCTCCGCCAATACGTCCAGCAAGGCATCATCCCCGGCCCGCGCATTCTGACTTCCTATCAGGATATTTACGGCTCACCTTACGTCGGCGACGACACCACGCTGCGCGCCAAGGTCGATATGCTCAAGTACGAGGGCGCCGACTTGGTCAAGATCTTCGCCTCTGACAGCATCCGCGACGGTGCCAACCCCATCCTCACGCTGCACCAGCTTCAGGTCCTCTGCGGCGAAGCCCGGCGCGTCGGATTGCGCACTCTGGTCCACGCCTACCGCGGCTCAGTCCACAACGCCATTGCCGCCGGCTGCACCGAAGTTGAGCACGGCACCTACGGCACCCAGGCCGACCTCACGTTCATGGCGCAAAAGGGCGTTTACTTCGACCCGCAGATCGGCTTGGTCATTCAGAACTACATAGAACACCAAAAGCAGTTCTTCGGCAATGGCGACTATGACGCTTCCGGCTTCGCCCGGATGAAGCAGGCGATGGCCATCAACGACAAGCTGTTTCAGGAGGCGGTCCACACACCCGGCCTGAAAGTCGTAATGGGCACGGATGCGGTCGCCGGCGCGTTTGGCCATCAGGAAGAGGAAATCATCGCCCGCATCAAACTGGGTCAGCCCGCAATGGACGCCCTGGATGCCGCTACTTCGCTTAACGCCGAATCCCTAAGCCTCGGTAGCAAGATCGGCACGCTCGCGCCGGGCTACCGCGCCAACATCATCGCCGTCGCCGGCGATCCGCTTGCCAACCCCGACTTCCTTAGAAAGGTGTCATTTGTGATGAAAGACGGTACGGTTTACAAGGATGCGGTTGCACCCTCGTCGCATCCGGAGTAGCATCCGCTGTTAGGAGGGATTTCGCATGCGTTCCCTGCGTTGGACGTTCCTGATCTGCCTTGCCTTTGCCTGCTCCACAGCCCTTTGGGCACAGGCGCCGCTCGCCATCAAACCCGGAACCAAAGTCCGGATTCAACTCAAGACACGTCTCGGCACCAAAAAATCCAAAGTCGGGGAACCCGTCCGCGCGCAGATCAAGCAGGAGATCAAACAAGGTCACACCGTCCTGCTTCCCAAAGATGGCTATCTGGTCGGAACGATTACCGAAGTCGATGATTCCGATCACAGCTCGCCTGGAAAAATTGGCGTCCTCTTTAACGAGGTCACGGACAAAAAAGGCAACGTTATTGGCCATCTCCGCGCCGCTATTGTCCACATCGCCGCCGGCAGCACCAATTACTCTCAGCTCACGATTCCCAGCGAAATGGGCGGCAGCGGTATGCCCGTTGCGCAAGCCGGAACCGGCGGCGCGCTCAACTCTGCCGATCAGTCGAGCGATGGCAAGCCCCTCGCCTTCGCCGTCATGCAGAGTTTTAATGGCTCCGGCACCGACCTCGGCGGCGTAATCGAAAGCCCCCACAGCAACTTCCACCTCGACCAGGGAACGCAAGTCCTGGCCCAGATCCTGCAGCCGGGAAGTTGACTCCTAACCTCTGACCCCTGGCCCCTGAATAAGTTTCGCCTCGGTGGCTGATTGCACGCTCGCTAGCGTTTCGCCGGGCATCAGCTCTTCGACGATCAGGCCCTCCGGCGCAACCCGGATGAACGCCTTTTCCGTCACGATGTAATCCACCACGCCCGCGCCCGTCAGGGGTAGCCGGCAGCGGTGCACAATCTTGGGTTTGCCCTCTCGCGTGGTGTGCTCCATGGCGATATACAGTCGCTGCGCCGCAGCCACTAAGTCCATCCCGCCGCCCATGCCCTTCAGCATCTTGCCGGGAATCACCCAATTCGCCAGGTCGCCGTTCTCGGCCACCTCCATCGCCCCCATCACCGCCATATCGATGTGTCCGCCGCGGATCATGGCAAACGAATCGGCGCTCGAAAAAAAAGACGTGCCTGGAATCTCCGTCACCGTCTCCTTGCCTGCGTTGATCAGGTCCGGATCTTCCTCGCCTGCCCTCGGATACGGCCCCACGCCCAGCATCCCGTTCTCCGACTGCAAGACCACCTCAATGCCTGGCGGCACCAGATTCGCCACCAGCGTCGGCAGCCCAATGCCCAGGTTCACGAAGTAGCCGTCGCGCAGCTCGCGTGCAATGCGACCGGCAATGCGGAGGCGCTTTTCCGGATCTACAGGCATGGCTAATCCTTTCGTACCGTCCGGCGCTCAATTGGCTTCTTGTAATGTTCACCCCGCAAAATCCGGTGCACGTAAATCGCCGGCGTCACGACGCATTCCGGATCCAGTTCGCCCGGCTCGACCAAGTCCTCGACTTCCGCAATCGTCACCTTCGCCGCCGTTGCCATCATGGGATTGAAATTCCGCGCCGTCTTCCGGTACGTCAAGTTCCCCCATCGGTCCCCGCGAAAGGCCTTGACCAGCGCAAAATCCGCTTTCAGCCAGCGCTCCATCAAATACGTCCGGCCGTCAAACTCGCGCGTCTCCTTGCCCTCCGCCACAATCGTCGCCACACCTGCGGGCGTGAAAAACGCCGGAATCCCAGCGCCTCCCGCGCGAATACGTTCCGCCAGCGTCCCCTGTGGAATCAACTCCGTCTCTAATTGCCCGCTCTGCGCCTGGGCCTCAAAAATCGAGTTCTCTCCGACATAACTGGCAATCATCTTCTTGATCTGGCCGGCCGCCAGCAACACGCCAATGCCTTCGGCATCAATGCCGGCATTGTTGCTGATCACCGTGAGGTTTTTCGCGCCCCGCGCGTGCAGCGCCGCAATCAGATTTTCTGGATTTCCGCTCAGCCCGAAGCCGCCGATCATCACCGTGGAGCCATCGGGGATATCGGCCACGGCCGCCGCCGCAGACTTCTGAATCTTGTTCATGCACTTCCCATCCTACAATCTATAAGTGGATCTGCACGGAAAAGTCGCTCTCGTCACGGGCTCGCACCGCGGCCTGGGCCGCGCTATCGCCGACGCATTGATCGCAGCCGGCGCCCAGGTCGCCGCCCATCAGCACACCGGCGGCGACTTTGCCGCCGATTTGGCCGCACCGGATGCGCCCACCGCACTCGTTGCCCGCGTCCTCGATCGCTTCGGCCGCCTCGACTACTTGGTCAACAACGCCGCCTACACGCCGCTCGTGCCCGAGCATCCGGCAGGGAACTGGGACGCCGTCCCCGGCTTCGACCTGGACCGCTTCGATAGAACCTTGGCGGTCAACCTCCGCGCCCCGCTGCAACTCGCCCTGGCTGCCGCCCAATCGCCTTCGCTCGCAGCCATTGTCAACGTCGGCAGCGGTAGTGCCGAGCGCGGCGACGGCAGCTCCGCCGAATTCGTCCTGAGCAAGGGCGCCATCCCCACGTTGACGCAATATCTCGCCCGCCGCCTCGCCCCCCGCGTCCGCGTCAACTGCTTCCTCCCCGGCCTGTTTGCCACCGAAGAAATCGCAGCCCGCGGCCCCAGCTTCGCCCCCCGCCGCCAGACGATCATCGACCGTACCCCCATGCGCCGCCTCGGCTCCCCTGCCGAAGCCGCCGAAACCATCCTCTTCCTGCTCGCAGGCAACGCCTTTATCACCGGTCAATCTCTTATGCTTGACGGTGGCTGGCATTTGTAGCGTACCTCCGCTATCCTAAGCCCCATGCGGAAACTCCTGCCTCTTGTGTGTCTCGCCTTCGGCCTCACTCTCGCCGCACAAACGTCTGGCCAGCCGCCTGTCGTTCTCGCTCAGGTGGCCAAGAAGGCGCCGCCCAACCAGCCCGACCTGACCAAAACCCCCACCCTCTTCGTCGTCGGCTACGCCCACCTCGACACTGAATGGCGCTGGGACTATCCGCAAGTCATCAATGACTACCTCAAGGCCACGCTCGACAAGAACTTCGCTTTGTTCAAGAAATATCCGCACTACATCTTCAACTTCACCGGCTCCAACCGTTTCGAGATGTTTCAGGAGTATTACCCCAAGCGCTTCGCCGAGCTCAAAAAATACGTGGCCGAGGGCCGCTGGTTTCCCGGCGGCGCCTCGGTCGAAGAAAACGATGTCAACAGCCCCAACGCCGAAAGCATCATCCGCCAGGTCCTTTACGGCAACGAATACTTCCGCAAAACCTTTGGCAAATACGCCGTCGACTACATGCTCCCGGACTGCTTCGGTTTTCCTGCCTCGCTGCCCAGCATCCTTAGCGCCGCCGGCATCATCGGCTTCTCCACGCAAAAGCTGAACGCCTACTGGCAGCCCGCTGCCCGCGTCGGTGGTCCCGATTCGGCCGAAAAAACCCCCGAAGGCATTCCCTTCAACGTCGGTATCTGGACCGGCCCCGACGGCCGCAGCATCATCGCCGCGGTCAACCCCGGCAGCTACGACGGGGGCGACAACACTGACCTCAGCACGGATCCGCTCACCCGCCTCGTTCCCTACGGCCACGGCCTCGATCCCGTCACGATTGACGGCCGCCTCACCGGTATCTACGACGACTACCATTACGTCGGCACCGGCGACATTGGCGGAGCGCCCCGCGAACACGCCGTCAAGGTCATGGAAGCCACGATTGCTCACAATAACGTCTCGCTGAAGAAGGGCGAGCCAGCGGTTCAGGTCGGCAATGGCCCTATTCACGTCACCTGGTCCGACGATGACACCATGTTCCTCGACATGGACCATATAAACCTCTCACGCCTGCCGCGCTACACCGGAGACCTCGAGCTCATCAACCACTCCGCCGGTTCGCTCACCTCCGAAGCCGCACACAAGCGCTGGAACCGCGAGAACGAAATCCTCGCCCACGCCTCGGAAGTTGCCTCCGTCGGCGCCCAACTTCTTGGTCAGCCCTACCCGCAAAAGCGCCTCACCCACGCCTGGCGTCTGCTGCTCGGCGGCCAGTTCCACGACATTATGGCCGGCACCGCCGAAGCCAGCTCCTACAAATATTCCTGGAACGACGACATCATTGCTGCCAACAACTTCGCCTCGGCGCTGACCTCCGGCAGCAGCGCCATCGCGCAGCAGCTCGATACGCGCGTCTCCGGCACCCCCGTGGTTGTCTTTAATTCCCTCAACATCTCGCGCAACGATCCCGTCTCCGTTAGGGTTCCGCTGCCAGCAGGCACGCCCGCGGTTCGCGTCACGGGTCCCGGCGGCCGCGTCGTTCCCGCGCAGCTCGACGCCAACGGCAGGGTCGTCTTCATCGCGTCTGTCGTACCTACAGGCTACGCGGTCTATAGCATTGCTCCGGCGCAGCACGACAACCCGTCGCAACTTAAGGTGACCGACCACTCCCTCGAAAACGCCCGCTACCGCGTCTCGATCGATGCTGCCGGTGACGTTTCCAGCATCTTCGACAAAACCCTCAACCGCGAGCTCCTGCGTGCCCCCATGCGTTTCTCCTTCCAGACCGAAGATCCCACCGTCTGGCCCGCCTGGAACATGGACTGGGATGATCAGAACAAGCCCGCGCGCGCCTACGTCTCCGGCCCCGCCCAAATCAAGATGATCGAGAACGGCCCTGCCCGCGTCACCGTCCAGATCACGCGTGACAGCCAGGGCTCGCACTTCGTCCAAACCGTCAGCCTCGCCGCCGGCGCCCAGCGCGTCGTTTTCGGCGCTGATGTGGACTGGAAAACGCCCGAGTCCGCCCTCATGGCCGATTTCCCGCTGACCGCCTCCGACCCCACAGCCACCTATAGTTGGGACATCGGCACCATCCAGCGCGGCAACGACAATCCCCGCCAGTTCGAGGTCGCCTCGCACGAGTGGGTCGATCTCACCAATTCCGACGACGCTTACGGCGCCACCCTCCTCACCGACGTCAAAACCGGCTCCGACAAGCCCAACGATCACCTCCTGCGGCTGACCCTGCTCTACACTCCCGGCCTGCAGCGCCGTGATCTCGCCTACAGCGATCAAGCTACGCAGGATTGGGGCCATCACCACATCAAGTTCGGCCTCGCCGGTCACGCCGGCGACTGGCGCCAGTCGGACACCGAATGGCAGGCCTACCGCCTCAACGTGCCGCTTTTCGCCTTCACGGCGCCCAGGCATTCCGGCCGCCTCGGCCGTAGCTTCTCGCTACTGCGCCTCAATAATCCGCGCGTCCGCGTCCTGGCTCTGAAGAAGGCCGAGCAGGGAAACGACGCCGTCGTGCGCTTGGTCGAACTCGACGGCCAGGACGAAGACAACGTCGCTCTCCACTTCGCCACGCCCGCACTTTCGGTGCGTGAAATCAACGGTCAGGAACAGCCCATCTCTAAGCTCGGCCCGGTGCGCGTTTCCCACGGTACCGTCATCGCCAGCTTCACCCCCTACCAACCCCGCACCTTCGCAGTCCATCTCGCTCCGCTTGGCCACGATGTGGTGCGCACCGCTTCGGTCGCGCTACCCTACGATCTTGCCGCGGCGACGCCGGACCACACGATTTCAACCAACGGCTTTGACGGCAAGGGCGATAGCTACCCCGCCGAAATGCTCCCGCGCTCGCTCAACTACGCCGGCGTGCCCTTCACGCTCCCCGACCCCACCGGCAACGACGCCGTCATCGCCCGTGGTCAAACCATCCAGCTTCCCAAAGGTCACTTCACCCGCCTCTATCTGCTGGCCTCCTCCCTTGACGATCAGACCGCTAATTTCACCGTCGGCCGCACGACCGTCCCGCTCGCAATCCAGAACTGGATGGGCCTCATCGGCCAGTGGGATTACCGCAACTGGACCTACATCCAAACCCCTCACGGCGACCGCCAGGGTCAATCCCACCCCTACATGCACGCGCTTTACGCCGGTCTGCATTCCGGCTACATCAAGCGCGCTCCGGTCGCCTGGTTCGCCAGCCATCACCACCTGCCCAATGGTGCCAACGACGCCTACAGCTTCTCGTATTTATTTGGCTACGAAATCAACCTGCCGCCGGACGCGACCACCCTCACGCTGCCCAACAATCCCGCGATCCGCATCTTCGCCGCCGCCGTCGCCTCCGGCGACGTTCCCCTACGTCCGGCGCACCCCCTCTATGACGTTCTCCCCTACAAAAACGCCGACCGCTCGCTGCTCTACATCCAGAGCGCCGGCCCCGATGCGCAGTGGTATCGCTCTACGTCCGCTAGGGTACATTAATAAGAGGAGGGCTCATGTCCACAGTTTGGAATATCGATCCGGTTCACACGCACGTGCAGTTCAGCGTGCGCCACATGATGGTCAGCAACGTCAAAGGCCGTTTCGCTAAATCCAGCGGCACGGTCACGCTCGATGAGTCCGACTTCTCCAAATCGAAAGTGGACGTCGAGATCGACGCGGCTAGTTTGGAAACCCAGGAGCCACAGCGCGACGCACATCTCAAAAGCGCTGATTTCCTCGAAGTCGCCAAATACCCCAAACTCACCTTCCGCTCCAACAGGATTACCCCACAGGGCACCGAGGGAGCTTACACCATGTCGGGTGACCTGACCATCCACGGGGTCACCCACCCGGTCTCTCTCTCTGTCGACGCGCCCGGCCCTGCAGTCAAAGATCCCTGGGGTGGCGTCCGCCGCGGCTTTGAAGCCACGGGCGAAATCAGCCGCAAAGAATGGGGCCTCGTCTATAACCAGGCCCTGGAAGCCGGCGGTGTCGTCGTCGGCGATAAAGTCAAAATCAGCCTCGAAGTCGAACTCATCAAAGCCCAGGAAAAGGCCGCCTAACAAGGCAGCGCACTCACGTCTCCGCCCGCAGCATAGTCCAGCATCTTGCGGTCGCGGGTGACAAGCGTGTAGCCCAGGGTGCGGGCGGTCGCAATCAAAATGCGGTCGGCGGGGTCGTTGGCCGGCCGGTTGGGCGCGGTAGGGAGAACACTGACGGCTACCAGCACTTCCGGCGGCAAAGGAGCAACTTTCATTCCCGGCAGCGAGGTCAACCGCCGTTCCTGTCCCGCCATCCTGGACAGCCAGGAAACATATATGTATCATCCACACATATGGGCAATGAACTGGACAAGCGCGGCAGCGCCGAAGTCCTCATCCTCGCCATGCTCGAAGCCCGTCCCCGCCACGGCTATGAGCTGGCGCAATTGATCGAGCAGCGTTCCGGCGGCGCCGTCGACTTTCACGCCGCCTCGCTCTATCCGCTCCTCTACCGCCTCGAGCGCCGCGGCCTGCTCGCCGCCCGCTGGGTCGAAAAGGCGGGCGAGCGCCGCCGCCGCTTCTACCGCCTCACCGCGGCAGGCCGCAAAGCGCTCGCGTCCGAGCGTCAAAGCTGGGCCCGCTATCTGGACGCCATGCAAGCTCTTTTGCGCCCCGAAAGGTCCTGACCATGGACTGGTCACGTTACGTCCGCGAGCGCCTGCACCTGTCCGAACTCGATCCCGCCCGCGAGGCTTCCATCGTCGCCGAACTCGCCCAGCAGCTTGAGCAGGCGGCCCGCGCCGGCCGCGACCCCGAGCGCGAAATCCCCGACTGGCCCGCGCTCGCCCGCAAAATCGAGCGCGAAGCCGCGCCCGCGTCCGAGCGCTGGGCCGCCGCCAGTGACCTCGTCCGCGACCTGCGCCACGCCTTCCGCACCTGGCGCGCTCCCGGCTTCGCCATCATCGCCATTCTTACCCTGGCCCTGGGCATCGGCGCCAATACCGCCATGTTCAGTTGGGTCAATGCCGAACTCCTCGCCGCTCTTCCCTATGCTCACTCCGGCCGCTTGCTCATCCTCAACGAGTGGGCCGACGGCCGCAAGGTCAGCGTCAGTTTTCCCGACTACGTGAGCTGGCGCCAGGACAATCGCAAAGGGCAGGGAAGTTTTGTCCAAATGGCATGGGTCCAGTGGTTCAGCACTGATCTCAGCGGTGCCGGCGCGCCCGAGGTCGTTGCCTCCGCCGGTGTCTCGGCCAATTACTTCTCCACGCTCGGCATCCTTCCCGTGCTTGGCCGCAGCTTCAGCCCCGGCGCCGACAGCGGCGCGGCCAAGCACGAAGCCGTCATTACCTGGGCGCTCGCCCACCGCCAATTCGGCACCGCTGCCAACGCGGTCGGCAAGACCATCAATCTTGATCAGAAGCAGGCCTACGCCATCGTCGGCATCCTGCCGCCCCAGTACCGCGACCCCAACCAGACCCTCGTGTTCCTGCCCGACGGCCTACAGCTCAAAAACAACGCCGACCGCGGCAATCGGGGCGACAGCGCCGTTATCGGCGAACGCAAACCCGGTGTAACCGTCGCCACCGCCGCCGCCGAAATGCGCGCCGAATCCGCCCGCCTCTCCGCCGCTTATCCCGACGATAACAATGTCGGCTCCATCGTTGCCCCACTGCGTTCTGCCTTCGTCGGCAACGACGCGCCCATGCTCTGGCTCCTGCTTGGCGCTGTCGGTCTCGTCCTGCTCATTGCCTGCGCCAACGTGGCCAACCTCATGCTCACCCGCACCGCCGCCCGCCAGCAGGAGTGGTCTGTCCGCTCCGCCCTCGGCGCCGGCCGCGCCCGCCTCGTCCGTCAGTTGCTCGCCGAGAGCCTGGCCCTCGGCTTGGTCGGCACCGCCTGCGGCCTGCTCGTCGCTTGGGCCGGAATGCGCGGCCTCGCCGCCCTCATGCCCATCGCCGCCAAGGAAGTCGTCGCGCTCAGCCTCAACCCAACCGTCCTCGCCTTCACCGTCGTGGCTGCCCTCATCGCGATCGTTCTCTTCGGTCTCGGCCCCGCGCTCACCGCCTCGCGTCCTGTCGCTGCCGGACGCGGCAATGCCGGCCTTGGCTGGCGCGCCCGCCGCGAAGCCTTGCTGGTCGCCGAGGTCGCCCTCGCCCTCATGCTCACCGCCGCCGCCGGTTTGTTGCTACGCAGTTTTGCCAATCTCGTGGCTGTGAACCCCGGCTTCCAGCCCAGCAGTGTGCTTACCGTCAGCCGCCGCCTCGCCGGCCCGCACTACACCAACGACCCCGCCGTATTGCAGTTCGAGCAGCAAGCCCTCGCTCGCTACGCTGCCTTGCCCGGCGTAGACGCCACCGCCATCGGCACCAATCTCCCGCTCACCGGCAGCCACAGCCGTACCGATGTCAGCATCGTCGGCCGTCCGCTCCCGCAGCGGGGTCATTACCCCCACCCCGATCTCCACGAGATCAGTCCCGGTTATCTGCCCGCTATGGGACTACCGCTGCTCTCTGGCCGTAACTTCGATGCCACTGACACAACGAACTCGCCCGCCGTCGTGCTCATCAGCGAACACTTCGCGCGCCTCTCCTGGTCCAAGCCCGGCGATGCCTTGGGCCAGCAGCTCTGCTGCGGCCGCAAAGACGCACGCCTCACCATCATTGGTATCGTCGGCAACACCCGCCAGTACGGTCTGAACTCACCTGCAAACATCGAGCTTTATCTCCCCTTCACGCAGTATCCGCCCCAGCACCCGACGTTCGTTCTGCGCACTAGTGTCCCGCCGCTCACGCTGGCTCACGAAGCCAGCGCTATCTTTCACCGCCTCGATCCCAACCTGCCCGCGCCCGAAGTGCAAACCATGCAGCAGCTCCTCGCCGCCTCGGTCGGCCAGCCCCGCGCCATGCTCTGGCTGCTGGAAATTTTCGGAGCTCTCGCTCTCCTGCTCGCCGCCATCGGCATTTACGGCGTCGTCAGCTACGCCACCGAGCGCCGCACCGCCGAGATCGGCATCCGCATGGCTCTCGGCGCCAACCGCACCGCAGTCGCGCGCATGATCGGCGGCCAAACTTTGAAGCTCGTGGCCATCGGCATCGCCCTCGGCCTCGTCGGCGTCCTCACCCTCGGACACACCCTCAAGCTTTTGCTTTTTCAGGTCTCCGCCGCCGATCCGCTCGTCCTTGCGCTCGCTGCCCTGGTTCTGCTCGCCACCGGCACCCTCGCCTGCGCCATCCCCATCCGCCGCGCCACCCGCGTCGACCCCATCACCGCCCTCCGTCAGGAGTGACCCTCACTGCGGTCAGCCGCTCCCACAGCGTCACTGGCGCTGGATCGAATACGATCGCCGCCGTTGCCGTCTCGACCTTCCAATCCCCAGCGTTCAGTTCGCGCTTGATCTGTTCCGCGGTCCAGCCCGCGTAGCCTACGTACACGCGAAACGTCGCCCCCGCTTCGCGGGCGTTCAGCGCCAAATCCATCAGGTTCTTGTTGTTGCTGAAATACAACCCCGGCAGCACCTGGCGCGCCTCCCGCAACGGCCCGCTCGCTGCCACCAGGCAAAACATCAGCTTGTCGCCCACCGGTCCCCCCCAGTACGCCGTATCGCTCCGCCCCTGCGCTGAGGCCACGTCCGGAAACAGCGCCGCCAGCGGCTTATCCCCTGCCCGGTTCAGCACCAACCCCGCCGCCCCTTTCGCATCGTACCCAATCAGCAAAATAACGGCATGCCGGAACTGCGCATTCGTGACCCGGGGACTCGCCACCAGCAATTTCCCCACTCCCGGCTGCTGCCCCGAAGCGCAGATCCCCATCAGCACCACGATCCCAGCCGCCCGCGCGACCGACAGACTGACAGACCGATAGACCGTTCTCACAATTTAATTTTGTCCTGAAACCGCTGAGACTGTCGCCGCGAAATGTCTACACAATGTATTGCCGGCTCGCCCGAAAGAATACTTCCGGGTCCAGCCGCGCCTCCAGCGCCGGTTCAACCGGCGCGCTCAGCTTGGCCAGTGCCATGCTGGCATCACTGGTTTACCAGCGGTGTGCATTCTGAAATACTGATCTACTGAAATCCCCCTCACCCCCGTCCGAATCCGGACACCGGCACGGCAAATCCGGACAGCCCCGCCCCCGCTCAGCCCCGCTAACCCCAAGAAAGTGAACTCCTTAGAGCCCTCTTGGAACTGGCCCCCCACGTGCTTCCGTATAGTCTTAGTTATGGTTGACATCGCTCGCGACCCCAAGTTCCTCAAACAGCGCCGCATCAAGCGCATCATCTCCACCGTCATCATCGTGATCGTGGTGGCTGGCATTTCGATCTTTGTCTCGCGCCTCAAGCCCGCCCCGCCCACCGTCGATGGCGGCTCGGTCTGGCCTGGTCAGGTCCAGCGCGGCACCATGGTCCGCCAGGTCCGTGGCTTGGGCACGCTCGTGCCCATCGAGGTGCGCTCCATCCCCGCGATCACCGCCGGCCGCGTCGTCACCATCCCCGTGCTGCCAGGCACGCCCGTCGAACCCAATACGGTGCTCGTGCAATTGGCCAATCCCGACATCATGAAAGCCCTTTCTGACGCCCAGACGCAGCTCAAAAGTGCAGAGGCCGACTTGGCCAACCTCAAGGCCACACTTGCCAGCAGCCGCTTGGACCAGCAATCCACCCTCGCCAACACCGAGGCGCAATATAAAACTGCATCCTTGACTAGCGAAAGCGATCAAAACTTGCTAGCCAAAGGCCTCGTCGCGCGTCTGGATGCAGAGAGTGATGCCGCCAAGGCGCAAGGTTTGAAACAGCAGATTGATTACTCCCGTCTAAAGCTTGCCAGCATGAAGACCAGCGACGCCGCCCAACTCGCCTCCGCCGAAGCCAAGGTGGCCCAATCCGAGGCTGGCGTCCGCCTGGCCCAGACCCAGGTCGATGCCCTCACCGTCCGCGCCGGCATTAAAGGCCTGCTCGAAGATCTGGATATGTCCAGCACCGGCGCCTCCACCGGCACCGATCAGCTTCAAGTCGGTCAGTACGTTACTGCCGGCACTACCGTCGCCCGCGTCGTCCAGCCGCAAAAGCTCAAGGCCGAAATCAAGATCGCCGAGACCGACGTCCGCGACGTCGAAATCGGCCAGTCCGCCAGCGTCGACACCCACAACGGTATCGTCCCCGGCGCCGTCAGCCGCATTGACCCCAACTCCGTGAACGGCACCGTTACCGTCGATGTCAAGCTCGATGGTGCCCTCCCTCAGGGTGCCCGCCCCAACCTCAGCGTGGATGGAGTAGTAAATATCCAAACCTTCAAAGATGTGCTTTATGTCGGCCGGCCTGCATTCGGCCAGCCCCACTCCACCGTAAGTATGTTTAAGATATCGCCCGACGGCAAAACCGGCACCCGCGTGCAGGTCGAGCTGGGTGCGGCCTCGGTCAGTACCATCCAGGTGCTCCGCGGCCTGCACGTCGGCGATTGGGTGGTCTTGTCGGACACCTCGACCCAGGACGCCCATGACCAAATCCGTTTCAGCCCCGCGGTGGCCGCCGTAAATTAGAAATAGTTCTTGGAAACACATCCGCCCCAGATACTGCTCATGACTCTTCCTAGCACCTCGAAGGCCACCGTCCTGCGTAGCTTTAGCGAAGCAGGACCCCAAAGGCCATATAATTTTTTGTGCTTCGTAACCGAACCCGTGGAAGGCGATACTCGTAGTTGAGGTAGGAACACAACTTCAGAGGCCCTGCTTCGCTGAAGCTACGCAGGGTCGGGCCCTGCGGGCCAGAGGGGAAATCAATGGCAAACGATCAACCGGCCGTCATCACACTCAAGGATTTGACCAAGGTCTTCTACACCGACGAGGTGGAAACCCACGCTCTTGCAGGCATTCACCTGCAGATCAACGCCGGCGAATTCGTCGCCATCGGCGGACCCTCCGGCTGCGGCAAGTCCACGCTGCTGTCGATCCTCGGTCTGCTCGACACCCCCACCGGTGGCGAGTACACCCTCAATGGCCAGCCTGTGGCCAACCTCAATCTGGGCGAGCGGTCGCGCATCCGCAACCGCGAGATCGGTTTCATTTTCCAGAGTTTCAACCTCATCGGTGACCTCTCGGTCTACGAAAACGTCGAGCTGCCGCTCACCTATCGCGGCATGCCCTCGGCGGAGCGCAAACAGCGCGTCCAGGCCGCCCTCGAACGCGTCGGCATGGCCCATCGCGCCAAGCACCTGCCCAGCCAGCTCTCCGGCGGCCAGCAGCAGCGTGTCGCCGTCGCCCGCGCTTTGGTGGGCAAACCCAGCATCCTGCTTGCCGACGAGCCGACCGGTAACCTCGATTCCAAAAATGGTGACGCTGTGATGGATCTGCTGCACGAGCTGCACGCCGGCGGCGCGACCATCTGCATGGTGACGCACGATCCCCGTTTCGCGCGTTACGCCGACCGCACCGTGCATCTGTTCGATGGCCAGATCGTGGACGAATCCCATGCCCAGGAAGAGTCCGCGGTCGTGACCCAAAGTTAAGCCTAGGCTGCGTACCCGCCGTGGTGCGGGCCCTGGGAGCGGGGCCAGATGCAAGCGGCGCGAGTACGCAGTGAGTGAGGCGAGGGAGCGTACACAGAAGTACGTGACCGAGCCGAACGAGCGAGGACGAAGCGGCACGCCGCAGTTCGCCCCGCCCGGCAATAAGTTAGCTAGAGCTCCCCCAGGCTTTAGCTATACCGAGCCCGTCCGGACGGCCCTCAGTTTCCCCGCTGTAGCGCCATAATCCGGACGGGCTTTTTTGTGTCTCGCGCACATCATACACGAGTCTGTCCGTTTCCGGACACAGCAGTTGCAATACCGAACGAATCTCCCTCTGCACACGTACTTAACCTATGTTCTTTCTTCGCTTTGCGATGGCCCCTGACGTGCCCTCTTTTCGCTGATAACCATGCTTTCCAAATCTGTCCTTGCCCTGCTCGCGGCCGCCTCGCTCACCCTTGCCGCCATTGCCCAACAGCCTGCCGCAGTCCACGCGCAACAAGCCCCCGCCGCCTCCGCCGGCCCCGAGCTGCATGCCACCAACAGCGCCGTTCCGCAGAAGCTCGACTTCACGAGCCGCGGCGGCTGGTTCAGCTTCTGGCAGCGCTACCAGCCCGCCAATATCGGCCTGCCCAATTTGACGAACCCGGCGCCGGTGCAGCGCGCTGCCACCTCCGGAACGTTCTATCTTTCTTTGCATGAGATGTTGGCCATGGCTCTGACCGCCGACCTCGACATCGCCAATGCGTCGTATGGCAAGCTCGAGGCCGAACCTGATTATCTCCGTACCCTGGCCGGTGGCACCGCGCGCGGCGTGGCCGGCGAATTCATCTCCTCGGCCCTGTTTTCCGGCGCCATCGGCGCCAGTAGCACCGGCGGTAGCAGTGGCGGCGGCAGTAACGCCGGCTCCGTTAATGGCGGCGGCAATGGCGTGCACGGCGGCGGTGGCGGTTACGATCCCAGTTTTAATTTCCAGTTCCAGGACGAGCATTCCCGCCAGCCTCTCGGCAACCCGGTGTTATTCGGCACCTCCGAGCAGGTCCTCAATCAGAACTTCGGTGCCGCCTCGTTTGGCCAGAGCTTTACCACCGGCACCGGCTACACCGTCACCTTCTTCAGCTATCGCTCTTACCAGAACACCAATCAGTTGTTCCTGAACCCCCAGGTCGCCAGCGACGTCAGCCTCGGCATGCAGCAATCGTTGTTGCGTGGCGCCCGCCGCTCCATCAATCGTGCCGGCATGGTCATTGGCGCCAACAGCTTGAAATACGCCGACGCCAACTACAAAGATCAGGTGACCACCGCCGTCTCCCAGGCGATTACGCAATACTGGACCCTTGCCGCCGCCCAACAGCAGATCGCCATCACCGAAAAGGCCGAACAGGACGCTCAAAAGACCCTGGATGACACCAACGCTCTCGTCCAGAACGGCAAAGTCCCCGCCGCCAATCGCATCACTGCCGAAACCGGCCTCAGCACGGCCATCTCCGCGGTGCTGCAAGCCAAAACCGATTACGCCAAGGCCGCCTCCAAGCTCAAATCGTTCTTGGTCAAGCGCTGGACGCCCAATGTCATCACCGCCCGCGTGGTTCCCACCGATACTTTGCCCGAACCCCAGGCCGCCGCGCTGGCTCCCGTCCATCAACTCGTCCAGCGTGCTCTCAACTTCAGCCCGAAACTCGCCGAAGATCGCATTAACATCAACAACATTGATCTGACCGTCAAAATCCGCAAAGACTCTTTGCTCCCCAATCTCACCGTCTACGCCAGCTATACCTCCAGCGGCGTCGCCGGCGTCGGCGTCAACTGCTCCGTTCCCGCTTTTCCGTGCCCTCTCGCCAATATCACCGGGCGCTCCATCGCCGGCTTCGGCACCTCCCTCGGCAATATCTTCAGCTATCGCGCTCCCGACTATGGCGTCGGCTTTGACCTCAGCATTCCCGTCTGGAATCGCACCAATCGCGCCGACGAAGCCACCGCTGAGCTCCAGGCCGCGCAGTACCGCATCAACCTCCAGAACGACGAAAACAACGTCACGGAAAAGGTCAACGAAGATCGCATTGAACTCGAAGGCCAGGTGGCCCAGCTTAAATCCGCGCAGACGGCGCAACAGCAATTTCAGCAGGCTCTCGACAACGCCCGCGCCAAATATCAACTGGGGAAGGGAACCATTGATACCGTCGAAGCCGCGCAATCGGCTCTGACCAGCGCTGCCAAGGCCGTCGTTGCCGCTCAGCAGGCTTACGCCATCGCCCAGGTCACGCTGGCCACCGATAGCGGAACCCTCCTCGGTGACTATCACATCTCTCTCGGCGCGCCCCTGGCCCGCCAGGGCATCCCCAATCTGCCTTAGGCTTGCGTTACCCTAAGAGGCGTGATCCAGCTCCGCAAACTCGAAAAAACCTATCCCGCCGGCGTCGGCAAAACCTACGCCCTGCGCCAGATCAACCTGGACATCCGCGAGGGCGAGTTTCTCACCGTCATGGGACCCTCCGGCTCCGGCAAATCGACGCTGCTCTCTATCCTCGGCATGCTCGATAGCCTTTGGAGCGGCGAGTTCTTCTTTCTCGACACCCCCGTCCACAAGCTCCCGGTGAAGAAGCGCATCGAGCTCAACAAGGCCTACATCGGCTTCGTCTTCCAGAGCTATCACCTGCTCGACAATTTGACGGTCTACGAAAACCTTGACGTCCCGCTCTCCTACCGCGACATCCGCTCCAAGGACCGCGCCAGCCTCGTTGCCGACACCCTCGACCGCTTCCAGATTGTCGGCAAGAAGGATCTCTACCCTAGCCAGCTCTCTGGCGGCCAGCAGCAGCTCGTCGCCATCGCCCGCGCCGTTATTGCCAACCCCAAACTCATCCTCGCCGATGAACCCACCGGCAATCTCCACTCCGCCCAGGGCCGTGAAATCATGGAGCTCTTCAAGCGCCTCAATGGCCAGGGTACGACGATTATCCAGGTCACCCACAACGAGCAAAACGCCGCCTACGGCGACCGCATCATCGAGCTGGCAGATGGCTGGCTGGTGAAGGGGAATTAGTTTTTCAGTATTTCAGTACATCAGTTTGTCAGTTCATGCAGGCCTTCCTCAAGTCGACGCTGTGGCGCAAAGCGCACACCCTGCGCGCACGCCTGCTCTCGCGCCTCGCCGCCAGCCCGAGCCCGACTGAAATACTGACATACTGAAATACTGAAATACCGATATCTGTGCCGACTCCCCCGAAAATCCTGATCGCGGATGATGCCACGGACGTTAGAGAAGCCCTCCGCCTTCTCCTCAAGTCTTCCGGCTTCCGCACCGAATCCGTCGACTCCCCTTCCGCCGCCTTGCAATCCCTTCAGTCTCAGGAGTTCGACCTCCTCCTGCTCGACCTGAACTTCACCCGCGACACCACCAGCGGCGCGGAAGGCCTGGAGCTACTGCCCAAAGTCCTGGCGCTCGACTCTACCCTCCCTGTCGTGATCATGACTGCTTGGGGCACGGTCGAGATTGCCGTCGAGGTCATGCGCCAGGGCGCCCGCGATTTCATCGAAAAGCCCTGGAACAACGAGCGCCTGCTTACCATCGTCCGCAATCAGGTCGAACTCCGTCGCGCCTTGCGCAACGAGCAGCGCCTTGAGGCCGAAACCCGCCTCTTGCGCGCCGAGAATCGCCCCGAACTCATCGCCGAATCCGTCGCCATGCGCCCCCTGCTGCAGCTCATCACCCAGGTCGCGCCCTCCGACGCCAACATCCTCATCACCGGCGAAAATGGCACCGGCAAAGAGCTCATCGCCAAAACCATCCACGCTCTTTCCCATCGCTCTGCCCGCGCCCTGGTCACCGTCAACGTCGGCGGTCTGCCCGAAGGCATTTTTGAAAGTGAGGTCTTCGGTCACATTCGCGGCGCTTTTACCGATGCCAAAGCCGACCGCGTTGGCCGCTTCGAAATGGCCGACGGCGGCACCCTCTTCCTCGATGAAATCGGCAATCTCGGCCTCGCGCAGCAAGCCAAGCTTCTGCGTACCATCCAGTCGGGCGAGCTCGAACGCGTCGGCTCCTCCAAGACCCGCAAGGTCGATGTTCGCCTCCTCGCTGCCACCAACACCGATCTCGGCCAGGCGGTCGCGGAGGGCCGCTTCCGTCAGGACCTTCTCTTCCGCATCAACACCATCGAAATCCATGTCCCACCCCTCCGCGAGCGCCGGGAGGACATCCCCACCCTCGCCCAGTTTTTCCTCCGTCGGCTCGCCGCTCGCTACCAAAAATCCATCGCCGGCTTCGACCCCGCCGCCCTGCGCGCCTTGCAGGAACACCCATGGCCCGGCAACGTCCGCGAACTCGAACACGCCGTCGAGCGCGCCGTCCTGCTCGCTCACGCCAATCTCATACAGGCCAGCGACCTCGGCCTGCGCACGACGCCTGTCGCTGGCGCTCCCAGCCTCGCCGGCCTCGATGCGTTGCCGCTTGACGAAGCCGAGCGTATCCTTGTCCGCACCGCCCTCGAGCGCGCCGGCGGCAATATCCATCACGCCGCCAAAGCGTTAGGCTTAAGCCGTGCCGCCCTCTACCGCCGCATCGAACGTTACGGCCTCTAAGCACCGAGGCCAACGCCCGGCGACCAACCCCAGCTCGCTGCTCCTTTGGCTGGGCATGATGGCTGGTCTTCCCGCCGTCGCTGCGGCACTGGTCCTCATCTGGCTTCCACAGGACCAGGCCGTTTTCAGTTCCGCGGGCACGCACGGCTGGCAAATTCTGCTGACTCTGGTCATTGTCTTCACCTGGCTCGGTCTCACCATCGGTCTGCGTGAGCGCGTCGAGTTGGTTCTGGGCACACTCGCCAACATGCTCGCGGCCGTCCGCGAAGGCGACTACTCGGTCCGCGCCCGCGGGGCCGGCTACAGCGACTCCTTCGGCGCTCTCGCCTCGGAAATCAATCGCCTCTCTTCTTTCCTCCGTGATCGCCGCGTCGCCAGTCTCGAAGCCAGCGCCTTGCTTGACAAAGTTGTCGAAGCCATCGACATCGCCGTCCTCGCCTTTGACGATCAGCAGCGCCTCCGTCTCATCAACCCTGTCGGCGCCACCCTCCTCGCCGCTCCACCCGAGCGCCTGATGGGCCAATCCGCCGCCGAGCTCGGCCTCGCCCCCATGCTCACCGGCCCCAGACATCGCCTTCAGGAGGCCACCTTCCCCGGCGGTCCCGGCCGTTGGGATATCCGCCACTCCCAATTCCGTCAGGACGGCAAGCCCCACCATCTCCTCGTTATTTCCGATCTCAGCCAGCCCTTGCGCGAAGAGGAGCGCCTCGCCTGGTACCGCCTCATTCGCGTCCTCGGCCACGAAATCAACAACTCCCTCGCCCCCGTCATGTCCCTCGCCGGCTCACTTGCCGGCCTCTTACAGCAACCGCAATCCGACGACTGGAGCGAAGACATGAGCCACGGCCTCAACGTCATCGCCGACCGCGCCGCCGCCCTCAACCGCTTCATGGGCAACTACACCCGTCTTGCGCGTCTGCCCCAGCCCGACCTCCATCCCACCGGCGTGCGTTCTCTGGTCCAGGCCGCGGTCCGCCTCGAACAGCGCCTTCCCGTCGAAATTCGTCCCGGCCCCGAAATTGAGGTCTCCCTTGATCCCGATCAAATCTCCCAGGTCGTCATCAACCTCCTCCGCAACGCCGTCGATGCCTCTTTAACAACCCAGGGTAACGTCCAGATCGGCTGGGACTTGCGCCACCAATGGCTGGAAATCTGGATCGCCGACGAAGGTCCCGGCCTCGCCTCCACCGCCAACCTCTTCGTCCCCTTCTTCACCACCAAACCCGGCGGTTCCGGCATTGGTCTTGTCCTTTCCCGCCAGATCGCAGAGGCCCACCACGGCCGCCTCACCCTCAGCAACCGCCGCCACAGCCCCGGTACGGAAGCCCGCCTTTACCTGCCTTTAGAGACGCTAAACTGAAGTGGTGAAACTAGCCGCCACGCTGCTTGCGTTAAGCCTAGCCGCCTTCGCCACTCCAAAACCTAAGCCCCAGCTCTACCAGGCCTTCAATGGTGAGCAGTGCTACCGCTACACTGCCAAGGTGGTTGGCTTCGGCCCTCGCACTCCCGGCTCCATCGGCCATAAGGAAACCGAGGCGCTGGTGCGCCGCGTGGTCGAGCGCGATGGCGGCCAGTTCTCGGCCTACGATTTCATCGATCCGAATTCGCCCCGCGGCACTGTTCCCGTCCACAACCTCATCGCCAAGTTCAACGTCTCCAATAACCCCAACCAGCCCATCTTCATCCTCGCCGGCCATTACGACACGCTTTTCAAGAAGGGCTTTGTCGGCGCTGTCGACGGCGGCTCCAGCACGGCGATTTTGCTCTCCTTCGCCGACGCCCTCCACGCCGCCAAGCCCACCAAAATGCAAATCTGGCTGGTCTGGACCGACTTTGAAGAAGCGGTGAAATCCTTCCAGGGCGACGACGGCCTCGTTGGTAGCCGTCATCTCGCCCACAAGCTCGCCGCCGCAGGTCTCGTGCCCCGCATCCGCGGCTTCTTCCTGCTCGATATGATCGGCTACAAAGACCTGAGCGTCGACAAGGAGTCCAGCTCGACCCCTTGGCTCCAGGCCTTCATCATGTCCGCCGCCACCAAGCTCGGCTACCAGCAGTACTTCTTCAAGTACTCGGAAGAGATCATCGACGATCAGAAGCCCTTCGCCAACGTCGGCATCCCCGTGGTCGACGTGGTCGACGCCCACTTCGGCCCCATGCCCGGCGACGGCATGGGCGCCTACCACCACACCAACCAGGACACCATGGACAAGGTCTCGTCCCACAGTCTCACGGTCGTCGGGAAGACGGTCCTCCTCGCCGTCGAACTCATTGACGCGCAATAGTACGTCAGTATTTCAGTACATCAGTATTTCAGTCATGCAGGACTTCCGGAATCTGACCGCCTGGCGAAAGGCGTACGAACTCACGTTGGGTGTGTATCGTGCTACGGTGAAATTTCCGGCTGAGGAACGCTATGGCCTCAGCAGCCAGCTTCGTCGCGCGGCAGCCTCCATTGCCGCGAACATTGCCGAAGGCTGCGGCCGCCGCGGCAACACCGAATTGCGCCGCTTCCTCGAAATCGCCATGGGATCGGCCAGCGAAGTCGAATTCCATCTCCTGCTCGCCAATGACCTGGCTTATCTGTCCCCGGAGGTGTACGCCACCCTCCACGATCAGATCGTCGATTGCAAACGCATCCTCTCGCGCCTAATCGTCACCCTCCGTTCGTCCCCGAACTGATGTACTGAAATACTGATCTACTGAAATACTGTTTTCATGCCCCTCCGAACCTCCGAGGCCTTCATCCTCCGCACCTACCCTCTGAAAGAGACCGACCGCATCGTCAGCTTTTTCACCCGCGATTTCGGCAAAAAGCGTGGCGTCGCCCGCGCCGCCCGCCGCCCCAAATCCAAATTCGGCGCCTCGCTCGAACCCCTCACCCAGGTGCGCATCCAGTTCTTCGAGCGCGAAAGCCGTGACCTCTGCTCTATCGACCACTGCGAGCTGCTCGCCTCCCCCCTGTCCGCCCGCACCAACGATCTGCTAAATTCAGTTGCGATATCGCTCATCGCCGAGGTTGCCGACCGCATGCTGCCCGAAGCCGAAGTCAGCGACGCTACCTATCGCCTGCTGGCCGCCGCGACCACCGCCCTGCGCACCGCGCCCACAGCGTGGCTCCCGCTGACGTATTACTTATACTGGATGGTCCGCCTAGGAGGCTTTTTGCCAATCCTGTCCATCACCCCAGAAGCCGAGTCCCTGGCCCAGTCTATTGCGACCTCGCCTCTACCCACCCTCCAGGGCGATGCGGCCGGCGCCGCTGGCCGCGAGCTCCGCCGTGTCCTTCGCGCCGCCCTCGAAGACCACCTCGAAGGCGCGCTCCGCTCCTGGCCGATTCTCCTGACCCTCGAGCCCGCAAACTGAAATACTGAAATACTGACATACTGAAAAACTCCCTTGACCTTCCAAGATCTCATCCAACGCCTTCAATCCTTCTGGGCCGGGCACGGCTGCATCGTCCAGCTCCCCTTCGATCTCGAAGTCGGCGCCGGCACCATGGCGCCCGAGACGTTTCTGCGTGTCTTAGGTCCCAAGCCCTATCGCGTGGTTTATCCACAGCCCAGCCGCCGGCCCGCCGACGGCCGCTACGGCGAAAACCCGAACCGCCTCTATCGCCACACCCAGATGCAGGTAATTCTTAAACCAGCACCTGAAGATGTACAAGACCTGTACCTGCAAAGCCTTGAGGCGATTGGGATTACGCTCTACGACCACGACCTCAAGTTTGAGGAAGACAACTGGGAATCCCCCACCTTGGGGGCCTGGGGCCTGGGTTGGCAGGTCATGCTCGATGGCCTGGAAATCACACAATTCACATATTTTCAACAATCTGGCGGCCAGGACCTCAACCCAATTCCCGTCGAGATCACCTATGGGCTGGAGCGCATTGCCGCTTTCCTCCAGGACGTCGACTCCGTCTACGACATTCACTGGAATGCGACCACCACTTATCGCGAGGTTCGTTTTCTCGACGAACTTCACAGTTCCGTCTATAGCTTCGAAAAGGCGGACGTCGACCGCCTCTGGCAGGCATTCGAAGGCAACGAGCGCGAATGCCGTGCCCTGCTGCATCAATTCCGCCAACTCCCCGCTGCCGCCCGCGGCCGCTTTCCCATCCTCGCCGCCTACGAGCTCTGCCTGCGCTGCTCGCATCTGTTCAATCTGCTCGACGCCCGCGGCGCTATCTCCGTCACCCAGCGCGTCGATATGATCCAGCGCATCCGCTCGCTCGCCGTTGGCATCGCCAGCGCCTATACCGAGCAGCAAGAGGAGCAAGTGCATGCTTAGCAACACCGCCCCGCTGCTGATCGAGATCGGTTGCGAGGAACTTCCCGCCGCCGCCGTCCAGTCCCTGGCCGAATCGCTGCTGCAAAACCTCATGCAACGCTTGCTGGACGCTCACCTCACCGAGGGCGCCCCCGAATCCTCTGCCTGGACGCCCCGCCGCCTCATCTTCCGTCATCCGGCGATTCACTTGCGCCAGCCGCAAAGCGAAGAGATCATCGCCGGTCCGCCCGTGCGCATCGCTTTCAAACCCGACGGCAGCCTCAGCGCCCAGGGCGCTGGCTTTGCCGCCAAAAACGGCGTCAGTCCCGAAGCCCTCTTCCGCCAGACTACCCCCAAAGGCGAATATCTAGCCGTCCGCAAAAAGACCGGCGGTGGCGCCGCCAGCACGCTGCTGCTCGACCTGATTCCCGAGGCCATCCGCGCCATCCCTCTGCCGCGCTCCATGCGCTGGGACGGCGAGCTGCGCTTTCTCCGCCCTGTCCGCTGGCTCCTTGCCCTCCATGGCGAAACTCTCATTCCTTTTCGCCTCGGCTCCCTCACCGCAGCCGCCGAAAGCCGTGGCCATCGCACCCTGGGCAAACCCCGTTTCGCGGTTGCGAGCGCCAACGATTATCCCGCCCGCTGGAAAAAGAACTTCGTCATCCCTTCGCCCGCCGACCGCTACGCCGCCATCTTTGGCCCCACCCGCGTCCCCTTCCAGCGCGAAGACATCGAGCTCGAAAACACGCTCGTGAATCTCACGGAGTGGCCCAGCACCATCGTGGGCGAGTTCGACCCCGCCTACCTCAAGACTCTCCCGGCCGATGTGCTCATCACCGTCATGCGCGACCACCAGAAATATCTGGCGGTTGGCGACGGCAGCGGCAATCTGGCTCCCAAATTCATCGCCGTCCTGAACCAGAACAGCGATCCCAAGGGTCTCATTCGCCACGGCAACGAGCGCGTTCTGCGCGCCCGCTTCAGCGACGCCCAGTTCTTCTTCGACACCGACCGCAAGCGATCGCTCCGCGACCGCCTCCCGCTGCTTGATCAGGTCACCTTTCAGGCCAAGCTCGGCAGCTACGGCGCCAAAGCCAAACGCATGCAAACGCTTGCCGCCGCGCTCGGCGGCAATGCCGATGCGCAGCAAGGCGCCCTGCTCGCCAAGTGCGATCTCACCACCGAAATGGTGAAGGAGTTTCCCGAGCTGCAAGGCATCATGGGCGGCCATTACGCCCACGCCGAAGGCCTGCCGGAAACCGTCGCGACCGCCATTGCCGACCAGTACCGCTGGGACACGCCTCCGCGCAGCCGCGAAGGCGCCGTGGTCTCTCTGGCCGACAAACTCGACACCATCGCCGGCATGTTCGCTCTCGGTGAAATTCCCACCGGCTCCGCCGACCCCTTCGCTCTCCGCCGCCAGGGCAACGGCATCATCCGCACCCTGGTCGAGTGCCAATTGCCGCTCTCCCTCCGCCACGCGGTCGAGCAAACCCTCGCCGGGTACGGGGCTATTGCCGAATTCCATCCGGCCGCCGAAACCCTCGCCGCCACCGCGGCATTCTTTACGGAACGCTTGAGCTTTTACCTGCGCGACGCCCGTGGCGCCAGCACGAATCAAGCCGTCGCCGTGCTTGCGTCCGGCGCCGACATTCCCCTCGATGCCGCTCAACGTCTCGCCGCCCTGCAAAAGGCGCCCGACCTGGCCGCCGTCGCCGCCGTCGTCAAACGCGCCCGCAGCATCGTCCGCAAAGAAGGCGGCCTGGATAAATGGATCGCCCAAGGGCTCGCCCAACCTCTCGATCCCGCGGCCCTCACCCAACCCGCCGCCCAAGCCCTCTACGCTGCCGTAAAATCCCTGCCCGAATCGCAAGACTACGCCGCCGAGCTCCAGGCCATCGCCTCCCTTGCCTTGCCCCTTGAGCGTTTCTTTACCGAAGTCCGCGTCAACGACCCCGACCCAGCCCTTCGCGCCACCCGTCTCTCGCTGTTGGCCTCCACCGTCGCCCGCCTCAACCGCATCGCTGATTTTGCCGAGCTCGCCGTCTCTTAAATCCCAGCGCCATCTCTATCTCTTCAGTCCACCCCGTCAAAACTGTAAACTGCGAACTGTAAACTGTGAACTTTTTATGACCACAATGGATATTGCCTTTTCTTACGCCGGCCCGCTGACCGACCCGCAGATCCAGGCGCTCTCGCGCCTCTCCGACGTCTACGGCATCCGCAAGCTCCGCATCGACGAAGCTGCCGGCTCTCTCGCCATCGAATACGATGCAACCCGCATGGATTCTGCCCGCGTCGAAGCCTTGGTCCGCTCCTGCGGCGTCGCCCCGCTCCCGGAACCCGTCAGCGCCTAGCCGATAGCTCCAGCCCCTCGCGGTGAATCCGGATCGCCTCCGCCGCACGCAGCGCCACCTCCAACGCTGCCCGCGCCGCCGCGCCATCGCATTCCGGCGCGTCCCGGTTCGTTACGCACCCCAGAAACGCATCGATCTCAGCCTTCAACGGTTCCGTGTCCCCGCCCTGCAAATGTTCATGAGCCAAAGCCGGCATGGGCGCGCCAGGTGCCGACGTCAGGCGGAAAAGCTCGGCATCCCGCCGCGCCAGATCGAGCGAAATGTATTCCGCCGGCTGAAAAAACCGCAGCTTCCGCACCCGCTCGGTACTGACCCGGCTGGCGGTTAAATTCGCCACACAGCCGTTAGCGAACGTCAGCCTCACGTTGGCGATATCGGTATGCGTGCTCAGCACCGCCAGCCCCACACCCTGCAATTCCGTGACCGGCGCCTTCACAAAACTCAGCACCAGGTCGAGGTCGTGAATCATCAGGTCCAGCAGCACATCCACATCGAGGCTGCGGGGCGTGAACACGCTCAGCCGGTGAACTTCAAAAAACAACGGCCGCGTCACCCGCGGCCGGACTAACTGCACCGCTGGATTGAACCGCTCCAGATGTCCCACCGTCAGAATGCGGCTATGCTTCTGTGCCGCGGCAATCATGGCATCGGCGTCCTGAAGCGATGGCGCAATCGGCTTCTCCACCAGCACATCCAGCCCCGCTTGCAGCAGTTCGATGGCCACCGCCGCATGTGCCGTCGTCGGCACAGCGACGGAAACGGCCTTCGCCTTTTGCTTCACTTCATCCAGCGAACGCAGCACCGGCGCGCCTAAAGCTTCCGCTCGCTCCCGGTTCGCGTCGTAGACCCCAACCAGCTCGGCTCCCGGCAGCTGAGCGTAAATCCGCGCATGATGGCGCCCAAACGATCCGCAGCCCACCACCGCAACGGGAATCGCACTCACGATTTCCCTCGTCCCTCGATGGCAATCCCCGCCGCGTTGGCTGCGGCCAGGCACTCCGCGCGTTCCAGCATCAACGTCAGTCCGCTCTCCAGCCCCAGCGCCGTTGCGCCCGCAGTCCGCATGGCGGCAATCGTGCGTGGCCCGATCACCGGCACGTCGTAGCGCAAGTCCTGCTTCGGCCTTGCAACTTTGACGATGGTCAGCGGCCGTCCGCCCGCCAGCCCCGCCGCGCGCTGAATCATGGCGTCGGTCCCTTCCATCGCTTCCGCCGCCACGCACGCCCGCGCCGCAATGGCCACGCTCTGGCCAATGTCTGCTGCCGCCAGATGCCGCGCGACGCTAAAACCGTAGTCCAAATCCGCCTGCTCTCGCTCGTCCGGTTTTCGCGCCGTCATCACGCCCGACGTCGCTAGCAGCGGCCGCAGGAAGTCGGTTGAACTTTCGAGCGTAATCCCTTCTTCCTCCAGTATCTTTGCCACCCCGCCCAGCAGCGAATCGGTGTTCCGGGTGGCGAGCGAAGCAAGCAGCATGGCCATTTTCCAGTCCGGCCGCAAGTGCGAAAAAATCTGCTTGTGCTGCACCTGCCCCGCCATGACGGCGCGCTTGACCCCGGCGCCATGAAATACCTGAATCAGCTTCCCGAGCTGCCCCAGGCTCAGCCAATGCACCTCGCCCGCATGCTCGCCAATACTGGGGTCCGTCTCTTCTTTGATCGCGGCAACTACCATGGCAATCCCGCGTCCTCGCGCCGCCTCCAGCAGCAGAAACGGAAACCTCCCATTCCCCGCAATCAGCCCATACCTTTCGGTATCGCTCACTTTTCCCTTTTCCCTTTTCCCTCTTCCCTCATTTGATCACCCCCCTCTCGCTGGTCTCGATAAACTCCACCAGCATCTCCGTATCCGCGTTCCACGCCTCCGCGCGAATCCGCTCCACGGCTTGTGTCGTGTTCAGGTCCGAGTTCAGCAGAATCCGGAACGCCTGCTGCAGCACCGCGATCCGCTCCGCGCTGAAGCCCTTGCGCTTCAGGCCGATGGCGTTGGCGCCGAAGGCGTGGTTGTCGCGCGTGGCGCTGGTCTTGGCGAAGGGAAGTACATCCTGGGTGGTGATCGTGCCCCCGCCCAGGTAGGCATGCGCGCCCACGCGCACAAAGGGATGAACCGGCGAAAGCGCGCCCAGGGTGGCATGATCGCCGACATGCACGTGCCCGCCCAGCGTCGAGCCGTTCGCCATGATGATGTGGGAGCCGAGCTGACAGTCATGCGCGACATGGCAATAGGCCATCAGCAGATTGTGGCTGCCGATGCGCGTCACGCCGCCGCCCTTGGTCGTCCCCCGGTGCAGGCTGCAAAACTCGTGAATCACGTTGTGATCGCCGATCTCCAGCCGCGTCGCCTCGCCTTTGTAGGTCAAATCCTGCGGCGCCATGCCGATCGTGACAAAAGGGAAGATTTCGTTGTCGCTGCCGATGCGGCAATCGCCTTCGATCACCACATGCGAATGCAGCCGGCAGCGTTCGCCCATTTCGACGCCCGCACCGATGACGCATCCCGGCCCAATCTCGCACGAGTCCGGTACCCGCGCGGCTTCATGAATGACGGCCAGCGGAGATCTCATGCTTCCGTCCGCGGCACCACCGCGCAGCTCAGCAGGCCTTCGGCTGCCAGCTTCTCGCCCACAAACGCCCGTCCCTGCATCCGCCCGGCCGTCGACCGGAAGCGCAGCACCTCGACTTCCAGCCGCAACTGATCTCCCGGCACCACCGGCTGCCGGAAGCGCGCACCATCCACCCCCGTGAAGTAGATCAAGTGTTCGCCCGGCGCCCGGTCTTCGTACAGGATCATCAGTGCGCCCGCCTGCGCCAGCGCTTCCAGCACCAGCACGCCCGGCATGATCGGATGCCCGGGAAAATGCCCCTGAAAAAACGGCTCGTTGGCGGTCACGTTCTTGATCGCGGTGATCCGTTTGCGCGGCTCGAACGCCACGATGCGGTCCAGCAGCAGGAACGGGAAGCGGTGCGGCAGCAGACGCTCAATTTCCGGTATACCCATCGGCAGCGTCGGGGGCAGGGAAGCGGGTGCAATAGTTTCAGCGTTTTCCGGCATCATGGGCAAAAGCCATTTTACAATGGCCGCTATGTCCCTGCCTGCGGAACTGCTTACCTGGTTAACCTCGCAGCGGAATGCGATGGTTGACTGCCTTAGCACCTGGGCTGCCTGCGAGTCTCCCACCTCCGAACCCGAGCGGGTCCGCGCCCTCGCCCAGATCGTTGCCAGCGCCTTCACCGAAGCCGGTTGCGATGCCAACGATCACCCCGCAGCGCTGGAGCTTAGCCTGCCCGGCCGTGACGCCGACGCCTCTCCACTCCTCATTCTCGGCCATCTCGATACCGTTTACGACTCCGGCACCCTGGAGCGTATGCCCGTCCGCAACGATGGCGAGCGCCTCTGGGGTCCCGGCGTTTACGACATGAAAGGCGGCATCGTCCAGCTTCTGTTCGCTCTGCGCGCTTTGGCCGCCCAAGGCGCCGAGCCCCACCGTCCGCTTCACATCCTTCTGGTCTTTGACGAAGAAACCGGCAGCCACGCCTCTCGCTCGCTGACTGAAGCCGCCGCCCGCACCGCTGGTGCGGCTTTCGTCCTCGAACCGGCCGCTGACGAAGACGGCAAGCTCAAAGTCGCCCGCAAAGGCATCGCCGTCTACAAGCTGAGCGCCGAGGGCCGCGCCGCCCATGCTGGCGTCGATTTCACCGAAGGCGCCAGCGCTATTGTCGAACTGGCCGCCCGCGTGGTCGAAATCGCCTCCTGGAGCGACGCCGCTCGCGGCCTCACCGTCAACCCCGGCCTGTTCTCCGGCGGCACGCGCCTCAACATCGTCGCCGCCCACGCCGAAGCCCACATCGAAGCCCGCGCCTGGACCGCCGCCGAACTCGCCGCCTTTGACCGCCGTATCCGCGCTCTCGAACCCTCCGACCCGCGCGTCCGCCTTGCGCTCGAAGGCGGCCTCAACCGCCCGCCCATGGAACCCACCCCCGCCAGCCTTGCTCTGGCCACCCGCGCCCGTGACCTCGGCCGCGAACTGGGCCTGGCTCTGGAATCCACCGGAACCGGTGGCGGCAGCGACGGCAGCTTCACCGCCGCCCTCGGCGTCCCCACCCTCGACGGCCTCGGCGCCGTCGGCGCCGGCGCCCACACCTACCACGAACACGTGCTGATCGCCTCGCTCGCCCCGCGCGCCGCCCTCCTCGCCGCCCTCCTGCAGGCTATCTAGCCGGCAAGCGCTCACAGCAGCAGGTGCAGCCCCAACCGGCGCCCGACTCGGCTCATTTCTGCATCGAGTGTCGCCAGCGGCAGTCCGCGCCGCAAGGCCAGCTCAATGTAGAGGGCGTCGTAGCTGGTCAGACCGTGCGCGCGGCAAAGCGGCAGGATTTCACCGAAAGCACGCTCCGCGGCGTGCTGATCTACCTCGATCGCTAGCGCGGAAAGCCGCAAGCGAAACTCTTCTGTTTTCGCGACCGTGATCCGGCCCCTCCGCTCGGCCAGAGCCAGCACGTTGATCAACTCGGTGTACCACCAGCCCGGTACGACTGCAGTTGCCGTGCTGAGCCGGCGAAACAGAGCGTCGGTCGCGGGCGTCGCCTCATCGTCGAAGACCCAGCTCAGGCCCACGGATGCGTCCACCACGAATTTGTCTCGTACCCTGCCTTTCACTTCCGGCCTTCGGCGATCAGGTCGCGAACCTTCAGCCCTCCCAGAGTGCAGCCGCGCCGCGACTCGATCATGGCCTCAATAACTTGAGCCCGCTCGCCTTGGCTCGACTGCTTCTGCAAGGGCACCATCCGAGCCACCGGCGTCCCGTGCCGCGTCAACGTAATTTCGGCTCCCCTCTCGACCCGCTCCAGGATTTCCGAAAACCGGGTTTTCGCCTCGTAGGCGCCTATAAAGTCGCGATTCCGCATCGGGGCTTCTCTGCTTAGACCAGTCGTAGACTAGATTACCACGCTTCGGTCGTCGCCTGTTCTAGCGACCAGACTTTCAATCAAACGTGATGGTAAGCGTAACGGTTGCAGTCTGGCCGCCCGACCCGGCGCTGGCGTTGGCGCTGGCCGTAACCTTAACCGTTGCGCTCTGCGTCGTGGTCCCGGTCGTGTTGTTGCCGGAGCCGTTGCCCGCCGCCATTCCGCCGCAACCCGCCAGCAATAGACAGATCCCAGCCAGCCCCCACGCCAGCCGCACGCGCCTTCGCCGCAGACTCATTGCCACCCCGGCCACCACCAGCGCACCCAGCAGCCAGAACCACCGGTCGCGGCCGCCCGCTGGCAGCCACGGCGCACCGCCTGCCGCCGCCGCCGTCACCGTCAGCGCCATCTCCCGCTGCGTGTCGCTGCCATCGAGCGTAAGGCTGGGGGGTGTAAACGCGCAGCTCGCATAACTGGGCAGTCCGCTGCACGCAAACGACACCGTTCCCTGGAAATTACCAAATGGCGTCGCCGTAATCACGATCTGTCCGGATGAACCCCGCTGCACGTCGATATGGTCCGGCGTTGCCGCCAGCATGTAGCCCGATTGCACGACGTTCACCGCAACCGCAGCCGAACTGCCGCCGGAAAAGTTTCCATCGCCGCCGTATTGTACCGTGAGGTCGTGCGTGCCCAGGCCCGCAAGCTTCGCCGTGAAGCTTGCCTTGCCGCCTGTCAGCGTTGCCGTTCCCAGCGCCGTTGTGCCATCGAAAAAGCTGACCGTTCCGCTCGGCGTCCCGCTGGTCGCGGGAGCGACCGTGGCTGTCAGTGTAAAGCCGTATCCCGCGCCCATGCTGCTCGCCGAACTCGCCAGCGCCACCGTGCTTGCCGCTTTCGAAATGGTCAATGTTCCAGGTGCGTAAGCGAGGGAGTAGTTGGCCGCTGCACCGCCAGCACACAGCGTCGCCGCGGTGCCGGCAGGCGTGGCGCTGGTGGCATCGGCGAGGCAGGTTGGTTCGGTGGTCAGCGCGGCCGCCGTATCGCCGTTCACGAAGCCGGAATAAACCGGTGCGACCGCGGGCACAACGCCGCCGTAGGTCATGCTCGGGCTGGAGGCGGTAATGGTCAGCGGCGCCGGCGTCACCGTCACCACGCCGGGCGCATAGACAATGGTGTAACCGGGCGCCGCGGCGCCGCTGCAAGCTGTCGGCGCGGTGCTGCCCGCCGGCGAGCTGCTGCTCGCCGTGCTGGCGCAGGTGGGCGGCGTCGTGAGCACC